>JAXHUM010000067.1:0-7341 GCA_034189325.1 Thermodesulfobacteriota bacterium
TCAATATTACTAACGATCCTTGAACTCTATGCCCTTATCGTCAATGAGTTCCAGCAAGACGCCGTTCATCTTTTTGGGGTGAACAAAAGCATATTCACAATCCTGAAACGGTCGGGGGCCTCCAATAAAGGGATAGTCTTTTTGTTGCAGCTCACCCATGGCCTCACGGGTGTTGTCAACATTAAGACTGATCAGCATGATGCCTTCACCTCTTTCCTTGATAAACTTGGCAACATCTCCATCAGGTGATGTTGATTCCATTAGTTCGAAACCAACTTCCCCCACCCAGTATCTGGCGACCTTGATTTTTTCAGGTTCATCTATGTATTCGACATCCGGCCTGGATTTGCCTAATACCGGCTCCCAGACTTTTCGAGCTTCATCCAGATTCTTGACCGCAATACAGATATGATCAATTTTATTTGCTTTCATTTGAGCCTCCCCTTTTGCTGGTGTTCCATCAATCCCACGGCCCGCAAAATAATGCAAGGCGCCAGGTCTATCAAGTCTGGGTTGTCCGGGCATGAAGAAAAGCTATCTCTATTATCCCTGGTTGTCCAGTTGTATCGGAACCAACAGCGTCCCCCTTCATGAGATTGCAAAACGTGTAACTGCCTATTATTCCAGCTCTTTGGCCTTGCTCCAAAAGAGCCGCACCCAAATCATTTTACACAATTAACTTGACGCCACCAGGGAGAGTTATTATTGTTTCATGGAAAGCGAGTTCTCATAAAAGGTAATAGAATGAACCGTCCCAAGGTAAAGCAAGGACTGACGCAATTCAATAACAGGAGACCAATAAGACGAAAAATATTGGTTCTTTTGGCCGTGATCCTCATGGCTTCCGCCTATGGTTCGCCGTCCGGTCTGCATCTTAACCTTTGTTTTGGTGAAGATGGACACTGGGATATTACGGTAGTTCCCTGCGCGTCAGATCAACAAACCCCTGTTCCGGGGCATACAGATGTTCCTACAACGGGTCCCCAGGAAAAGTGCGTCGATTTCACTACTGCCTGCGAGGACAAAGAACTATGCGGTCCGGATTTCGTTTTGTTTTCCCAAAACTCATCCCCGAGGATTTTTAAAGCAGCATCCCCCATAGAAGTGCCACACGTACGCCCGCTGCTTTGTGTCAAATCTTCCTCCATTCCCTCATCTTTTGCAGGAATATCTCTTGCAATGCCCGAGTATTTGAGCTCGGTCGTTCTTCTAATTTGATATCCATTCAATACTCCTGCCAGCCAGGATGCCTGCTATAGCAGCGCCGCCTGTGTCCGCATAGGCAGACGCTCAGTACTTGGCTTGTTAAGCCTTTCCAGCAGATCAAAGCATACTTCCAAAAACAACGATGTCGGAGGTTTCAATGAAGAATGTGATTTCCTTTGCCATTATTCTTGGCAGCCTTTCTTTTGCATTGGGATGCGCAACAACTGTCAAAAGGAATGACTACGCTTCGCTTTTTGCTATCCCTGAAAAATCTTTTAAAGAGCACAGCTCATCCTTAGCTTCTACAAACAAAATGGGGCCTGCCGGCATCATTACCTTGGATGATGCTCTCGAAGCGGCCCTTGAGAGATACCCCGGTCTGGCGGCCTCCAGGCACCAGATCAAGGCCCGCAAAGGAGCCGCCTGGCAAGCTGGAAGGCTCCCCAACCCCACTTTATCAGGAGAGATCGAAGAGTTCGGCGGGTCCGGGGACTACTCAGGCTCGGACCTGATGGTCTCGAGAATAGGCATCAGCCAGGAGATTCCGCTGGGAGGGCAAATTGGGAGGCGAGTTCAGGTTGCACAGATCGAAGCGGATATTGCCTCTCTTCAATATGATGCCCGGACTCTTGCCTTACGAACAGAGGTGCGGAAGCGGTTTCTTCGTGTTTACATGCTCCAAGAACAACTGAAGCTTGAAAAGGAGAGCCTGAGGCTTGCCCGGGCCTTGGGAGAGACCGTGGACGGAAGGGTTGTATCCGGAGAGGCATCCCCTTTGGATAAAACAAAGGTCATGGTGAAACTGGCATCGTCAGAGTTTGGAGTAGAGCGCGTGAGACGGGAGCTGGATGCGGCAAAATACGTACTGGCCTCATCCTGGGGTCAAGATGCTCCGGGATTTTCAAGCGTTCGTGCGGATTTTCAAACGCTCATAGAGCTTCCCGGGAAAACGAATCTGCTCAAACTGCTGGAGAACAATCCGGCCTATGGCATATTGAAAAAAAAAGTGGCCCAGTCCTCAGCATCCCATGAACTTGCGCGGGCGGAAGGATGGATGGAAATAGAAATCGGAGGAGGCGTTCAGCATTTCAGAGAAACGGATGATCACGCCTATTTCCTGGAGCTCAGTATCCCCATCCCAATTTTTAACCGGAACAGGGGTAGGATAGAAGAGACACGACATCTGTACCATGAAAGCGTAAAGGATCATGAGACAGGGCTGATTGCTCTCAAGACAAATCTGCTGGAGACGGCCCAAAAACTGCGGGCTGCGCAGGAGGCTTTTCTGACAATGCAAAACACTGTTATTCCGGCTGCTCAGAAGGCTTTTGCCGCTGTTCGGAAGGCCTATGAGGCGGGGGAACAGGGCTATCTGGAACTGTTGGAAGCAGAACGCACACTCCTTGATACCCGTCGCGAGCGATTAGTGCTGTTCTCCGAGCTTCAGGAACTGATGGTTGAGGTTGATGCCCTTACGGCTGAGGCCCTCAGGAAAGACCCTATCAATAATAAGGAGTCGAAGTATGGATCGTAAATCACTAATGCTGGGAATTATGGTGCTCTTCGCAGTCGGTTTTTCCCTTTTTGGAGCCATTGCCTATTCAGACAAGGATCCTGTGCAGAAGAATCAGACCAAAATGGAGGGGATCAAATCCGGGCCCGGCCAGGCTGGACACGATCATAGGGACCTGGACCACGACGAGGGGAAGGATCATCAAGGACACAGGGCCCATAGCCAAGAACATGACGACCATGAAAACGGCCACGAAGAAGACGTCCATAGAGGCGAGAGCCACAGGCATTTGCATCACGCAGATGAGACCGACCGGGAACATTCGGATCATGAAAAGGCATCTAATGAGGGTGATGAAGAACATGATCATGATGAAGAGGACCATGAGGATGACGCCCTGAAATTGACTGGAGCACAGCAAAGGGAAATCAACCTGACCCTGGAGCGGGCGGGACCGGGGAGCTTGCATAGCGAGCTTTCTCTGATGGGAGAAGTCGGATTGAATCAGGACCGTGTTGCCCATGTTGTCCCCAGGGTGTCCGGCGTGGTCCGGGAGGTGCGGGTTTCATTGGGTGATCAGGTAAAGGCGGGACAGATTCTCGCTTCTCTTGAAAGCGCGGAGCTGGCCGGTACCAAGGCGGATTACCTGGAAAAACTTAAGCAGTATGATATTGCGAAAAAGGCCTACCACAGAAAAAAATACCTTCGCGAAGAAAAAATTGCCAGTGAAGCGAGTTGGCTTGAAAAAGAAGCAGAGTACCTCATCGCTGAAACCACCCTAAAGAGTGCGAGAAGCCGGCTTGTCCTTTATGGCCTTACGGAGGAAGAGATTCAGGCCCTGCCTCATGCCTCCCACTCCCATTTCGGACGCTACGCGCAGAGGGCCCCCATTTCCGGAACCGTCATAGAAAAGCACATTACAATGGGAGAAAAGCTGAACGATGAGTCCGAAATCTTCACCATTTCGGATCTGAGTCGGATCTGGGTTGATCTGAAGGTACCGGCCCGCGACATCTATCGCGTGAAAAAAGGCAGTGAAGTGATCATTCAGTCATCCAACGGGATTAAAACTACCGGGACCATCACTCTTATCGGTCCGGTCGTCGAAAAAGTCACACGGACGGCCCTTGCCCGCGTGGTCATTGACAACAAGGACAGCCGTTGGAAACCAGGGACATTTGTGACGGGATATGTCCACATCTCCATGGCAGACCTTCCAGTGGTAGTCCCTGCGGAGGCCGTCCAGAATGTGGAAGGACAAGACGTTGTCTTTGTTCAGCAAGGAGACTCTTTCAAGCTGTTCCCCGTGGTCATCGGGCGCAGAGACAGGAACAGGGTTGAAATAGTCTCCGGCCTTAAGCCCGGGACGACCTACGTGACAAGGGGCGCCTTTGAACTCAAGGCAATGATGATCACCAGCAGCCTGGGATCCCATGCCGGGCATGGACATTGAGAGAGAAGAAGAGATGATGAGCAGATTAATTGAATCCGCGCTGAAGGTGCCCGGCCTCGTGGTCATCGCCGTGATTGTCGTCATTGGTCTGGGTATATACAAATACCAACATATGCCGGTAGATGCGTTCCCTGATATTTCACCGATCATGGTCCCCATATTTGCCGAAGGACACGGTATGGCCCCGGAAGAGATTGAGCGGCTGATTACCTATCCCATTGAATCCGCCATGAACGGGCTTCCAAAGGTGAAGCAGGTCAAGTCCACCTCCGCCTTCGGCATGGCGGTGGTTTATGTCTATTTCGAGGATAATGTAGACATCTACTTCGCCCGGCAGCTCGTTTCAGAAAGGCTGGCAGGCGCCATGACCAGACTCCCCAAGATGGATGAGCCGCCGACCCTCGGCCCGATCTCGACGGGTTTGGGACAGATATTCATCTACTATCTGTCCGCAGACGGGAGCAAGGTGGAAACGGGCGGTAAAGACTTGAATACCTGGCTTCGTGAGCTGAATGACTGGATCGTAAAGTTTCAGCTCCAAACCGTTCCGGGCGTCACTGATGTGTTGTCCATGGGAGGGCATGTCCTGCAGTACCAGATAGAGGTCAACCCCTATCTCCTGCGCAAATATGATTTGGCACTTGAAGAAGTTGTGGAGGCCGTCAATGCCAATAACCGTAATGTGGGGGGTCAGTTCCTAGTCCTTGGTTCCGAGGAGCACTTGGTGCGAGGAGTCGGTCTGGTGGAAAGTCTTGAAGATATCAGGGGTATTCCTGTCAAGGAAGACAACGGCATCCCTGTCTTTCTTGCTGATCTGGCTGATATTCGCTTCGGTAATGAAATCCGGCGCGGCGTTGTCACCCGAAATGGGGAGAAGGAAGTGGTTTCCGGCATTGTCATGAAACTCTACGGAGAAAACACCTCCGAAGTCATAAAGCGTTTGTATGCAAAAGTCGCTGAAGTCAAAAAGACTCTCCCTGAAGGAGTTGAGCTTGTGCCTTATTATGAGCAGGCGGAACTGGTATCCAAAGCGACCGGCACAATAAAAGCAGCGCTGATGCAGGGTGTCTTTCTGGTGGTCCTGGTGCTTATCCTGTTTCTTGGAAACTGGCGGACAGCATTCATTGTCGCCATTTCCCTTCCGTTGTGCGCCCTCGTGGCAATCATATTCATGGATCTCAACCGGATATCCGCCAACCTCATGTCCCTGGGTGGTATTGCTATTGCCATCGGTATGCTGGGGGATGGGGCTATCGTGATGGTGGAGAATATCTACCGCCACATGGGAGAAAAAAAGGCCCCGAATGAATCAAAGGCCACAGTCGTCCTCCGTGCCGCCAGAGAAGTCAGCCGCCCCATTGTCTTTTCCGTCGCTATTATCATCATGGTTTTTTTGCCTATTTTCACCCTGGAAGATGTGGAAGGCAAGATGTTTTCACCAATGGCGTTCACCATTTCTTACGCATTGACGGGCTCTATACTCATGGCCCTGATTGTCGCTCCGGTGATGGCGATTTTTCTTCTCAAGCATCAGCCGCACAAGGAACAGAAGGTTATGAGGCGGCTGATATCGCTCTACAAGCCTTTTTTGGCTGCTGCTTACCGGTTCAAAAAGATGGTGCTATTCGTTTCCATTGTCGCCCTTGCTATCAGCCTCTTTTCCCTTCGCTTCCTTGGCACGGAATTTATCCCCACCCTTGAAGAAGGATCCATCATGATCGGCGTCACCATGGTTCCGTCCATTTCACTCGAGAAGGGGACTCAGACAATCATGAAGATGGAAAAGAAAATCATGCAGTTTGACGAGGTCGAGGAAACCGTTTCCAGGGTGGGACGCCCTGAGGCCGGAAGCCATCCGCATCCGGTAAATTACGCGGAGATACACATATCGCTGAAGCCCAGGAGGGAGTGGAAGGACCATTCTTCCAAGGCGGAGCTCATCGAAGCGCTCAACAGGGACCTGGGACACATTCCCGGTGTCCAGTGCAATTTTACCCAGCCGATTCAGAACGCTTTCGACGAGCTGATCTCCGGAGTGAAGACCCAGCTTGCCATCAAGATATACGGAGAAAACCTGCAAGTGCTTCGTGAAAAGGCCGTTGAAATCCGCAATGCCATCGATGATACCCCGGGCCTGGTAGACCTGTCCGCTGAGCAGAGTTTTGGGCAGCCCCAGGTGCAGGTCATAGCGAATCGATCCGCCTGCGCCCGATATGGCGTCAGTGTCAGCCAGATCCTTGAAATGGTGGAATTGGCCGTAGGCGGCGAAGTCATTGACAATATCTACCTCAATACCCGTCGCTTCGGCATCTTCCTCCGTTACCAGGAAAAACACCGAATGGACCCCGAGGCCCTGCGGAATCTGCTCCTGGCAACCCATAAAAGCGGTCTGATTCCCTTGGGACAGGTCGCACAAATAAAGCAGGTAATCGGTCCCATTCAGATCAATCGGGAAAAAAATCAGCGCCGCTGGATGGTCCAGGGCAACATTCGTGGTCGCGACATGGGAAGTGTAGTGACCGATATTCAAACCCGCATAGATGAAAGAATCGATTTGCCGCCTGGCTACAGCATTGAGTATGGAGGGCAGTTCGAAAATCAGAAGCGAGCCATGAAGCGCCTGGCCTTCATCGTACCGATTGTTATCTGCGTTGTTTTCATCATGTTGTGGATGACCTTCAAATCGTGGCGACACGCCTCTATCATCATTACCGGCGTTCCACTCTCCATTATCGGCGGGATCCTCGGGCTCTTTGTCATGAAGGAGTACCTGTCTGTGCCGGCCTCGGTGGGTTTTATCGCCCTGTTGGGTATCGCCGTCCAGAACGGAGTGGTGCTGGTCAGTTATTTCAATGATTTGCGTGTGCGGGGCCGGAGCGTTAAAGATGCGGTTCAGGAGGGCGCCCTGCTCCGTCTGCGTCCTGTTCTGATGACCGCCCTTACAACCGTCCTCGGCCTGCTGCCGCTGCTTTTGGCCGAGGGTATCGGCTCTGAAGTACAACGCCCCCTGGCCTCGGTTGTCGTCTTCGGGTTGACGACATCGACCTTGCTGACGCTTTTTGTCATCCCGGCCGCATATGGTTGGCTGGAAGAGATTATAGAAAAACGTAGGAGAACCTTTTGAAACGTGATGTCCCCTTTTACTCGATATTGTTGATTGTGCAGCAAG
>JAXHUM010000068.1:0-24452 GCA_034189325.1 Thermodesulfobacteriota bacterium
CGCATGAAATGCGGTATCGGCATCTGCGGTCGGTGCAATATCGGTGACAAGTATGTCTGCAAGGACGGCCCTGTGTTTTCACTCGCCCAGCTTAAAAATATGCCCGGAGAGTATTAAGTCCCCCTATCTATATATAAGCTCTTGATACACATATCGCATGTCCTACCTCTCGCCTGATCGCATCCTTGAGATATTGGGAACAGTATCTACAAAGGCTTGAACAGATTGCGTCGATCGTTTTCAGGCTATCTGAAAAATGCATGAGACATTGTTGATTCATGCAATGCGGAAGGTTGAACAGATGCCCTGTCTCATGGATGACCACCTTGGCTAGTCTATCAAGAATCTGGGCTTGGGATGCCTGGCCCCCGGAAGAGTCCCTCCTCAGCCTAAACATTGAGACGAGGGCATATTTGCCTCCTTCTTGTGCTTGTCCAAAGACGTGGGTGAATACTGGAATGAAAATATCGAAATTGAGAATGCCGATGACTTTGAGGTAATTACTCAACGGCAGAGATTTGAATCTGTTTAGGATAATGGCCGCGTCGTATTGAGTTCGTCTCTGATCAAATGCATAGGAAGGTTTCTCCAGGGGGCTAAGGATCTCCGTCTCAAGACCGAAAATCCTTTCGATAGAATCTGCTATCGTTTTCAGGGCGACTGGAGGTATTTCACCAAGAGGTATAACTCCGACACATCCCTTTTTCCCAATCATAAAGTAGGGGTTCCACACCGGGTTTATCAAGGTCTCTCTAGATCATACCGCTTAATCATCTTGTGCAGAGTAACACGATTGATCCCCAGGACCTTCGCAGAATGCGTGATATTCCAGTCATGTTCGTTAAGAACCTGCGTTACATAATCCTTTTCCCTCTCTCTAAGGGTCTGTGACCCATTCACCTTGAGGGAAGGAAGTTGCAGGAAGGAGAAGTCTTCTACCCTTAGAGTCCTGGATTTGGAGAGGACCACGGCCCGTTCAATGGCGTTTTCCAGTTCCCTGATATTGCCGGGCCACTCGTAACCCTTTAGAAATTCCAAGGCCTCGGGGACCACATGATCCACCTGCTTTGTGGTTTCATGGCTGTATTTGTTTAAGAAATGCTTGACCAATAGAGGAATGTCTTCCTTTCTTTTTCTGAGCGGTGGAACGTGGAGGATAATCACATTGATTCTGTAGTAAAAATCTTCCCGAAACTTGCCTTCGGCGACTTCGTGAGCCAAATCACGGCGGGTGGATGAGATAAGCCTGAAATTAGTCTCTATCGGCTCCCTGTCTCCGATTTTAATGATCTTTCTTTCTTCAAGGACCCGCAAGAGATCGACTTGCATTTTAGGACTGATTTCTCCAATTTCGTCCAGGAACAGAGTCCCCCCCGAGGCAACTTCCAAAAAGCCTTTTCTGGCCTTGTCGGCCCCTGTAAACGCCCCTTTTTGATGCCCGAAAAGTTCGCTTTCAAGGAGCGTGTCAGGAATCGCGCCACAGTTTATTGCGATAAAAGGGCCTTTGGACCGAAGGCTTTTTGCGTGGATAGCCTTGGCTATTAATTCCTTTCCGGTTCCTGTTTCACCGGTTATCAAGACGGAGGAGTCGCTTTGAGCAACCTCTGGAATAAGCTTAAAGATGGACTGCATGGCCTCGGACTGGCCGATAATATTGTCGAATCGGGTGATCTCTTCCAGCAACCCCTTTATGTACCGGTATTTATCCGTTAGCTTTCTCTGGTTGGCGATCTTTTCTATAAGGAGGTTAAGTTGATCCGGTTTGAACGGCTTAAGGAGATAATCGCTCGCTCCGATCTTCATGGCCTCGACAGCCGACTCAATGGAACCGTATGCCGTGATAATCACGACGGTCGTGTCGGGATATGCCTCTTTGACCTTTCCCAGTAATTCAAGCCCGTCCATTTCGGGCATCTTGATATCAACAAACATGATATCAAAAGCCACCTCCTCCAGTTTCATTAAGGCCTCCCTACCGGAGGAAGCTGCCTCAACAACATGGCCGTATCTTTTAAACCACTGGTAGAGTGATTCTCTAACGATTTTCTCGTCATCGACGATCATGATTCTCATTGTATCGTTCATAAGTTCTCAACCGTTATAGAAAAAAGTCATCTAAGCGGAAACGACAGCGTGAAGGTGGAACCCTCTCCCATCTTACTCGTAACGTCAAGGTCGCCCTCATGACTTTTTACAACGCCATATGCAATCGATAGTCCCAGGCCCGTGCCTTCACCCTCAGCCTTTGTAGTAAAAAAAGGATCAAAAATTTGCGTAATGTCTTTTTTGGATATACCGCATCCTGTGTCCTTGACAACGACGTGAGCCGATTCTTGTTCGTCGATCCGTTTTAGTTCTATACTTAGTCTGCCGCCGTCAGGCATGGCCTCGATGGCATTGAAAATCAGATTCAAAAAACATTGCTGGAGATCATTAACATCTCCCCTGATAGTTATTGGCACTTTGGACATTTTGAGGTCCAGTATTATATTCTGGAGTTCCATCCTGTGCTTCGTCAATTGGATGACCGCATGGAGCACCTCTTTCAAGTCGATGTCCTTTGTTTTATTTTTTGACGCACGGCTGAATGACAGCAGCCCTGAAACAATTTGTCCGCAACGTTCAAGTTCATTATGCATGAGTGATAGGTATTCTCGGAATTGGCGTAATTCATCCAATGAAGGGTTGTCTTCGTTCATTATTGACTGCATCAAACCGCAGAACGTCAGCAGTCCTTGAATAGGATTGTTGATTTCATGGACACAACTGGCAGAGAGTTTGCCGAGAGAGATAAGGCGATCTTCGTGAACGAGTTTACTGATATCCGTTTTCAGTTCTCTCAGCCTCGTTTCCCAACGGGTGTTGAGCTCTTCAGTGACGTCCCTCCAGATCTCAACAACACGACTTATCTTTCCTCCAGGGCTTCCAACCGGATAGGTCTCGAGATCACAGTATGTCTGGATGCCCTCTCCAATGGTATGTTCATGTATAACATGGGCGGATTCCCCTGTTCTTAAGGTCTCTATCAGTGGACATCCCATTTCCGGCTGCCATTGAGAACAGGGAGAAGAAAATCCATGAGTAACTTCATAACAGTGGCTGTTAATCACCTCCTCTCTGGGCTTGTTGACGGCTTTCAGGTAGGCCTCATTGGCCTCCACAATGGTGAAATCGGGGTTTAGGACTACGATTCGTTCATGGGACTGTTGCATCAAGAACTCAGTCACCATTTTTTCTTGGACCATTTCCTGCTTTATTGATTTTAGGTTCTGACTAACAGAAAAGAAGTTCTGAATTACTTTAACGACGCTATGATCAAGGATCCATAAGCCGGTTGGCATTAGGCGTACAAGTTCGCCCACGATGTTTCGATTACCTGCCAGTTCGATCAAACCACTGAGGTCTTTTATTTTGAGAAGATCCCGATAGTCTTGCGTCGTATAAATACCCATTTCTCTGGCCAGTGTTATTCCCACAGCCTCGGAATGGATATCACAGACGCCGACTATACGAATATCTAGATAAGGAATCGTCTGTCGCCCAAGCTGTTGAAGAAACGACTTGCATCGCTCACCTCCCCCAACAATAGCCAGGTTGAGTTTTATCTGTTCGGGATGATCATTGTTCAATGGCTTTTTGGACATGATAGGCAACCCTGGGCATGCTCTCTTTCCCGTTTGGTAAGATGTCGCGATAGACACTAGGAAACCATAACCAAAAAAGGCCCTCACGTCAAGCCAAGGGCCTGTCTTAACCATAATTTGTCAAGGCCTTCTATGCAGCGAGGCTGACAAACTTCGGAGTCGTGCCGTCGTACTCCTGGAACTGAGCCTTGTTATGCCTCTCCAGATTACCCAACCGAAGGGAAACCGTATAGACCGGAAAGCCGGTCTCAAATGCAATCTCTCTGACCGATTGCGGCCCTACTTTCAAGACTTCCAAGATCAATGCTTCTTCGTATTCTTCTTCCACGCTCTTACGGATAAGTTCCTGATAATCATCCTCATCAAGTTTTTCACCATAGACATTTCCCTTTTCAGTCAGGGCCATCTCCATTCCCGTCAACCATCGTAGACGAGGTGACATAAGGGCTCTCTCAACGGCATCCAGTTCCAGTTTATACTGTTCGGGATTAAAAGGGCCTAACAGGCATGTCTGCTTTGTGAAGGCAGCTACATAATCGGCAAAGAGCTGGCCCTCGGAAGCGCTGACCCATTTCAGACACACACGGTCTTTTCCGATTCCTGAAATATCCAGCAACTCCCCCACGATTTTCATTGCCTTGGATGCATGAACATTACCATCCTGGTAATGGCATTCACCGATGTGTCATCCAGATACAAAGACACTATCAAATCCGTTTTTTAGCCCTTTTGCCACATAAACGGGATCCACACGGCCTGAGCACATCGTCCGGATGACCCTGATCGTAGGTGGGTATTGGACCCTTGATACACCCGCCAGGTCGGCACCTGCGTATGCGCACCAGTTACAGAGAAACGCCAGAATATTCGGTTGAAATTCTATCTCCATTCTTGTACTCCTTTCTCCAGTTTGACCCTTGACAACTTATCGTCGTGTGCTGCCTAAGGGTTCTCCCCCCGCAAGAACGTCTGGACTAGTTTGTCCCAACCGATCTCGGGAAAATGACCGAAAAGGTCGCCAATAGGCTCACCTCCTGTTGCAGCCAATCTTTCGTACTCCGGTCCGATAAGCTTCATAAGCTTTTTATTTTCCTCCTCCATCCAACTGATACTCTGTTGGCCTAAAAATAGCTGTTTGAGGTCCAGTGAGACGTCAGCCGCTTCCACGATGAGAAGCCAGCCCTCTTTGTATGGATCACTATGAATGACATCGGGGTTTCTCATCGCTTTTTTATTGACGTCAAACACCGTTCCAGTAACAGGAGTCAGGAATTCCGCCCTGTAGCCGTTACGAGCCATAACAATGCCTCTCTCATGTTGTTTCAATTTCGTCCCTATGGTGGGGAGGAACATCTTGCTTGCCTGCCCAAGTATCTTCATAATAAAATCATCCACACCGATCTTGAGCCGACCTCCCTTTTCGAGATGCACCCAGCTGTGGCCGAAGTGATAGTAGTAATCGTGAGCGACTTGATAACCCTGGACGGAAGCGTAGAATTGTTCCTGCTCTTTTGTGAGAAGCTGTTTGGCATTTAAGGCGTTTTCACCACCTGCTTGAATAGCTGCAAAGATCTCCTGGTCACGGAAATGCATCATATCGATCGCCTTCTGTGGGCAATTGGCAGCGCAGATTCCGCAGCCTTTGCACAGCGGGGAGAGATTCTCCGCATGGTAGCCTTCATCTGTTGACTTTACAATTCTTATTGCCCCAAAAGGACAAGATGCCTCACACAGTCCGCAGCCGATGCATCTCTCCTGGTTGACCACCGAGACAATCGGTTCGCCTTCAACATACTCCTGAACAAGCACATTTGCCGCACGAGCAGCCGCTGCCTGGGCCTGGGCAATGGATTCATCAATCGGTTTTGGATAGTGCGCGGTTCCACAGACAAACACGCCATCGGTTGTAAAATCCACCGGCCGCAACTTGGCATGGGCCTCCATGAAAAACCCATCATTCGTCACCGGGATTTTGAAGAGCTTCGAGAGAGTCTTCTGTCCGCTTGTAGTAATCGCAGTAAAGAGATTTAGAAAATCCACATCGACTTTTAAGGGAACGTCAAGAATGTCGTCTTTGACGGTTATCTGGAGCTTTTGTTTACCGTTTATCAGACATTGCTCCACTTCCGGCTTTGTTTCCAGTGAATAACGAATAAATATCACTCCAAGTTCCCGTGCCTCGCGGTAGAGAGCTTCTCTTTGTCCGTAGGTCCTTATGTCGCGACACAGAATGTAAACGTCTAGATCTGGCTTCCTTTTCTTTAAGGCAATAGCTTGCTGGACAGAGGAAGTGCAACAGATTTTCGAGCAGTAGGGATGTTCCGGCTCCCGTGAACCGACACACTGGATAAATGCAATGGCTTCGGCATTCTCCAGCTTTTCCGGCTCTTTTTCAAAAAGGTCTTCCAATTCGTGCCAACTTGTCACCCTATCCGTTTCGCCATACCCATACTCTTTGGTCTTAGAGGGCTGAGCCCCAGTAGCCAAAACAACTGCTCCGTGCCGTAGTTCCCTTTGGACTCCTTTTGTCTCAATGGTTGTTATAAAATTTCCCACATACCCGCTCACATCGGTAATATGAGTATCCACAAATAGTTCAATATTGTCGTGGGTCAAAACTCGTTCGATGAGTTCTGCCAAGTGCTCGGCAACATCTTCGCCCTTCCAGGTATACCTGATATTGCTGCAGTATCCACCCAGTTCGTTGTTCTGCTCAATCAAATAGGTATGATAACCCTGGTCGGCTAGATTCAATGCGGCGTTCATACCTGCAATGCCACCACCGATGACCATGGCATTGTGATTGACTTCCAACTTCATCTGTCTTATCGGCTCGTAGAGGGCCACTTTGGCCACGGCCATACGGACAAGATCTTTTGCCTTTTGAGTGGCTTCTTCCGGATATTTCTGATGTACCCATGCATCCTGATCACGAATATTGGTGAATTCAAGAAGGTAGCGGTTCAATCCGGCATCCCGAATAGTCTCTTGCAACAGTGGTTCGTGGGTACGGGGTGAGCAGGCGGCGACGACAACACGGTTAAGGTTTTGTTCGTTTATAGCCTCGCGGATTAACTGCTGCGTATCTTGACTACAGGTAAACATATTATCAGTCACATAAACGACTTCGGGAAGCGTCCTGGCATAATCGCATACAGCGGGTACATCCACTATTCCACCAATGTTAATCCCGCAATGACATATGAAAACACCTATTCTGGGAATATCACCCGAGACATCTCTTTCCTGGGGATATTCTTTCTTGCGGATGACCGTGGAGCGCGAATCGGCCAACAACGCGGCCGAAGCTGAGGAGGCTGCTGATCCTTCCATTACAGATTGGGGGATGTCCTTGGGGCCACTGAAAGCGCCACTGACAAAAACACCTGGACGGGATGTTTCGACAGGTCTGAAAGAATCGGTCGTAGCAAAACCGTCAAGGTCTAACGTGACCCCAATCTTTTCTGCAAGCTTACGTGTGTTTTCAGGGATCTCCAGACCTACTGAAAGCACCACCAGGTTGAAGATCTCGTTCTGTATGACACCCCCCTCGTCAACGTATCTAAGCCTTAAATCATCAGATCGCAACTCCGCCGGTTCTATGCTATGAATTCGCGAATGTATGAAACGAACGCCCTCTTTTTTCTTGGCCCTATTATAGTATTGGTCAAATTCTTTTCCATGGGCCCGTATATCCATGTAGAAAATTGCCGTATCAAGATCATCGCCCATATGTTCCTTGGCGATAACCGCCTCCTTGATGCTGTACATGCAACAGACACCGGAGCAGTATTGGTGCTTATCCGAATCCTCCTGGCGTGAACCCACGCATTGTATCCATGCAATTTTCTGAGGTTCTTTATGGTCCGACGGCCTTGTTAAATGTCCCTGAAAAGGCCCTGTAGAACTTAAAATACGTTCAAACTCCATACTTGTTATTACATTCGGAAACGAGGTATAGCCATATTCTTTTAGCGATGAAGGATCAATCGTTTTTGATCCTACAGTGAGAAGGATGGATCCAACGTCAATTTCGAGACGCTTCTCCTTTTGAGAAAAATCTATGGCGCCGGCAGGACAGAATTTTTCACATGCCTTGCATTTCCCTTTTTCAAAATAGATACAGTGATCTTCATCAATGAGGTATTTGAGCGGCACGGCCTGAGAATAGGGCACATATATGGCCTTACGGTTAGATAGGCCCTCATTATATTCATCCTCAACCTTACGGGGGCATTTAGTGGCGCAGATGCCGCAGGCAATACATTTTTCCATGTCTACATAACGGGGTCGCTCCTTTAAAATACACTTGAAATGTCCTGCAGAACCTTCTACGCTTTCTACATCCGTCAAGGTATGGAGTTGAATATTCAGATTCCGGCCGACCTCGACCAGTTTAGGAGAAACAATTCACATAGCGCAATCATTGGTGGGAAATGTTTTGTCAAGAGCGCTCATTACCCCGCCGATGGCGGGATTTTTTTCGACCAAGTGAACGAAGTATCCTAAGTTGGTAAGATCCAGAGCGGCTTGTATCCCGGCAATTCCCCCACCGATCACCATAACAGATCCTATAGTTTTATCGACCATGGCACACTCCTTAAAATAGATAAAAATTCCTCATTAACTTTCATGAGACAAGCTTTTCCTTAGACATCATCGAGTTGTCCTGACTTTGCAAAATATCAACGCCTCTCTTGTGTGCGAAGGAATGTTTGAATCAGATTTTCCCACCCAATTTCAGGGCAGGCAGCGAACAAATCGTCCTTCGGGGCGCCTCCTGTTGCGGCCAGCCCTTCGTAATCCGGACCCAATAACTTCAAGAGATCTTGATTTTCATGGTCCATCCATTTGAGACAATCATCGTAATTGTAGAGGGCCTCGGATTCTCGTTTTAAAAACCATGGCTCTAATTCGAAAAGCCATCCCTCCTTATAAGGGCTATTATGGGTAATCAATGGGTCTTCCATAGCGTTATGGTTTACAGCTGTAACCCTGCCAGTAAGGGGTGATTGAATCGGTGCCTTGTGTCCGTTTCGAGCCATTATCCACCCCACATGCCCCTGTTTTAGGATAGCGTCTATCGGTGGGAGTTCTAACCGGGGCGTGTTGCCGAAGACCTTTGCGAAAAAATCATCCACTCCGATCTTTACACATCCCCCATGCATGACGCTGACCCAGGTGTGACCAAAGTGGTAGTAGTAGCCTTGGATCACATCATAGCCCGAAGCCTTTGTATACTTGGCTTCTTCAAATTGACTTGGAAGTACGCTGTTTCTGTTAAGATAATAATGATGCGAGGGACAATCATTACATGCATACCCTAGAGAACACTCCATAGGGGCATTGGTATCGCCTGTCAGAGAGTGAATGCAAGGGTTGACACTACACTCATATTTTTCTATCTGCTCCTCCCAGGTCATGACATTCCCCTTTCCTTTGGGAGAATACTCGCTCTTCATCGCTTCTCTCATGCTTTGATCAAAGGCACAGTGATAGCAATCATACTTGTTGTCACACAGACGAAAATTAATGACCCCCCCCTTCATCCAAATACACTCTTCATCGGTGAGGTAAAAACCATGTTCCGATTTGGTTGCCCTCTCTTCACCCTGTGAAGAACGACCTCTGGCGATATTCGTTTCTCGATTTTTTTTAATCGTCTCGCTAAGGAGGGAGTAATCCTGAATCAAATCAACAGGACAATCATCACAGTTGTAGTCTCTAAAGCAGTCTTTGGGAGATTCGATTCGTCCTGCCAGAAAGTGGATGCATGGTTTGGAGACTCCTAGATATTTCTTTCGCATGTTTTGGGCCCATCCGGATTCTCCGCCTCTTCTCTTTGGAGACGCCTGCGAGCCCATGGCGCGTCTCATCTTGTGGTCAAAAGAGCAGTCAATACAGTTGTAATTGTTGTCGCATAAGTGGAAATTTACTATCCCCGCCCTCATCCAGATGCATTCATTTCCAACAACCTGAAAACCGTTATCTTTCACCAGTCCTGCTTTTTTCGTCTCTGAAGCACTACGTTCCATCTTACTCGCCCCCTTTCTCAGCCTATTCTGCCTCCCCGCTAAGTCCGGAGGGTTCCGAACCTTCGTCATCACTCAACTGCTTAGCTTAGACGATTAATCTTTTATTCGGCGGGGTTTCCAATTTGCCGACTTGTTTTGTCAATATCTATCTGCAACGGGGATGCCGGAAAGTTGTCCTCTCCTGTTTCACATTGAAATGACTGATGTTTTTTAAGCATTGTGCTTTTTTTGAGAACCGGGGTGGTTTCGCAAACATCCTGAGGAGTGAAGCTTTTGGCTACACATGCATGGTACTTGAAAGGAATTTGACGTAAAAAAACAAATGTAAACAGTATATTAATTGTGGTGTTGCTTCTGGCTACGGCGGTGTAGCCATTTTTAACGGATATTGTCTTTCTTTGTTGTGTAGACCGTGACACTACCTGCCTTTTTCCGATTCACCAGGCGGTCCATCTTTTTGAGTGCAATTTCTTGAGAGAAGGTGTATCTCTGCCTCTGGTTAGAAATGGAGTTGTATGGAACAGCCTCGAGGAAATGATAGGAGAACCGTTTTTCTGAGACTATGTCGGCAGTGCACATTTCGAACTGTCTTGTCAAATGCCTGCTTATGATTCGTCAGACAACGACCTTCCGAAGCGATTGTCGTATTTTTTTCTAAAAGATCTTTTTGAAGGTTTTTTGTAATTGACAGGGCAATTCTAATTTGTTAATTTTTTCACAATATATAAATTCAATTAAGGGAAAAGAACCTATGAGCTTTCAAAAACGATTATCCAGAGGTGAATTTGTGGTTTTGGCTGAGATGGATACTCCAAAAGGAGTTGACATTTCAGATCTAATAAATAACGCTCGCCGAGTCAAAAGCCGGGTTGATGCCGTTGTTATTCCTGATATGGCCGATGGTATGATGCGAATGAGCGCTCTGGGAGGCGCTGTCCTCATGCACCAGCAGGGAATAGAAGCGATAATCCATGTTTATGGGCGTGACCGCAACAGAATGGCCTTACAGGGTGATATCCTTGCCGCCCATGTTCTGGGTATTCAGAATTTGATAGTGGTGGGCGGTGAAGATATGAGCTTTGGTGATCATCGTGATGCCAAACCGGTGGACGATCTTGATGAGCTTTCCATTCTTGGCGCGATTCGGTCCTTGCAGGAGGGCGTGGATTTGGCCGGTTTTGACCTTAAGGGTAACCCTGATTTTGCAGTCGGCTGTGCTGTAGCTCCGTGGGCGGATGATAAGGCTCTTGAAGGAGAGCTGGAGATGGCCCGAAAAAAGATTGACGCAGGCGCACAATTTATTGTAACGCCGCCTGTCTTTGATTTGGAACATTTTTCTTCTTTTCTTGAAAGGGCAAAAGACCTTGACGTGCCTGTTATCGCTACGGTGTTTCTATTGAAATCAGTCGGCATTGCAAGGTATATGGCAACTAATGAGCCCGGCGTCCATATTACGGAAGAGATGATTAATCGAATCCGCAAATCCCCTGATCGTGAGACAGAAGGTATCCGCATTGCCGGTGAAACTATCTCCCGCCTCAAGGGTATGACGGCAGGAGTACAGATAATAACATTGGGATGGGAATACCAACTGCCTTCCATTCTGGATCATGCAGGCCTCTAGGCCCCTCTCATCACACTTTTAATAACATAGAAGAAACTAGTTGAAACGCAAATGAATAATCAAGAGACAGGTAAAGCAAGCAATAGAGTGCTCGTTGTTGGCGGCGGTGTTGGGGGAATCAAGACCGCCATGGATCTGGCTGAGGCAGGCAGGGACGTCATCCTTATTGATAAGGCTCCTTCCATTGGAGGCCTGATGACCCAATTGGATCGTACATTTCCCACAAACAACTGTGACTTATGTACGTTGTCTCCCAATCTCGCTGAAAGCTCCAGGCAGTTGCATATCGAGCTTCTGGCCCTTACCCGGTTGGTTTCTGTTGAAGGGGAGGCAGGGAGGTTCAAAGTCGGTCTAAAAAGTGATCCTCGTTTTATAGATCTTGACAAATGCACGGCCTGCGGGGATTGCCTTGAATCATTCCCCGAATGTGTTCGATTTATGCCGGGGCTCGATCATCGAGCCCCCACATGCATGCGGTATCCTCAGGCAACACCCGAGGCGTTTTCAATCGATATCGATAGTTGTACCGATATTGAGGGCCTGGTGAAGATCTGTCAGGCCGAAGCTGTTTTGCCTCAAGACTCTGAGAAAATCCGGGATGTAGAAGTGGGAGCCATTGTTGTGGCCACTGGCGGTGAACTATTTGATGCTGAAGCATTGGCCAATTACGGATATGGCAAGTTCCCTGACGTTGTAACGGGGTTGGAATATGAACGAATCCTGTCCGCGTCCGGTCCAACCAAAGGCGATCTGGTCCGTCCGTCGGATGGTACGCAGCCCAAAAAGATCGGGTGGATCCAATGCTCCGGGTCCCGTAATATCAATCAATCCGATGTCCCATATTGTTCCAGTGTCTGTTGTATGTATGCTCTCAAAGAGGCTATTGTAACAAAAGAGCGTTTTCATGATGATATGGAAACGGTTATATACTACATGGATATGAGAACTTTTGGGAAGGATTATGAACAATACTACGAGCGTGCCAGAAATGATTTCGGTATCCGGTTTGTCCGTAGCCGTCCCCACACTGTAGATATGAATCCTGAAACGGATGAACTCTCAATCAGTTTTATCACCGATGAGAAAAATATTATTGAAACGGAACAATTTGATATGATCGTCCTTTCAACCGGTTTTCGTGTACCGGAAGAAACGATAGAACTGGCTGGCAAATTAGGAATCGATTTGGATGAATATCACTTTGCCAAGACGGACGGTTTCAGCCCGGTGAGCACTTCAAGGCCTGGAATCTATGTCTGCGGTGTGATTGAAAGCCCTAAAGACATCCCCGAGACTATAGTGCAGGCAAGTGCTGCTGCCTGCTTGGCAAGTAAGGACCTGAGTTCATCAAAGGAAAATCTCAGCAAGGATATTGAATTTCCACCAGAGGAGGACGTCAGGGATGAGGCTCCCAGGATAGGCGTGTTTGTCTGCGACTGTGGGGAGAACGTTGGAGGGGTCATAGATGTCCCGGATTTGGTGGAATATGCACAATCCCTTCCCCAGGTCGCAGTATCCGAAAACGTGGGACATGGTTGCTCCAGGGAATCCTTAGAGCATATTCAAGAGATGATCACACAAAATGATCTTAACCGAGTGGTCATAGGCGGATGTTCTCCCAGGACCCATGAATCATTATTCCAGGATGCAATCCGTAAGGCAGGGCTCAACAGATATCTCCTAGAGATGGCCAATATACGAGACCAAGATACATGGGTTCATAAGAACTACCCAGAAATGGCGATCTCCAAATCGAAAGATCTTATCCGGATGGCCGTTGCCTCCGTGGCTCTGGCTCATCCTTTAACGGATCATAATCTCCCCATGAATAAGGATGTCCTCGTGGTAGGTGGTGGGGTGGCTGGAATGACAGCGGCCCTTAGCTTGGCGGACCAGGGCTTTAGGATATTCCTGGCTGAAAGATCAAGCGAATTGGGGGGTGTGGCAAAGGAGATTCACAAGAACATAGAGGGGGGGGATGTACAGGCTCATATCAGGGGCCTGATTGACCGGACGACAAACCATGACCTCATTCAAGTTTTGACCAATTCAATCATTGTGGATCATACCGGAATGTCCGGCATGTTCAAAACAGGCCTCCAGATAGGTCCTCGCATGTTTTACCGGCAGATCACCCATGGCGTTACAATACTTGCAACAGGGGCCATGCCTAACCGCCCCAACGAGTACCTACTCGATAAGCATGAGGCTGTTGTAACCCAGCTCGACCTGGATGGAATCCTTGAGAGCCAAAAGGAGAAGGTCAAGGGTTGGGAAAATATCGTGATGATCCAATGTGTCGGTTCCCGTACTCCTGAAAACCCCAATTGTTCCCGGATCTGCTGTCAGACCGCGGTGAAGAATGCATTGAGGATACTTGACCTGAATCCTCAAGCACGGATCTATGTCCTTTATCGTGATATGAGGACATATGGATTACAGGAAGACTATTACCGTATGGCCCGTGAGCGTGGCGTTGCTTTTGTCAGATATCAGGTTGAAAAAAAACCTCTTGTCAAAGAGAGCGGTGATCATGTGACAATCACCTTTTATGAACCTGTGTTGGAGAGAGAAATTACAGTATCAGCCGATTGTCTTGCACTGAGTACCGGCCTCGTGGCCGACGATGAAGGCACCGAGGATTTATCTGCGATCTTTAAAGTGCCAAGGACCTCGGATGGATATTTTCTGGAAGATCATATTAAACTGAGACCTGTTGATCTCTCTGTCCCGGGTTTTTTCGTGGCCGGGACCGCACATGCTCCTAAGGGAATAGGAGAAAGTATTGCACAGGCCCAGGCCGCAGCCGGACGTGCCTTGACGCTTTTGGCAAAAGATACGATCAATCTGGGAGCCTCCGTGGCGCGGGTGGACAGTAATAAATGCGCCGCCTGTCTGATATGTGTCAGGGCCTGCCCCTTTGATGTTCCTTTTATTAATGCCGATGGTTATTCGGAAATTGACCCGTCCAAGTGCCATGGTTGCGGAGTCTGTGTTGCCGATTGTCCGGCAAAGGCAATTCAGCTTATGCAATATGAGGACGACCAGATCATGGCCAAGGTGGACGGGCTTTTGGAAGCTATATTATGAAAAATGAATCTGAACCTGTTATTGTGGCCTTTTGCTGTCACTATTGTGCCTATACGGCTGCGGATATGGCCGGAAGCATGAGACTGTCCTATCCTCCCAACGTCAGGATAATACGCGTTCCCTGTACCGGTAAAGTGGATGCCATTCACATTATGAGAGCCTTTCAAAAGGGGGCAGATGGTGTCTACGTGGCCGGATGTCTTGAAGGAGATTGCCATTTCAAGAACGGTAATGTAAAGGCACTTCACCGCGTCAATTATGTAAAAAAACTCCTAGACGAGATAGGCATCGAGGGGGAGAGATTGGAGATGATCAATATGTCAGCCGGAATGGGTGGACATTTTGCCCGGACCGCAATTGAATTTACGGACAAAATTCGAGCCTTGGGGCCGAGTCCCCTAAAGAGTGGATCGATGAATAAAGTCCAGGAAGCGACCGGTTAAGGTTCGACAAAGGAGAGAGTCAGACAATGATTACAGCTGAACGTAAACCATTGGAAGAGATTATTGAATGCGTAAAACCTTATCAACGCATTCTCCTCGTAGGTTGTAATGAATGCGTTACGGTATGTGCCGCTGGGGGTCGTAAAGAGGTAGGACTCTTGTCCTCCGCCCTGCAGATGGCTTTCATGCAAATGGGCAAGACCCTTGATATTAAAGAGATCACACTGGAAAGGCAATGTGACCCCGAATACGTGGAGGAACTTGTAGGATCTATAGGTCAGGCCGATGCTGTTCTCTCTATGGCCTGTGGTTGTGGGGTTCAAGAAATCGCAAGGCGTTACAAAGATAAACCTGTTTTTCCCGCGGTGAACACGGAATTTATGGGGGCTTCCGAACGCCAGGGCATTTGGGCGGAGCGATGTCAAGGTTGTGGGGACTGCATACTGGGTTTGACGGGTGGTATTTGCCCAATAGCTCGTTGTTCAAAGCGTCTTCTGAATGGTCCCTGTGGAGGCTCGACAAATGGAAAATGCGAAATCAACCCTGAGGTGGACTGTGCCTGGCAATTGATATGGGACAGGCTTAAGGCCTTGGGCATGGAAGAAAAATACGAAGAGATCACGCCGGCTAAAGACTGGCGAACAAGTCGGGATGGCGGCCCCCGCAGAATTATCAGAGAGGATTTGGCATCATGAAAACTGAAAGCACACTTGAAAAAATTCTTGAATCCGGTCAGCTGGCAGTAACATCGGAATGCGGTCCGCCGAGAGGAGTGGTTCCTGAGAAGATTAAGGAAAAAGCTGAGTTGCTGAGAGGATATGTTGATGCCGTCAATGTTACGGATAACCAAACAGCAGTAGTGCGGATGTCCAGCTTGGCTGCCTGTATTATTCTCAAACAACTGGGTCTTGACCCTATTCTACAGATGGTGACGCGAGATCGAAACAGATTGGCCATGCAGAGTGATATCCTCGGGGCGGCTGCCCATGGCATCAACACAATGCTTTGTCTGTCAGGCGATCACCCTTACTTCGGCGATCACCCTATGGCGGCCAATGTTTATGACCTCGATTCCATTCAGCTTGTTCAGACAGTCAGAAAGATGCGTGATGAGGGGAAATTTCAGGGGGGAGATGATATTGTCAATCCTCCCCGAATGTTTATTGGAGCTGCGGCCAATCCCTTTGCCGATCCCTTTGAGCTGAGAGTGTCTCGTTTAGCCAAAAAGACTAATGCCGGTGTGGATTTTATCCAGACCCAGTGTATCTATAACATCGAGAAATTTGAACTATGGATGCAGGGAGTGCGAAACAGGGGCCTCCATGAAAAGATCAGTATCCTGGCTGGGATTACACCCATGAAATCGGCCGGCATGGCCCGCTATATGAAAAACAAGGTCCCCGGTATGGATGTGCCTGATGAAATCGTCAAACGAATTGCAGGTGTCCCCAAGGAAAAACAGGCCGAAGAGGGTATTAAGATAAGTGTTGAGACAATAGAGCGATTGAAGGAAGTTGAGGGAGTGAGGGGATTTCATATTATGGCGATTGAGTGGGAGCAAAAAGTCGCCGAGATAGTAGAAAAAGCAGGACTCCTCCCAAGACCCCAGTTTTAGTTTACATTAGTGTCTATTTTGTGATAAACAATACCCTGTTTCTTAAGGCATGTTAGAGGAGGTAGATAAATGAGTGATAAGAAGCTTATCCTTGTTGTGGATGATGATCCGGATCTTGTGGATGCCGTATCTATGAAGCTCGAAAGTAAAAAATTCAGGGTGGCCAAGGCCTATGATGGGGTTCAGGCTTGGGAGAAAATTAAGGAAGAGAAACCCTCATTGGTTATCCTTGATGTCATGATGCCGAAAAAGAACGGTTATGAACTGTGTGATGAGATAAAAAATGATCCTGAACACAAAGACATTACCGTGGTGCTGCTTACAGCTGTGGGCTCGGCCGTAACGTCTACTAACTATACTCACAGGGGTGGTCGTACTACTTTGGCTGATGAATATATCCCTAAACCGATCGACCTTGATAAACTCATGGACATAGTGAAGGAGTATATTGACTGGTCCTGATGATGTCGGCGAGATCTGATCGAAATGACTCAAAGATCAATTGGCTTCTGGTTGATAAAGACTTTGGGAGTCTGTTGATAAGGGTTTCGCCACTTCACGGTGATAGCCGGAATGGAAAGGATTAGAATTGAAGGTATCAAGCTGAGCAATGAACTCGTCGGCATTAATTTTGAGAATTCATCGCGTCTAACGGATTATGTATCTCGGTTCACCCACGTCCTTACTGAAAATCAAGTCAATTTAAACTTTTTATCCATCACAAATAGAGGTGTATTCAGCCAGGCCTTCTGCTGTATAGGTTCAGGAGATAGACCTGTGGTTGAGGAGCTTCTCACCTCGTATCCCGATCCGGGCTTCGATGCTGATTTTACAGGCCCTGTTGGCTCGTTGTCAGTATTCACGCATCAATTCAGTCTAAAAATCCTGGGCTTGATACTCACTGTTTTCGGAAAGACACCCTTACCCCTGTACGGCCTGGCCTCTTCACTCTCAGTGATCACTTGCATCACTGACTATACCCTTTTAAAACAAGCGGTTACAGCTATGCTAGAATACTTCCATGTCTCTCCCGATCACATCTCTTTTGAGCCGGAAATTCAAGTCAAACAGACCAAATATATCAAGCAATAACATGTCCTTCCCAAAATGTTTTTGAGGATTCTCTGCGTCATGAACCATGCTTTCACACATTATACTGATCGATTTAGGGAGGACTTTACGGATGATCTCATGACGACATCGATTCTGGATGAAAGCATTATCGATTATCGTGGAGTGGACAAGTGGAGACCATAGCTGTCTACTGGGAGCCTAAGATCAAGACGTATGGTTTTCATGAGGCTTTGGATTTGTGTTTGCTGCGGCTTGAATTCAGGTCGAAGCGATTGCCGGAATGGGGTTTAGGAATTTACGAATTGGGTAATAGGGGGATGAGCTTTCAACTGGTTTTGCTCCAACAGAGGAAGGATCTGGGTTTGAGATTATACCTCCTATTTGAACCGAAATGGAAAGAAGAACTGACAAATCAGATACTCCAAGGCATTCATCAACATGCTGGTGAGATTTTTCAGATCGTTTCGCCCGTAGAATTGATCTATTTTTTTGGCCCTCACTTTGGCGACAGATATGGGATAGCCGATTCTGCTTTAAAGGCTCTGGAACACAACAATGTCACAGCTTTAGTGACAGGATGCTCCGGGTCAGCTATTTACATAGTTTTGCCGCAAGGTATGGCTGGGCAGGCAAAGGTCCTTTTGGCTGAGATGTTTGATGTGCCTTCATGAAGCGGGAATCCAGGGAAATGTGCTAGGGAGATCGTATATACATGACCTCTGAAAACAACAAACTGGCCGAGGGAATGGATTGGAGGATAAGGGTATTTGATTCGCTCTCCTTTCCGACCCTTATTCTCCAACCGGATAGGACAATAAAGGATGCAAACCGAGTCTTTTTGGAGACATATAGGGATCATGAAGTGGTCATTGGAAAGACATGTCATGAGGTCTTTTACAACAGGAAAGATCCTTGTCCCATCAGTGAATGCCCTCTTCCGCAGGTTTTATCAAGAAAAAAGGGAAATTCTATCTTGAGACGAATAATCACCAAGAGTGGAGATGAAAGGTGGGAGGACCGTGTTTTTTCGCCGATTCTGGATGGAAAAGGAGAAGTCCTTTATATAATGGAGAGTGTTCGTGACGTCACTCTCATTAAGATTCTGGAAAAGGAGCTAAAGAAAACCAAGGAATTTTTTGAAAATGTGCTGCAGAGTTCTGTCAGCCCCATAGTGACCGCAAATCTAAAGGGGAAATTTCTGTTTATGAACCGCGCCGCGGAGGACCTTTTTGGATATTCCATGGAAGAGGCGGTCATGAATATCAGCGTGGAAGATGTTTACCCACCTGGCGTGGCCAGAGAGGTCATGAGAAAGCTTAGGGATGAGACTTACGGAGGAAAAGGGAAGTTGCCGATTACCATGATTTCCATTATCAACTCAAAGGGTGAAGAGATCCCTGCTGAAATAACAGCGGCCATTATTTATGAAGATGACAAAGAGGTGGCCACTATGGGGATCTATAATGATATTAGGGAAAAAATGGCCGTCGAAAAGCAGTTGAAAGAAACACAGGCCCAACTTGCCCAGTCGGAAAAAATGGCCTCTTTGGGTCAACTGGCGGCAGGTGTGGCCCATGAAATAAACAACCCTCTCGGAGGTATCATGCTCTATGCCAATCTTGCTCTGGAGAACGTTGACAAAGATAATCCGATACGTGAGGATTTGCAATATATCATAGAAGATACAAATCGATGCCGGGACATAGTGAAAAGCCTTCTTGCCTACAGCCGTCAGACAAGCTCTTCTAAGAAAATCATACAGTTCAATGAGATTGTGAATCAAAGTTTGTCTCTCATGCGGGATCCGAAGCTTTTCGAAAATATAACTGTAGAAAAGCAACTTCCCGATCAGATGATGTTAGTCAGTCTAGACAAAGAGCAATTCAGCCAAGTATTTATAAATCTGGTCATGAACGCTATTGCCGCCATGGATGGGGAGGGTACCCTGACACTTACCACCTATCGTGATAAGGTCGCCAGAAAGGTCTACCTTGAAGTTGGAGACACAGGTTATGGGATTCCTGAAGAAAATTTATCCAGAATCTTTGATCCGTTTTTTACCACCAAAGAACCTGGAAAAGGGACAGGGCTGGGTTTGAGCACTGCCTATGGCATCATAAAAGAGAGCGGAGGCGATATATCAGTCAAGGAGACAGGTCCGGAAGGGACAAGGTTCCTGGTTGAGCTTCCCCTATATGTCCCCTCTGATTATAGTGAGGTTAGAAATCCTCATGGGGAGATCTGAAATGACGGTAAAAAAGGAAGTCTATCCCTTACCATTTGTGCCTAGAATCTTGGTTGTGGATGATGAAAAGCGAATTCGCCAAGGTTGTCAAAAGACATTGACATTGGAAGGTTTTGAGGTGGCCCTGGCCGAAAGTGGTGACCTGGCCGTTGAACAGCTCAAAAATGAACATTTTGATATTATCCTCTTGGATCTGATGATGCCGGGCCTTTCCGGCATGGATGTTTTGGCGCATGTTAAGGCTCTCCATCCTGATACGGTCATCATTGTCATTACCGGGTACGCGACCCTTGAACACGCCATTGAAGCCATGAAAAAGGGGGCCTTTGATTTTATTTCAAAGCCATTTAGCCCACAGGACCTTAGGAATGTCGTTGCCAAAGCCATTGAGTACATTCGTACGTTGGAGGACATTGCCACTGAAAAATCCAGGGTGAGGGTACTTATCAATCACCTCTCCGGAGGCGTCATGGCCACGGACGCCGAAAAAAAAATAGCCCTGGCTAATCCCGCTTTTTTGCGGATGATGAATTATCGAGACGAAGCCATTGGCAAACCTGTTGCTGAAGTGGTGCGGGATATAAAACTTAATCAGATGATAGACCAGGCCCTGTCCATGCCGAAAAATGAATTTACGGAACTGACCGCCGAATTGGACTTCGAGAGTAAAGGGGATGAAGGTGGGACTGTTTTGGGAGTGCGGTGTATCCCATTTAGAGATCGGGTTGGGAGGACTCTGGGCAGCATTACGGCGCTTCACGACATCACAACTCAGAAAAAAATAGAGCAACTGAAATCGGATTTTGTGTCCATGGTGGCCCATGAGATCCGGAGTCCCATGAACTCGGTTATGGCCCAGCTAAAAGTAGTGTTGGATGGTTTGGCAGGCGAAGTGACGCCAAAGCAGAATGAGATCCTGAGCAGGGCCTCTGAAAAAATTGAGATTTTGGTGAACCTTTCTTCGGAGCTTTTGGACCTCTCAAGAATTGAATCGGGCCTCATCACGCAGGAAAAGGAGAAACTGGACATCTCTGAAATCCTTTCTGAACAGGTGGTGTTTTATGAGACTCTAGCCCAGGAAAAAGATATCACTCTTAATTTCAGCAAACCTGATGCCTTGCCGACCGTAATGGGAAACAGGTATAATATGGAAGAGGTGTTCTCAAACCTTATCGGCAACGCTATTAAATACACGCCCCCTAAAGGCAGGGTCCTAATCTCTGCCGTTATTGAGAAAAATAATCTTTGTATCAGTGTGGGCGACAACGGATTTGGTATACCGGAGGATGAAATTGACAAGGTTTTTGACAGATTCTATCGCGTCAAGAACGACAAAACCCGCAACATTACCGGAACAGGACTCGGTTTGTCCATTGTCAAGAGTATTGTGAAAGCCCATGACGGCATGGTGAATGTCGTAAGCGAGGTCGATCATGGAACAACCTTCTCTATCTATATCCCGATAACCTGACTGATCGGATGAGATAAAGATCCCTTTTGAGCATACCCGGATTTCTGTCTTGTGACAAAGGCTCTTGCGGTGTTTATTTGTGGTAATGATGCGGTATTCCTCACCAGGGACCAAGAGGAGGCATCGTGATCGTCGAGGACGAACACGAGCGATTTTATTCGATTCGGTGGAATATTCTATTGACTAAAGAGTTTCCCTTTAAGTAATATGCTTGTGAAAAATTTCTTGAAGTCATTTCTTTTTTTAGTTCCTTTGTGAAGTAATAAGCCCCGTCGTATAATCCACTAAAGGGTTTTGGGTTTGGCTCCGCAGGGTCAGGGAATGCCGGA
Organism: Thermodesulfobacteriota bacterium; assembly: GCA_034189325.1. Taxonomy (GTDB): domain Bacteria; phylum Desulfobacterota; class DSM-4660; order Desulfatiglandales; family Desulfatiglandaceae; genus JAXHUM01. The sequence continues at coordinate 21,571 of JAXHUM010000068.1, forward strand.
TTAGGCAATCGGTATTCAAGGTACTGTTTCTTATGAGAAATGACCCCCTTGCAATTGTTTTATTGATTGCCTCTTAAAGAGGAGTGAGCAGATGTTTTATAATGTAGCGCTGTATATCTCGCTTATCATATTCGCACTCGGTCTGATTTTTAAGGTTTCAACGTGGTTCCGACGCAGTGTGGGCATAGCCCCCCAAGGTATCACCCCTTGGGTGAGGGTAACATCAGCCTTCAAGGGGATCTTGCAGACCCTTTTCAGCGAGAAAATCATCGTCCTCGTAAAAGCCTTTGTGTTTGATGTCCTTTTTCAGGCCAGGATACTGAGGGAAGACTTTCTTCGTTGGCTCATGCACATGCTCATCTTTGTAGGCTTTATGCTCCTTCTCCTCATGCATGCCATGGATGGTATAATTACCGAACCGCTTTTCGCCGATTATTACTCGACAATCAACCCCTATATGTTTCTGAGGGATCTTTTCGGGTTTATGGTGATCGTAGGTATTGCGATTGCCCTATACAGAAGGTTCATTCTGAAGGTACCCCGTCTGACGACCAACGCCATGGATCATTACGCCATTATTATCCTGGCCGTAATCATGCTTTCCGGGATTTTTCTTGAGGGGATCAAGATAAGCTCTTATTCGGAATACCAGGAGATGGTGGAGGAGTACGGCGATGCAGACGACGACGAACTGGAGGCCCTTGAGGCCCTGTGGGTCAAGGAATTTGCCGTGGTTTCTCCTGATGTGCGAGCTCCTTTTGATGAGGAGGTATTGGCCCTGGGACGTGAAGTCCACGACATGAATTGTGCGGAATGCCATTCAAGACCGACATGGGCCTTTACAGGCTATGCCGTGGCAAAGATTACCCGATCGTTTGCCGGAGGGTTGGACCGCGCAGGCACCCACACAATACTATGGTATATCCATTTTCTCGCATGCTTTGTTGGCCTGGCTTATCTGCCCTTCAGCAAGATGTTTCATATTATTGCCAGTCCTTTAAGCCTCCTTGCAAATGCGGTGATGGATAAGGACAAGTCGGATCCAGCCAATATCCTCACCAGACAAGCCTTGGAGATCGACGCCTGTACCCATTGCGGTACTTGCAATCTTCGATGTTCTGTAGGGGTGGCTCTGGACAAGATAGGCAATCTGTATGTCCTTCCATCTGAAAAAATGGCCTTTCTGAAGACCTATACCTCCGATAATAATGTCGATGATAAGGTCCTCTCAGCAATCCAGGAAGGGGTTTATTTATGTACCAATTGTGAACGATGCACTGTGGTCTGTCCTGTCGGCATCAATTTAAAAGATCTGTGGTACAGCGTACGCGAGGACTTGACGCAGAAAGGGCCTACACCCATAATCCTTTCTCCCTTTTCCTTTTTTAGGGGCCTTTATAAAAACGAGTTGAGTTCCGTGGACTATCCAAAACCTTTGGAAGAAACTCAGAAGGCCATTGCCTCCAAATGCGGATTAATAAACAGACACGATAAAGTCATCCCTTTAACACCTGTCAACAGAGCATTCAAAGAAAAGGCCGTACAGTCTTTACAAGGTAATACCTATGCCTATTGCTTTTCCTGTGAGAACTGTACGACTGTGTGTCCTGTGGTGGAAAACTATGAGAATCCTCAAGAGACACTCGGTTTGTTGCCCCATCAGATCATGCGTTCTGTCGGTTTAGGCCTGAAAGACCTAGCCCTTGGATCGGAAATGTTATGGGATTGTCTGACCTGCTATCAGTGCCAGGAGCACTGTCCGCAAGGTGTGAAGGTGACGGATGTGTTGTACGAACTCAAAAACCTCGCCGTAAAAGAGGTGACTCAGGGGTGATTGTCCCTATGTCGCCTCAGAAAAGATGGGAATGAGATGATGAAATTCACGTTGTTTCTAGGATGTAATATCCCGGTCCGTGTGCAACAATATGAACTGTCGGCAAGGGCTGTATTGGACAAGCTCGGTGTTGAGATCGTGGATATTCGGGAATTCAATTGTTGTGGCTATCCCTTGAGAAATAGCAATTTTGAGGCATTCATCCTTTCGTCGGCCAGAAATCTGGCCCTTGCCGAACAACATGGGCAAAGCATGATGACCCTTTGCAAGTGCTGTTACGGAAGTCTTAAGAAGGCTCAATATGTCTTGAGAGACAACTCCGCCTTGCTTCGGGATATAAATGGTCTTCTGGCAAAAGAGGACCTGGAATACAACGGAGAAATTGAGATAAAGCATTTGCTGTCCGTTCTTCATCAAGACATAGGTCTTGATGAGCTTGCGGCAAAGAGGACCGTGACTTTTAAGAGCCTGAAGATTGCCACTCACTACGGGTGCCACGCCTTACGGCCGAGTGATATAACCGAATTTGACAATCCTGTTGCTCCTGTCCTGTTCGATGAGTTGGTGGAGGCGACGGGCGCCACGAGCATTGAGTGGCCGAGCAAGCTCGAATGCTGCGGGGCCCCTGCCTTTGGAATTAACGATGATCTGTCTACGGATTTGACGCGAAGAAAACTGACGGCGGGAAAGGGCGCTGGCGCTGATTATCTCTGTGTGGCCTGTCCATACTGTCAGATGCAGTTTGACAAGGTACAGAAAATGATGGCAAAAGATAGCGGGGAGAATCATTATCTTGCTTCTATTGTCTATCCACAGCTCCTTGGACTTGCAATGGGTATAGACCCGGATTCTCTTGGGATCAAGATGAATGAATTGGATATAAGCGGTTTAAAGAACTTTTTGTCGTAGGAGAAGATATGTCTGGAGAAACAATCGGTTCTGTTCTGGTATTGGGCGGAGGGATAGCGGGTATGCAGGCGGCCCTGGATCTGGCGGATTCGGGGTATTACGTGTACCTGTTGGAGAAGAGTCCGTCGATCGGAGGTGT
>JAXHUM010000069.1:0-4602 GCA_034189325.1 Thermodesulfobacteriota bacterium
GTTTGACCGAGCATGTCCTTTTTTGCGGGTGGCAAAGGGATCTTCCTTACATATATGCGGACCTGGATTGTGTCGCTCTCACCTCCCTGAATGAAGGAACGCCTGTGTCGATTATTGAGGCCATGGCCTCTTCAGTCCCGGTCGTTGCCACGGATGTGGGAGGTGTTTCCGATCTTCTGGGTTTACCTATTCAAACATTTGCTAGAGATGGCTCTATGGTCTGCGACAGGGGGGTCCTCTGCACAGCAGGCAATACCACCGGTTTTGCAGAGGGATTGCAGTATTATATGGATATTGATCCGGTTGTAAAACAGGAAGGCCTGAAAAGGTCGCGGGATTTTGTGACAAACAATTTTTCAGTGACACGACTGGTTCGCGATATGGAATCGATCTATCACGAATTGGCGGAAGGGCCGCGGTAATGACTCAGGTAAAAACCTCGCTGCCTGTTGACGTATATCGAGGAGGCTTCGGAGAACGGCATGACAGAGGTTTTTACGAGATCTTTAACATTCAGCTTATTGAAAGGAGAAAGAATGAAGAAAGTTTATTGGATTGTTTCAATGTCTCTTTTATTTCTATTTGTAGGCGGTTTTATCGGCATTGCGACGGAAAGGGCATGCGCCTCTTCTGTTGCTGAAGTGATTGTGGGTGGGGATTGGATCGAATGGGAACCGAAGGTGGCAAACGACGGTCTGGTCTTGACAGTGTCCGGTCCTGGGACCGCATATTTTCGCGAGACCTTTCCACCTGGCAGCATTCCTGCTTTTGAAATGGTTGACAATTACGGAAATATGTTCCCAGATGGTCCCTGCAAATACGAACTCACCGTGATCCAGGTGGTTGCTCCCGATGTACGAGAGGACCTTATTGAAGCCAGAGAGTCTGGTGATCTTGATGCATTGGAAGAACTCAGTAGTACGTTGAATCTCTCATATCAGCCATCTGTTCAGTCCGGTTCGTTTGTTATCCAGGATGGTACGATTATTTTTAACGAGACCACCCTTAGTATTTCCGGTGATCGGGATTGGCAGGAGGGTGTCTTCGCTGTGATGGACATCGGCCATGCCGATGACGTGTATATTAATGGAAGCTTGTGCGTTGGTTTTGACTGCGTTGATAATGAGAGCTTCGGCTTTGACACGATAAGATTGAAGGAGAATAATCTACGTATCCTTTTTGACGACACCAGCTCTAGCGCATCCTTTCCGAATAACGACTGGCGAATCGTGATCAACGATACAACAGATGGCGGGGGAAATTACTTCGGTATAGAAGATGCCACCGCCGGAAGGAGCGTGTTTAGGATGGAGGCAGGGGCTCCCGCATCTTCCCTCTATATTGATGATTACGGAAGGGTCGGTCTTGGAACCTCCACGCCGGCCGTGGAGCTGCATGTAAAGGATGGGGATACTCCTACTGTTCGGCTGGAACAAGACGGCACATACGGATGGACCCCTCAAACGTGGGACCTAGCGGGCAATGAGAGCAATTTCTTTATCCGGGATGTGACCAATGGTTCGCGACTGCCCTTGAGGATCCAACCAGGCACTCCCTCAAGCACCCTAAGTCTTCGATCAGACGGGAAGGTGGGGATCGGAACATGGTCTCCAGAAGCAACACTTGAAGTTGAACGATCAGATAATACCGCCCAGATCAAAGTCGAAGACACTGGAAACCAGTCTTTTCCCCAGACGCTTTTTCTTTTGAAGAATAATGGCTCGGTCCGGTTTGACTTGGAAGATACTGCCCAGGCAGTCACATGGGTTTTTCAAAACCACCTTGGAAAATTCGCCGTTACCAAGGCCGGCACAGGTGTCAGGGAGATGGAATTAGACCAAGACGGCAATCTTGTGCTGCAAGGGACCCTTACTGTTCGAGCCGGAGAGGGCGATGAGGCTACCTATCCCGATTATGTCTTTGAAAAGGACTATCCTTTGATGCCCCTTTCCGAGTTAGAGTCCTTCATTAAGGAGAAAAAACATCTGCCGAAAGTATCTTCAGCCAAAGAACTGGCATCCAAAGGACTCAATATGACGGAAATGCAGCTCACATTGTTAGAAAAAGTGGAAGAGCTGACGCTGTATATCCTGGCGCAACAGAGAACAATCAATAATCTTGAAGCGCGTCTGGAAGCGATTCAACCAAAGGAAGAAGTTGAAAAGAAGCCCTAGGGTATTGGGCCCATAGAAGAGGTTGCCCCTGTTGAGGTGGCAACGAACAGTCAAGTTGAGTCAGGTAAAACTTTTGATTGCTGTGATTACCTGCTCTTGGTCTCCCCTTGATAAGTCGTTAAAAAACGGGAGCCGGAGCAGGCGATCACTTACATGTTCCGTCACCGGTAAGGACCCTTCTTTTCCTCCAAACTTCTTTCCCATTCTTGAAAGGTGCAGTGGTTGGTAATGAAAAACGCTGTGAATATTGTTCTCCCTAAGATGCCCTATTAACCGATCCCTTTTCTCAAGAGAAGGCATAACGAGATAGAATAGGTGGTACGGGTGTTCGCAGTGATCCGGTATAAAAGGAAGTCGCGTACCATGCTCTGGCGCCCACTCCCTGAGATGCTCGGCATAGTACTCCCAGATTCTCTTACGCAGTCCTTGTATCCTTTTGCTGTCTTGTAATTGGGCGTATAAGAACGCCGCAAGAATATCAGAAGGAAGAAAGCTGGATCCCACGTCTACCCAGGTGTATCTATCAACCTGTCCCTTAAAAAACCGATTTCGATCTGTGCCTTTTTCGCAAGAGATTTCAGCTCGCTCAACATATTGAGGATCGTTGACAACCAGTGCGCCTCCTTCTCCACATGTGAAATTCTTTGTTCCATGAAAACTCTTTGCAGCTAAACAGCCAAATGTCCCCAAATACCTCCCTTTGTACTTCCCCAATAGACCATGGGCATTATCCTCGATAACTGAGATCTGCTGGTTTTGGGCGATTCTCATAATCCTATCCATCTCACAGCCTACCCCGGCATAGTGTACCGGGACAATCGCCTTGGTCCGAGGTGTGATCAACCGTTCTAATTGGGTCTCGTCCATATTCAGCGTATCCGGTCTGATGTCGATAAAAACAGGACGGGCTCCGCGCAGGACGAATGAATTGACAGTGGAAACGTAAGTAAATGACGGGACGATCACTTCATCGCCGGGTTGAATATCTAATAGCAAGGCGGCCATTTCTAAGGCCCCGGTGCAAGAATGGGTCAAGATTGATCGGCAGCAACCGAGCTTAGTTTCAAGCCAAGCTTGACACTTTTTTGTATAGACACCGTTTGAGCTGATACGTCCACTGGCGATCACATCACGTATATAATCGATTTCCTTTCCACTGGTAAATGGTTTATTAAAAGGAATTTTCATAGGCTGATCTTCTGCCGTTCAAAAAGGAAACAGAACCCTCCCAAAACTCCAAGTGCAATGGACTGTACCAGGGATAGAAGTGAGATTGTAATGGCGACTTCTCTCGTCATCCCGATAGATGAAAACAGAAAGACAAAAGCCCCCTCTTTAAGGCCTAGGCCGTTAATTGAAACTGGTATCATGCTGACCATCCAGACAAGGGGGAGTAAAATCAAGAAATGAATGAACTGCACAGTACATCCTATTGAAAGAGCGATCAGGTAGGTGGATAAGATCCCGATGACCTGAAATAGCCCGGAAAGCAAGAAGGCAAACGCTAACAATTCAGGCCTCGTCTTGTATTGATGTATGCAATGTGTAGTCTCGACGAGACCGGCTATTTTCCGGCCTAAGAAATGTGGACGGGTGAAAAAGATCGGTTGTTGCCTGGAATAGAATATGTACAGTGTCAGCAAACCAACAATGCTCGGAACAATGACACTAAGTCTGATCATGTTGTTGTCTATCATTCGAAAGCCAACTAGCATTGCGAGAAGGGCAAGCACCATCATGGACGCGAACCCCATTATTCTCTCAACCAGGATAGAACTGATGGTCTTTTCCTTTTCGGCCCCGCCGCCGTATAAATAATATCCCCTAGCAATGTCGCCCCCTATAGCTGTCGGGAGGAAAAGGCCGAAGAAGCGGCCGACAAGATAGAGCTTTGAGAGGTGCCAAAGGGAAACGGGATAGAGCCACATCCGCAAGAGAACCTGCCAGCGAAAGGCGCCTATGAAATGACTAGCAGCAAACAGTAAGAAGGCAGCCAAAAAAACAGAGAGGTCTGTTTTATGGAAGAGCCTTTTGATGAGCGGGATGTCTGCTTTTGAAAAAAGGATGTAAAATACGGAGAACGCAAAGAGCAGCTTGATTACGGTTTTGATGGTTTTCATGTTCATACGTTCTTTAAAGGGGCCTCCTGATCGTTGTCTGTATTCGAGGCCATATCAAGCTCCCGAAAGCCTTAAGAGCCTGTCTAAGGATTTTCTCAATTTATTTAAATGAAATGTTTGGTGAAAAAACATTCAAGGGTATTTTCGGAGCCTTGCCCTATTGTTCCTCCTTTGGATCACAGATTATCCCATTGTTCTTCCGATCAAATGTTTTCCGAATAATATAAGGAGGCCTGCGTTCAACCCCCGTTATGATTCGAATCAGATACTCGCCGATCACACCAACGGAAAACAGGAGCAATCCATTG
>JAXHUM010000069.1:4702-12304 GCA_034189325.1 Thermodesulfobacteriota bacterium
CCCATTGTTCTTCCGATCAAATGTTTTCCGAATAATATAAGGAGGCCTGCGTTCAACCCCCGTTATGATTCGAATCAGATACTCGCCGATCACACCAACGGAAAACAGGAGCAATCCATTGGTAAACAGCGTCACAACCATAAGCGAGGTCCACCCTGGGACAGGTATGCCGATAACGAAGTTTTTGAGTATATAGTATATGCCGAGAATAAGGCTGACTGCGGATACACTTACACCACCAATCGAAATCACCTGCAATAGAAATGAGGAATGATTAAACAGTAAATTGGTGAAGGATTTAATCCTCTTTACCATATTAAAGCTGGAGGGTGCGCCCATCCTTTTACCATGTGCTATATCCACGGTGACGATATCTTGGGTGGTGTAATACATCATTGCAGAGATAAAGGGATGCGGTGTTGTCATCCTTAGCATGGATTTAACCACTTCCGATCGATACAACCTAAACGGGTTTGATTGCAGATGAAATGGCTTGCCTGCCAATTTCCAGTCGAACCACCCTTTGATGTGACTGGTGAGACGTTTTGAGAAGGAGTGTCTCTTTTGAACATAAGCCCCCATAACCACGTCATGATGTTGATTTTCGATGAATTTAGGAATGTCTTCAGGGAAGTGCTGCATATCGTCGTCTAAGGTGAAAATGTATTTCCCCTTTGCCCTCTCAAAACCACACAGTATGGCCCCTGCTTTGCCGAAATTCCTCATTAACTGCACACCGATGACTTCATCGTAGCGACCTGTCAACCGTTCAACAGTCTTCCATGTGTTAGGATTGGGAGAAGCGTCATCAACCAGGATTATTTCATAGGTTGTCCTGACAACATTCGAAAAAACCGCGCAGAGGCGATCACACAGTTCCACCAATGAGTCTGTTGAATTATATACAGGGATGACCGCTGAATATGTGATAGTCTCTGATGTCATCTCAACATATTAGGCTGGGCCGGATTTTTCTCTTAGATTTTCCTTCATTCGTCTATAAACCTCAGGAAAAATAAACCACTCTCGTTGTTGCTTTTCGCTCAGGTCTTTGTTGAGATAACTCAGACGCCGAAGTTCTTGCTGAACCCGGGGGGGATGAAAACTGTAGCCGGGGTCAAACTTCCGATGAGTAACATGAAAGGGTTCAATGAATTCTTTAATGATAACTTCATCAGGTCCAAGGGTACAGTACATAAGTTGATAACCCAACATTTTCAATTCAGGATAACAGACACTTTCGATGTAACGAATACAGTCCGGGGAGAGGTGTTTTTTAAAAGTCCCCATTGATTTTGAACTGACAGACGAATATCTTTCAAATGATGAATTACCTTGCCACAATTCATTGTTTTGGTCAACTATCTCACGAAATCTCTCTTGGGCAAGAGGCGCTGTATTGAGAAACTTGGTTATCCCCTCCAGAGTCTGCTCTGGATCTGTAACCATATCTTCATACTTGATCCATGCAAAATGCTGATGAGTCTCGTATTTCAGGCAAAAGCTCACGCTTTTGCGCCAATGCCTGAGTATGTATAACAGCGGCCTGACGTCTCCGCCGAACCTGTTTCCATCCCCAAAATTGAGAGATGTCACAATATCTCGAGGGTCCCGGATGATAACCAGTACCCTTACATCCTTGAGCAACAGAAATGGAATAAATTCTTCAAGCCATGTCTCTTTTGTGCCGATATACATCGGGTCCTCTTGATGAAAATAATGGGCTATAAGTATCAGAAGCTGTTGATACACCTCATAAAATGTCCCAGGGACTATTTGTTTTCGAAAGCCGATCAATTCAGGCATATACTGACCGCTGTATTCGGACATATCCTGAAACAAAATATCAATGTCATGTGCGGAAAGAAAACAGCCCTCTAAGAATCTGGTCAATTCTTCAAGGGTATAATCGCGTTCAAGGAGCAGATGGCCGATCGGGTAGCGTCTTTTCAGTTTTTTCTGCGCATGGTATTTTTCTTTCACTCGAAAAAACAGATTTGGGAACGGCTGAGAACCTATACAAATGGAAGGATGATTATGCAGGAGCTTTTCGAAGAGTGTTGTTCCAGATCTTCCCGCTCCAGTGAGGAATAGATAATTCATAATTCAAATGCAATTGGTTGATAGGAGTTAAGTAGATCAGCAGTCTTACGTATCTGATCAATAGAGAGCGTATCATCAACCCACAGGTTGATGATGCGAGAGCCGATATCGCCTGAATTTCGATGGAAAGTATTGAAAAGTAATTTGTCGAGAGGAAAATAATGATTCGATGCCAATATACCATGTCGGCGTAATAATGCCGTTAAATGAAATGTGTTAACAGAGTCTTTTACCAGGATAGGCAATCGCCAGCAGGTTGTGCCAGGCTTGTAATCAATAACCTGGAGTTCCTCATTCTCTATTAATTTCTTATACAGGAGATATTTCTCGTGTCTTCTCTGCTGATCGTCATCAATTTCTTGTAATTGATTGATAATATAGTCTTCCTCAAAAGCGCTCGCATCTCTGATAAACATATCCTTATAATGTGCAATCATCGATCGAAAAACCTGAGAGATATCAACCGAAGGATCTGCCCTCGAAAGATCAAACAAGGAGTGTACATGATTTCGAAAGCTCTGTTCCTTTAGCTTGAGAATATGGGGGGGAGGAGATGGGGGCAATGGTATTTCCGATGACTCGAGGAATGACCCATATGCAGGATTCCTTTGTATGAGGGCGCCGCCATGTCCTTTCAGAATCTTCGTGTCATGGAAACTCAGGAGGGTAAAATCATATCGCCGGCCTAATCGTTGGCCCCTGTCATGGCCTCCTACGGCCTGGGCAATATCTTCAACAATCAAAATATCATGATCATCCTTTAGTTTTTGAAAAGGAGTTGGGTCAAACTGATTCCCAAAAATATGGACCAAGACAAGGGCAACGGTATTATCGGATAATTCCTCCAAGACCGAATTGTACGAGATGCAGAGGGTTTTCGCGTCTACATCTGCAATAACAGGTCTCAATCCCGCATAGAGTACGGCGAGGGCAACAGTCTCACAACAGATCGCTGGAATAACAACTTCACCGTTGCCTTTTATTGAATACAGACGTTTGAAGAGCGCATAGAGGGCGGTCGTCCCTCTTGCATAGAGGTAGGACGATTGCCCATCAAAATATTCAGTCAGAAATCGCTCGAGTTTTCCCATAGCCTGCGTTTGATAATTCTCTCGATCACGGAGATTCTATCTGCTCGAATAACCTTTTCGTCGTTGCCGATGTCCTTAATGTTCTTGAAAGCCTCATTTTCTTCATATTCCAGGAGTTGAGTCTCAAGAAGAGCCAGATCATTGCTACATTCAAAGTCTGGCCGATAGCCCAGGATTTCCATTTCAGTGGCACATAAGGACTCAATATAACAAATTTCGAGTTCGGAACAGCCAGTGCGGTACTTCTTGAAATTGTTTTTCAAGATCGGGTTTTCGAGGTTGTGCCACGCCTCTATCCTCTTTGAGTTTTTGATGGTAAGTTCGTCAGTGTAAAAGTCGAGCATTTCGGTCTGGTAGTCTACCCCTAGGAAATGACACAACCGCTCAAGTTCCTCCGACGTATTAGATAAGAGATCTTCATACCTGATAAACCAGATCCTGCCCATATTCCTCAAAAACCCATAGATCTCTATGCTGTTTTCTTGATCCGTTTTCCAAAGGCGGGCTGCACGATGCACCCCGCCGGGTGTCGCAGTCGAGAGTTTCAGAGACAGACTCATGTCCCTCGGATCCCGGACCATAAAGACGAATTTGGCATCTGGAAAGGAGGCCAAGAGAAATGGGAGAAAGGAATAGGTCTGATTCTCCTTGACAAAAAGCCTTGACTTCCTGTTTGCACAAGCCTCTGCCTCATATATGTAGCGGATAACAGCTGCAAGGGTATGTTGTTCAACTTCCTCAACTATTTGCTCCATAGAAAACCGTGTTCGCCATAGCCCCAGTTGGCAATTCAGGAAATCGACTATATCGTTACAGAGAATATGCCAGTTTTCCATTTCTTCAATATTACCGTATCGCCACAAGTTTCGAGAGAATGTTCGGAAGAGGTGAGAAGGAGAGGGGCCGCAGAATTCGGGATGGCTGTCAATGATTCTCGTGATCAGATTTGAACCCGACCTTTCAGAACAAACTAAAAACACAAAGGGCATATTCTTATTCATAACAGAAACTAGATGGTTGCTATGTCCGGTTTTCTAAACTCAACATATACTTAGAGGCATCGCTTCCTTCATTCAGGATGAGATCAATAATGCTGACGTGGTGTGTGAATGGAGGGTATAGTTGGTTGTATTTCGGATATCCGTTATAGTCCATATACCGAAGCTTGATATTCTCCTGCCTGAATAGATCCTCCTCAATATAGGCTTTCGCTGCCGGGCCAACTATATATTCGCCGGCCCCGGCCTTCTTGCACATCTCTATGATTTTTGCCGTTTTTCCTTTTTCAGTAAGATTGTAGTCCATTACAAAAGATATCCTGGTATCAATGCCCAGTATTCGGCATATTGTCTTCAAGAATCTGTAATTGATGTGACTGAGTAGTCGTTCATTACAGTCAAGATACAGTTCTTCGAAGACATCTCTGAACGCAACGAAATGCTTTGCCCTAGAGTAATTGCAGACAATCGAGTTCCAGTGACGGCGATTCCAACGATAGTCACTCACGGCGGTTTCTCTTATCTTCTGATGAAATCTCCCTTTCACCTTAACCGGAATTGTTAGCCAGATGAGCCCGTTTGGGGTCTTTATTCTATTTCGATTTCTCCAGTCTTTCTTTGTATATTGGACGTCGTCATAGAGAATAAACTCATCAGCCATATTGATCAGATCAAAATATCCTTTCCAAGGAATATAGTTTGATTGTATGGCAGCTATCCGTTTTTTCATTGCAAATCTATATCAAACCTCTGTTCGCTGAGCCTTTTCTTCTTAGGAATTGATAATTAGGCGGCAATCCGTCAGTAGGAACAGGCTCGAAATGGCGCATGATATATTGCCAAAGAAGGGTATGCGTGTTCTCGAAGCGTAAATCATCCCTTCCGTCGAATGCAACATCTCCTAAAAGGACCCCATTGACATTGTGTGAGTTCAGATCGGAAATCATCTGGAGTTGATCATCCTTCGAAGATTTCCACAGAAAATAGGTGTCCCACGTGGGCGATTTTCTCCCTAAAATGGGGTACAATCCTGGCCAATCCGGAGCTATAAAAAGACCCTCGCCAGCCCTCATCTTCTGGGTATTGATCAATATGGCAGTAGTTATCACTTCTTCAATAGGCTTCTCTACCCAAAGATCGTCCCCGGATATATGAGTCATGACAAATGCATCTTTAGAAGATGTTAATTTAAGATAGTAGGGACTGGCCGTAACAGCAGAAAAAAGGGAGAGAGCACCTACTGCAACGAGTAATCCAAAGGTCATGATTTTGGAGCATGATTGGCTACAAAGAAACGGCAGAGAAATAACTCCAATCAAAAAAGGATGAATTCCCTGAGCAAGATGACTGATGTCAGGCCTTGCAAATGCGTGATGCATATATGTCGCACCCACAAAAACAGATGCAACAAAGGGAGCGTAACGCAGAAGATCTTCACTTCTGAATTGCTTATAAATAATTGCCCCACTGAACAGGTAATATAGCGGAAGTATCAGGAATATCATTCCCGTTGAAACGTGCTCAAAAATGGAAGCGAGGTCCATTCCTTGAAGGTTTGCCGACCAGGGCCAGGGAACAGGCAACGGAAGGTTGGTGCTGCCCCTATGTATAATAGAGAGGATATTGGAGAAGAACTTGTCAAATAAGCCTGGGATTAAAAAAAACATGACCACCATTGGAGCATAGCCAACTGCTATCCCTCCTGCCCAGGCAATGGCCCGTCTCGTTAGATCATCCCCTCCAGTTCGATACCAGATAAATGAAAGCAACAGGGAAAAGGATAAGAAGTTGTAGAATCCATGATTACGGCCAAAAAAAGCGGCAAGTCCAACAAATATCCCAACAGTAAAATGCCTTCCAATATTTGGTTTTTCAATGAGAAAAACGGCAAAATACACTCCAGCCATCGCAAGGGAGTGCTCAAAGAGTTTGTGACGGGGAAACATCCAAATAAGCAGGAGAATGCCTACAAGGAATAGGCCTCGCCATGAAGGGATTATTCTTTTTAATACCATCAAGCCGAAAATAAGCCCAAGGGCCTGAAAAACAGCTATCGACAACCTCAAGGACATAATCCCGTCACCTAAAAGAAACGACCATGCGGCCGTCCAATATAATCTGGCCGGATCGTAGGAACGGAAATCGAGCCTGGGAATTTCACCAACTGCTGTACGTGTTGTGTTATACCAAAGGCGCCCTTCATCGGCTAAATTAAGTCCGATGTTTCCTTGAACAGAAAAGGAGAAGGCTGTCAGCAAGCAGGCTATCAAAGCTGCTTTCAAGAGATCAGGCGTAATACCACTCATTCTGTTCATAGCCCGCATCACAGCTTATAGGGTATCATAAATGTAAATTGATAGACAGTCGTTGTCTATGTCGTTTCCGGGGTGGGTGCCTTGAGGGCAATCCTTTCCGAATGCATTGACTCTGAAAAACTAGACACTGCTTACCGTGGGCAGCCTCCCTATTTAAGGGCAGGATGGACACTCAGAAGCTACTTGATCATATTTGTTTCGAGGGAGAGATTGCAAGTAAATTATCAATGAGGATAAGGAGAAGGAACTGTTGGGATGAATGTATTGGCAGTATGTCAAAAGCCTCAAAGATCTGCTAGAAGTTCTGAATTGGCTGGATTACGCAGAAGACCTAAAACAAATGCCCGGCGTTTGTGTTGGCATGACAATAGTTTCTGGCTGTCAGCCTACGAGACCTCTGCAAAACGCCCCCTTTTGCCCAATTGCTGTGTCAGGTTCAAATTATAATCCTCGAAATATTCAAGATATTCCTCCGGTTAAAGTTTTCGCCTTCCCTGAACTTGAATAAAATTGAACCTTTTTCAAAGGTCTCTCTACAGGGGAGTATGATGGTCCCGGCCTATTTACCGTTGTATGACGCGTTATTGTCATTTTTCATAGAAGTTGATAATTTTCCCAATGCCCGCCATCGAGTGAATCTAGTGGTCGTCACGAATAGGCTTTTAAAATGATCCGCATCTCTTCCAGACCGGAGAGGAAAAGATCCAGGTCGTGAACTAAATAACTCTATCGAAGAAACACAAGAACGCTTCCCTGGAAACCTGTTTTAGTCCCGCGCCTCACATAATTCTCTCGGCTTCTGATATCAAGCTTGGGGCGTTTACCTTTTTTATTGACACTTGAAGAGAAAAATGTTCAAATTTTGAACGTTCAAAAACTGAACGGCTTTGGTTCGAACTCCATCCAAGAGGGTTGTTTATTGTCTGTGATTTTATAAGATATTTCAGGGAAATCACCATGCGGAGCTATTTCCAGTGACCGGAAAACGGCTAAAAACGATGAGTCTTTTTTAAAAGTGAGACCTTTGCAAAACGCCCCCTTTTGCCCAATTGCGGTTCAGGTTCACATTTTAATCCTCGAAATATTCAATATATT
>JAXHUM010000007.1:0-98447 GCA_034189325.1 Thermodesulfobacteriota bacterium
CCTCTTCGATGACCCGGCTCTCGACGCCCCTCTTTTGCGCACCTTCAACAAAGCGGGCATAAAAATCTCTGAGCTTTTTTTCCCTATTCTTCTTACACACCACTTTTCTTAAGGTGTCAGCCTCTCCCGGATCAAATCCTGCCAGGTATATGGCGGCCTGGCTGAGTTGCTCCTGAAAGACCATCACCCCCAGGGTCTCCTCAAGGACCGGCCCTAAAAGCAGGTGGGGCGGCTCCCATGGGTCCCCTTGAAGCCTTGATAGCCAGGTATGTATACTCTCGTTTGCAGCAGGTCTGATAATGGAGGTGATCACGACATTGAGATGGAAGTGGTCCATCTTTTGATAGTCCTCAAATGAGAAGAGAGATCCGACCTTGGTCAGGACCTGTCTTGTGGCCGGGCTCTCAAAATAAAAAACACCCATGGTCCGGCCCTCATAAAAGATCCGCATTGTCCGCATATCATCGATAGGATTGAGCCGGGCATAATCAATCCGCCTGTTATAATTTTTCTCGACCAGATCGAGTGCATCGCGAATAACCGCCAAACTACGGTTTCCCAGGATATCGATTTTGACCAGTCCTCCATCCTCTACCGAGTCCTTTTCCCACTGGAGCACCTGGAGTCCCTTTTGCGAAATCTCCACAGGGCAGTAGCGCCGTATCTCGTCAGGGACAACAACAAGACCGCCGCAGTGGGTGGAGAGGTGGTTAAAATGATCTTCCAGTCTTGACGCTATATGCAAAATGTCCGTCCAGGGTTTTTTAAACTCAATCCCCCGCATCTTCGGGTGAGTGGCAAGCTTGTCCCCGATTGCCCTCAGATGCCATCCGAATCCTATCTTGTCGGTGACCTGGCCGATCTCCCGGTCGGTCAGACCAAGGACTTTTGCCACCTCGCGGATGGCTGATCTCGCTCCGAAGGTGTTATGGTTGGCCACCATGGCGGCCCTACGGTTTCCATACCTGGCAAAGACGTAATCGATCACCCTGTCCCGCTCATCCCAGGCAAAATCCACGTCGATATCCGGTGGGTCCATCCGGCCGGGGTTTAAAAAACGCTCAAAAAAGAGGTTGTGTCGAATAGGGTCTACATGGGTGATTCCCAGGGCATAAGAAACAATGGACGCCGCAGCGCTGCCCCGGCCGCATGATCGCCGGGCCTTCTTCGTAATATCGGCTACCACCAGAAAATAATGGGCAAAGTTCTTTTCCCGGATAATACGCATCTCATGGGCCACCCTCTCTTTCACAGGCGCGGTGATGCGTCCATATCGTTCCCTGCATCCCTTTAACGTGGCCTTATAAAGATGGTCAAAGGCCTCGTCGTCATCGAGATTGTCAAAACAGGGAAAGATGATCCGGTCGAGGTCCCAATCCGCAAGGCAGGCCTCGGCTATTTTGAGGGTATTGGCGATGGCTGCCGGCGCATGGGGAAACTGGTCGATCATGGCCTGGGAAGAGTTAAGGAGGTTGTGCTCCCGACAGGTATCGTCTGATGAGAGCCGGGAGAGCTTGCTGTTCAAGGCCACGGCCCTCAAGACCAGATGGAGTGGGAACTGGTCCTTTTTGATAAGATAGACGCGATTGGTGGCAACAGGGGGGATACCTGTTTTTCGGGAAAAGGCATAGCAAGCGGCCATTTGGTAGCCGGGAGACATCTCCACATACAGATCTTTTACGCCTTCCCCTTTGAGGGACTTTAAAAGCAGGAGATCATCCGATAAAACAATCAGCCCTTGCCGCCGCTCTTTAAGTGTGTCAATGAGGTCAAAATCTTTGTGACAGTGCCGTGCGGAGATGATCTGGGAGAGATTTTCATACCCCTTTCGGCTTTTGACAAGCAGGACGGCACGACGGGGCCCACATACGATTTCACTGCCCACAATCGGTTCAATACCCATGTCCCTGGCCGTCTGGATAAAAAAGATCAGCCCATACAGCCCGTTGGTATCGGTAAGGGCCAATTGTTTTAGGCCCATCTCTTTTGCGGCTCCACAGAGTTCCTCAATGGTCGGGATACCCCAGCCCTTGGAGTAATGGGAATGGACGTTGAGATGGACAAAATTCATGGCGTTATTTTGTACCTTATCGAAAAACATCAAAGCGGGAAGAAATTGACTTCCCCGATATAGAGACCGATATAGAGCTGGGGGGTCTCATAAAAGGCTCTATAAACCTTGCCGGGAATGTGGGCGAATAGCTAGGGCCTGGCAAGCTTGAAAATAACAAGAACTATTCGCCCACTGCCAAGTGTATTGCGTATTCGCTTTGATAGAGCGCCTTTATGAGACCCCCCAGCTCTATCCATGGTTTTCGAGAAACGACAAAATCGGTGAGGGCTGGATTGCCATATCAGGCCGCCCTCCCGTACCGGATAGCTCCCTCTCCATAGCGTTCCCTGATCCGATCCAATGCCTTGATCATCATCGTCCTTCTCTCCTGATCGGGCTCCAAGGTATGGAAGAGCGATAGCTGAGAGGTCTCACATGAAAAGTCTTGAAACCAGACCCGCATAAACCGGACCCCGGTCCTGCGGGTACAGATCTTTAAAAAAAGATCTTTTATAGGCATCAACAGATCAACATCCCAGAGGCTGCGGCAGGAGAGTTTGATCTGACGGCTGGTCTCCACCTGGTCCGCATATCTGACCAGAAGGCCTGCCTTTCCCGGCCTAAGCGACGTGCTCCGGAGCCGGTAGGAACACCTCTCGACCATGCTGCCGAGGAGAGCCGAAAGTTTCCGGTCGTCATTGCTATCGTGCGGGAGGATGAGTTCCTCACTCACCATAGGCCCGGAGGCGTGGGAGGGATAAACCGGGGTCGGGTCAATGCCCAAGGCCCTCTGCTGAATAACCCATGCCTCCCGGCCGAAGAGAAGCCTGAGATGGCCTATGTCCAGGGCGGCAAGGTCTCTGACCCGAAGAATATTCAATTCTTCCAAAAGGATCTTTTGGCGCGAACGGCCTATGCCGGGCACCATCCTCACTCTCAAAGGGGCCATAAACGATGCCTCCCGGCCATGGGCAATGTCGAGTATATTGTCCGAGGAGATGATTTGAGAAGCAATGCTGGAGACCATCTTGTTGCCTGCCACGCCTACCACCCCTGATAGACGGAATCGATCTCGAATCTCTCTTCTGAGACGATATCCCGTGTCTTTGGCCCTTCCCCACAGGCGGCTGGTCCCTGTGACATCCAGGTAGAGATGTCCCGGACGGAAGGGCTCCCATAAAGGCGTGTATCCGGCTGCCACCTCACCTATGGCCTGGGAGGCCTTTTGTACAAGCACAGGATCAGGAGGCACAACCGTCAGGCCCGGACAGAATCTCATGGCCCTTGAAACAGGCATACCCTTGAAAATCCCCTCTTTTCGGGCCTCCTGGGATACGGATATGATAATGGACCGGGTTGATTGAGGGGGGGCCACAGCCACAGGCCGGGACCTGAGACCGGATTGAGAGACCCGGGCCACGGCAATTGAAAAAGCGGGGATATGAAGATGAATGATATGACGGTCCAACACAATCGCTCCGAGCGTTGTCGCTCAAAAAGAGGGATAGGGTATAGAGACAAGGAGTCAGGGAGCAACCAACCCCCCTCTTCTGATATCTTTTATTTATAATACCTCATAACGCCGACCACCTTTCCCTCGATCCGGAGGTCTCCCTCATGGACCCGGATCGGTTCCATGCCGGCATGGGAAGGCCTGAGTTCCACGACATCTTTTCTTTTATAGTACTTTTTCACGGTGGCCTCATGATTGATAAGGGCCACGACGGTCTCACCATTTTCCGCTGTGGGCTGTTTCCGGACCACGACAAAGTCCCCGCTCAGTATCCCATCCTCTTCCATGGAGTTACCTTTTACCTGGAGCACAAAATGATCGCCGCTTCCTATCATAGATAGAGGAACCTCTATGGCGCTTGCGTTTTCTATGGCCTCAATCGGCCTCCCCGCCGCCACCTCCCCCAGGAGAGGAAGCTCAAATCGGGTGGTTTCCACCGGGTTCACCACCTCGATAGATCGCTTCTGATTTTTTTTCCCAGGAAGACGAATATACCCCTTTCGCTCCAGTATCTTGAGATAGGTCGTCACCGTGTTATAAGAGGCAAATCCGAAATGAGAACATATTTCGTCGAAACTGGGAGACATTCCCCATTGATTTATGTACCGGGAGAGATACGCCAGGAAATCCTTTTGCTTGTCTGTCAACTTCATGCCGGTCTCCTACCCTAAGAATTTTGTGAAAAATCTATCTGTATCGCTTCCGTAGGAAGCAGATCGTTACAATAGACAAATACTGTAAATTTTACTGAAAGTCAAGGAAAACTGCCATGCGTGTAGAAAGGAGAAAAAAGAGGGGTGGCGACGAACCATTGACAAGATGCCCGTTACTATTTTTTCTCGTCGAGGCTCTTGAGCTCCTGTTGTCGAGCATACCAATCCACCTGACGGCACATGCCTCTGATGATCCTCACCTCCCTGGCCCTCAAGGGCAATCGGGAGAGGAAGCGCCGAATGTTGAGCATCCAGTGCTCAGGGTTCTGCAAGTCAATAAACCCGATCTTCATGAGCACCTCCTTGAGGTGGTCGTACATCCCCTCCAGCTCAAAGCTGTTTGCCAGACGGGGCATAGACGTGGGTTCGATTTCTTCAGCAACAAGAAAGATCTCATAACAGACGATCATGACCGCCTGCGCCAGATTAAGAGAGGAAAAACCGGCCGTGGGAATCTTCGCTATTGTGTGGCAGTAGCAAAGGTCCTCGTTTGAAAGGCCGCAGTCTTCCGGTCCGAAAAGGATTGCCACATGATTGGCCGGAGATATCCTCAGGAGATCGTGGGCCAGGCGACGGGGCCGGGTCATGGCGGGACGGAGGGAACCTGTGCGGGCCGTACATCCTATAATATAATGATAAGGACCCAGGGCCTCTCCCAAGTCCTGATGGACCTCGATGTTTTCCAACACCTTCACCGAGTCACCAGTGGCTGTCCTCCGGACTCGGGAAAGATCGTAGTTTTTGGGCTCAACAAGGACAAGGCGGCCAAAACCCATATTGCTCATAGCCCTTGCCGCTGAACCGATATTTTCGGGGATCTGGGGCCTTACCAGCACAATTGCGATATGATCGAGATCGACTCTAGATGTCATTTTGGAGAATGTCGATAATACTGGCCATGAGTTCATCACTATCAAAAGAGAAACTGACCGTCCCATTGTGGATATCAAAATCGGTCAGTCGGCATTCATAGTCGAGAGCGACCTCCTCGAGCACTTCTCTGAAGTGAATCACCTCCGGGTGGTCCAGGCTGTCGACCTCCTCTGAAAACATGTCCACTTCGATGCATCCCGACAATAGATCCATTGCGTCAACTCTGCCTCAAATAAACAAAGGTTCCCACGCCTGCAATAAGGGCCCCCAGAACGAATATCGTTTCAATGGAAAAGAGGTCAATGCACAATCCTGCCAGCAGGGGGCCTACAAGCATACCAAGACTATGTCCCATGGCAAGGAGTCCCATAAGAGACCCCATGGCCTCTGTCCTCCGTCCCTCAATGACCCCCAAGGCCATAATAGCGGGAAATGACACGCCTCCGGCCAATCCCAAAAGGCCGTTGGCAAGGAAGAGCTCACCAAATGAAGAGGCTATCATCAGATACACAATGGAAAGCATAGCGAGAATGCCCCCTGATGTCACCAGGATTTTTTTGCTGAACCTGTCGGCAATATACCCCATTGGTGCCTGGAGGAGGCCACTTAACAAAACATTGATGGTGACGATCATGCCGATGGCCGTACTGGAGAGTCCCAACATGGTACTGGCCATAAAAGGAATAAAGGTCCATGTGATGCCTGAGCAGGTCGTCAAACATGTCCGAAAGGCAAAGAGGGGGAACACCTTTGGACTCATCAACAATTGCCGATACCCCAAGGGTTCCTTTCTGTCCTGTACCGCGCCCTTGCGAGGGATTGATTCTTTAGGAAGAAACAGGAGACAGAGGAGAAATCCAATGAGAGTCAGGGAACTCATGCTCAGGAAAGAGGCCTGAATACTAAACCAGTCCTTCAAGATTCCACCCAACAAGGGACCCACGCTCAGTCCGCCGTAAAGCGACATATTGAAAAGGCCCATGATCCGACCCTCTTTACCCATGGGCGTAAGGATCCCCACATAGGACTGGGCAACGGGAAAGATCATGGCGGAGGCAAATCCCTGGCCCAGCCTGAGGAGGATAAGCACATTCACGTCCTTTAAGTAAACATAGAGAAGGGACAGAACAAAATAGAGAAAAAGCCCCGCACCTAGGAATCGCTTTCTCCCTCTGTGATCGGACAGCCTTCCGAAATAGGGGACGAACAGGCTACGGGTTAAGGAAAACGCGGCAAAGATCAGGCCTATCTGAAAGGCCCCTGCGCCCAATTCATGGGCATAGACCGGGAGGAGAGGTGCGACCAGCCCTACCCCGACAGTTGCAACAAATACAGCAAAGAAAAGTGTAATGAATATCTTGAGGTTGAGCTTCATAGTCTCGGTTTCGAACGTCTCCTCTCACAATCATAGGTTTCCTCCCCCAAACAGGCAGGTTTTGAGAGGGTTTAGGGCCTGATGATAACCTGTTGTAATCATAGGCTGCTTGTGTTATGAAAAAAATCAGATCTCAAGGAAAGGAGAATATCATGGAAATTGAAATCACTCAAGTTGATCCTGTCCACATGAAACCCAAACCATCCGATGAATCCCAACTCGGTTTTGGCGAGATATTCACGGATCACATGCTCTCGATGGACTATGAGGCAGGAAAGGGCTGGTTTAATCTCAGAATCACACCTTACGGAGATCTATCAATTGATCCCGCGGCCATGGCGATCCACTACGGCCAGGAAATCTTTGAAGGGCTCAAGGCCTATCGTGGAAAGGGCGGTGATATACACCTTTTCAGGGCGAGGGATAACTTCAAGAGGTTTAACAGGTCAGCCAAAAGGATGTGCATGCCTGAAATGGATATTGACCACGTTATGGAAGGGATGAAAAAGCTTGTCCTCCTGGACAGGGAATGGATACCCAGGACCCAGGGGGCCTCCTTATATATAAGACCTACGATGCTTGCTACGGAGCCCCATCTCGGGGTACGACCTGCGAGTAGCTACCTTTTTTATATCATCATAGGTCCTGTAGGGGCCTATTATAAAGAGGGCTTGAATCCTGTTAAGATATATGTGGAGGACTACTATGTCCGGGCAGCTGTGGGCGGCACCGGAGAGGTGAAAACAGCCGGCAATTACGCGGCCAGTCTACTGGCTGCAAAGGAGGCCAATGAAAAGGGATTTACCCAGGTCTTGTGGCTGGACGCGGCAGAGCGCAAATATGTCGAAGAAGTCGGCACAATGAACATGTTTTTTGTCATTGATGACGAGGTGATCACGGCGCCGCTTACAGGGAGCATCCTTCCAGGCATTACAAGAGATTCCGTCATGCAGATTGTGCAAGACTGGGGAATGAAGATCTCTGAGAGGTCACTCGCCATCGATGAAGTTATCGACGCATCCAAAGCGGGCAGGCTCAAAGAGGCCTTTGGAACCGGTACGGCCGCCGTGATTTCACCTGTCGGTCAAATCACCTATAAAGGAGAAGACCATATAGTCGCCGGAGGGAAGATGGGAGAGTTGTCGCAGAGGCTCTATGACGAAATTGTGGCCGTTCAATACGGCGACAAGGAGGATCCTCACGGATGGGTGGAAAAGATCGGTTCATGAAGCACGCCCATGGAAAAGAGGTCGTCACATGATACCCACGATTGAATGGCACAACAGGCAGGTAAGAATGATTGACCAGCGAAAACTACCTGCCACGATTGAATGGTATGTCTGCAGGGGATACAGGGATGTGATCAAGGCGATAGAAAAGATGGTCATACGGGGCGCTCCGGCCATCGGCGTTGCAGCCGCCATGGGTCTCGCATCCGGGGCATTGTCCATTCGGGCAAAATCGTACGCCCTGTTTGCCAGGCAATTCCAAGAGATGTGTGAGGAGATGTTTCAGGCCCGTCCCACGGCGGTAAACCTCAGATGGGCCATTGAAAGAATGAGCCGCGTAGCAGCGGATATGAAAGACCACGCCGTAGAGGAGATCAAACAAAGGCTCTTTGAGGAATCAAATCAAATTCTTGCCGAAGACATTGAAACAAACCGAGCCATCGGCCGCTATGGACAAACGATTGTTCCAAAAGGTGCCACCATACTCACCCACTGCAATGCCGGATCACTGGCTACAGGCGGTTATGGGACGGCCCTTGGCGTGATCAGGGCCGCCCATGAGATGGGGAAAGAAATCGAAGTCATTGCCGATGAGACCAGGCCCTGGTTGCAGGGGCTCAGGTTGACGGCCTTTGAGCTGATGGAGGAGGGGATTCCCGTGTCGGTGATCGCAGACAGCGGGGCCGGCTTTCTCATGCAACAAAAAAAGATCGATCTTGTGATCACAGGGGCGGACCGGATCGCCTCCAACGGCGATGTCGCCAATAAAATAGGGACCTACCAGGTCGCTGTCCTGGCAAAGGAGAACCATATCCCCTTTTATGTCGCAGCCCCTGTCTCGACCATTGACAGGCGTATAAAAAGCGGCGACCTCATTCCGGTGGAAGAAAGAGATCCTGATGAGATCATCCGGTTCGGCAAAAAGAGAATAGGCCCTCCCAATGTCCGGGCCTATAACCCCGCCTTTGACATTACCCCTGCCAAATATGTCACCGCCATCCTCACCGAGAAAGGTATCGTCCGACCTCCCTTTAACAAAGGCATCAAGGATCTACCTTAGGGGCCTGGGGAAAAACAACCTTCAACACCTTTCGGGTACCTGAGGTGATCTTACAACGATCGTCTATTCTGAGGCCGCAGATCCATAGAGGCCTGTCCCGGCATGTCAGAATAGGGACCTGCTTCCTGCCCCTGGATGGGATCTTCCGATCTATAAAAAAATCCTTGAGCTTCTTATGCCCCTTCATGCCGAAAGGCACAAACCTATCCCCCGGCCGAACACTCCTTATCATCAATGGATAGGTCAGATCATCGGCATTCAAGAATGCCGTCCAGGGAGTAGCGCTCCGGCCGGGGAAAACGCCTTTGTCACATTCCTCAATGAGCACCGAGCACTGCAAGGCTTCCAAATAATAAGTGCCGGGGCCTTCCAGGAGATAAGAAAAAGCCTTAGGTTTCCATTTCAGAGGCCCATGGAACAGGAGTCGGTCGTACACCCTTTCAACGGTTATATCTCCTGGAAGATGGGCCATAGACTGGGGCCTTTTGCCTTGGGCCAGGCCCTGAATCGCCTCCAGATGCCTGAAACCTATCCGGCGAAGACTCCCTGCCGACGCCTGAACAGCCTTTCTGATCACCCTTCGCCTCAGAGCCTCATCGAGTTGCATAAAGCCGGCAAGGGGAATCTCAATGACCTCGCTATCACCCCCGGTCTCCCTCATCCAATCTTCTGCAGCCTTGTCAAGAAACTCACTCTCCCTTCTGACGACATCCGCCGTATGGCCCAGGATCTCAACAATACGCGGTTGGTAATCTTGTAAGTGGGGAAGAAGTGTATGGCGTATCCTGTTTCGCAGATACCGCGTGTCACGGTTGGAAGGGTCTGTTATGTAGCGACATTCTCTCAGAGACAGGTAGGACTCTATTTCTCTACGTCCCGACTCTATCAAAGGCCTTATAATTCTCCCTGCCCTCACGGGCGGTATTCCGGTAAGCCCCGACAGACCGCTCCCTCTCAGGAGCCTCATCAAGACGGTCTCGGCCTGATCGTCAAGATTGTGGCCCAAAGCAATTCTGGTCCCGGATACGCTCCGTCTCACATCTTCAAAAAATCGGTACCTGGCTCGCCTGGCTTGCTCCTCCAGCGATCCCTTTTGGGCGGTGATATCATATCCTGCCCTTGCCGTCTGAAAAGGGACCCCCAACGATAGGGCCAGGGCCTCTACGAACCGGGTCTC
This sequence comes from Thermodesulfobacteriota bacterium, assembly GCA_034189325.1. GTDB lineage: Bacteria > Desulfobacterota > DSM-4660 > Desulfatiglandales > Desulfatiglandaceae > JAXHUM01. The sequence continues at coordinate 9,994 of JAXHUM010000007.1, forward strand.
ATCTTGATCCTGATCAGGCCTGAGCCCATGGTCGAAGTGGGCGACGATAAGATCGATGTTGAAGTCGTTCTTAAGTTTGAACAATATGTCAAGGAGACAGACAGAGTCGGGGCCGCCGGAGACACCAACGACAACCCTGTCACCCGGTACGATCATGTCGTGTTTCAGGATCGTCTCCCTGACCTGGCTGATCATCTTGTTTATGTGGGGGATAAAAGCGGACAGTTTCGATTGACCGGACAAGTCTTTAGAAGAAGAATTCATTCGTGGCCCCGGTCTCCAAGTCGACGTGGAGCATCCTGTTTCTTAAAATGTTCCCACGATCGAGGATCACTTTGCATACCTCCATAACCTGAAGGCTGGCGATGAGTGCCGGTGTCGGCCCGGGAGTTCCAAGAAGGAGTTCCGGGCCTTTTCTGTTTTTTTGATCCGCCCCTTCACTTCCATAAAGTTGACGCAGTCCCGGATCCTCTGGAAAGATGGTCATCAAACGACCCTCAAAACCTGCTATGGCCCCATGAATCATAGGAATGCCTAGTTCTTTGGCAGCCTTTTCAAGGAGGAATCGGTCAGGAACGTTATCCAAGGCGTCTACCACCAGGTGACACCCCTCCAACATCTTCCGCACATTTGACGGCTCTATCCTCTTCTGATGACAGGTGAGGACAACCGCAGGATTAATGCCCTGGACAACGGAAGCGACAATGCCTACCTTGGGACTTCCCAAGGCCTGGCAGGTGGAAAAGGCCTGCCTATTCAGGTTTGTCTCATCAAAGGCATCAGGATCCGCGATCACCAAGTGTCCTATCCCTATCCTGGCAAGAAGCATGATAGTCTGCCCGCCAAGGCCTCCGGCGCCTACGACGCCCACCTTCGACTCTGCAAGTCTGAGTTGTTCCTCAAGGGATATGGATTCCCAATTGCGAAGGTATCTGTAGGGATGGATACCCTTCGACAATGCCGCTTTGTAAACTTCACCGAGATGGCAGCCCAACTCCTCTGCGATCACGAGGGCCTCTCTTTCGCACAAGGTCTCCACTTCACGCCCTGCCGGTTCTTCAACTCTCTCTGATCGTGAACAGACCGCCTGCTCCAAGCGGTCCTGGGTTTGGGAATTCATCATTCTCAGGCCTTTCCGAGTTCCTTTGATTCCCTCAGCGCCCGCTCTCTGTTCTCTCTTGCCATACCGAGAAACACTCGATAAGGACCGGGCGTGCCATAGGGAAAAAATGCCACACGATCACCGGGAAAGAGACGATCGTGAATATTGATGACACGGCCGTTGCGAAAAACCGCCTCGATCTTCTCTACCGGTATGCCGAGTGTCGAGGCCATATGATAGCCTGTCTCCCCTGAGGGAGAGACCTCCTTGTCAACACGATAGGGAAGATTCTGTTCGTCCATATACGATCTCAATCGACCGAATATGCCGATGCTCACATGTTTCGCTTTAGTGCTCTCTTTCATCTCAACCTCCCCCGATAGGAGGGAACAATGCCACCCTTTCATCCCCTTGAAGCCGGTAGTCAAGGGATTGATTTCTACCATTGACCATGACTATCTTGATATCATCAACAGGAATATTGAGTTCCTTACAGACATCCGCAACCGTGGTCCCTTTGGCAACGTACAATTCAATGCCATGCATGGGACTGTAGCCGGAGATTAATTGTCGTAATGCGGAACTCACAAAAACTCGCAAGGGCATTGTCCCGCTCACCTCACTTTAATGATCAAGGGACAGATCGCACACTTGGCCGTTAAAATCTCATGACGATGTGAATATCGCGCCAACCCTGTGTGGTGACCTGACACGGCACCATCATCTGACCGGATAAATCTGTTACAACCCATGAGAGGACCAATAGGCGATCGGCAAGGCATTTCACCTCATTATTGTTATTTACCCCAACAAAGTCAACGTGATAAAAGCGGATGGAATTCTCCGAGCCGATCATCGATCCTAAGGATAGGACCTATGAATATCCTGCTTTATACGATCCAGGCCGGCTTTTCTTACACTCTTATCCGAAGCCTGGTCGCTTCCATCCACGTGAGCGGCCGTCGAGGGGTCTGAAAGGCATGATGATCTTTATTTTCTTGATTTTCCGATTATAGTCTGCCACATAGTAGGAGTGATGTTGAGCAAACCTTAACAAAGGAGGTTATCATGTCCAAGATCCTGAGAGTCAATATGTCTGATGGTTCAATAAAAACCGAAGATATCCCCAAAACCTTCCAGGGTCTCGGGGGGAGAGGCCTCTGTTCCGCGATTATCTCTGATGAGGTTGATCCGACCTGCTCGGCCATAGGGCCTAACAACAAACTCGTTTTTGCACCTGGACTCCTTGGGGGCACAAACTGTGCCAACTCCGGACGTATCTCCGTTGGAGGAAAGAGCCCCTTGACCGGCACTATCAAAGAGGCCAATTCAGGTGGTCAGGCGGGTCAGTATTTTGCGAAACTGGGAATATCCGCCCTGATCATCGAGGGTTTCCCTCAGAACGGGAACCTATACAAGCTGCATATCACCAACGAGGCGTGCACATTGTCTCCTGCCGACGAGCTGAGCGGTCTCGGCAATTATGACACTGTCGACAAACTGAAACAGGAGTACGGCGACAAGGTTGGCTTCGTTACGATCGGTCAGGCGGGCGAGTGGAAACTTGCCGCCTCAAGCATAGCCTTTACCGATAGGGAACTTCGGCCCACTCGGCACGCAGGTCGCGGCGGACTGGGCGCTGTCATGGGTTCCAAAGGGCTCAAAGCGATCGTTATTGATCCTGCAGGAGGAGCCTTAGCCCCCATCGTCGATAGAGATGCCTTTAAGGATGCTGCCAAGCGATTTGCAAAGGCCCTGAGCGAACACCCCGTGACAAGCGGAGGCCTGCCTACCTATGGGACCGATGTACTCATCAACATCATCAATGAGGCCGGGGCTCTCCCTACCCGAAATTTTCGCTTTGGTCGCTTTGAACAGGCGGACAAGGTCGGTGGTGAAAGTCTCAACAAGATAACAGTAGAGCGTGAGGGAAATCCAACCCATGGGTGCATGTCGGGCTGCGTCATTCGTTGCTCGGGCATATTTCTTGACGCAAACGGTGGGTATGTTTCCAAGTGGCCTGAATATGAGACGGTCTGGGCCTTAGGCCCCAACTGCGAGATCGATGACCTGGACGCCATTGCCCGTATGGATCGCGCCTGTGACGACATAGGCCTTGACACGATCGAGACTGGAAACGCGATCGCCGTTGCCATGGAGGGCGGCGTCAAGTCCTTCGGAGATGCCCCCGGTGCCGAGGAACTCCTGGCGGAGATAGGCAAAGGAACCCCGCTGGGCAGAATCTTAGGCTCAGGCGCAGGGCTTGTTGGTAAGACCTTCGGAGTCAGACGGGTTCCTGTGGTAAAAAATCAGGCAATGCCGGCCTATGACCCACGCTCCGTGAAGGGCGTCGGCGTGACCTATGCCACTTCTCCGATGGGTGCTGATCACACGGCAGGATATGCCGTAGCAACCAATGTCATGCAGGTCGGCGGCTCTCTCGATCCCTTGAAGGCTGAGGGACAGGTCGAATTATCACGGGACTTTCAAGTCTCCACGGCGGCCATTGACTCTGCCGGCCTCTGCCTTTTCGTGGCCTTCCCGGTCCTGGACAACCCGGAGGCATTAACGGCCATTGTGGACATGTTGAACGCCAAATATGGATTATCTCTCACGGTGGACGATGTTGGTGCTTTAGGTCAACGAGTCCTCAAGATGGAGAGGGACTTCAACAAAAGGGCGGGCTTTACTCCGGCTGATGACCGTCTCCCTGAGTTCTTCATGCTCGAACAACTTCCGCCTCACAACACGACATTCGATATCCCCGACAAAGAACTTGATTCTCTCTTTGACTTCTGAGGAGGGCAACGCGTGAGATTTCCTCCACCCTCCATGAACACGGGGGTTCAAAGGAACAGCACCCGACACATGGAGGGAGGAGAACCATGCATACCCCATCATTCCCCGCGCTTTCTCAAAACCGATGATGATTCGCTCTGACAGCAGAGTCGGCTCTCCATAATGCTCCCTATTCTTATAGGGCCGTTTAATGTTTCAATCGCTCAAAATAATAGCATCCTTATAGACTTCAATCTCCCTTGTTTAGACAACAATCACTTATGCTCATAGTTTCGTATTAATTTTCCATTAACAAGCAGATATTTGCTTGACTTGTGTTTGGTTATTACTTATTGTCACTCCTCAATACTACTTTTAATAGTCTTAGATGAAAGGAGGATGTATGGCGAGCGTCAAACAAATTCAGTTTAGGTTACGGCTTGCGAAAAAAACATTAACAAGGGCGACCAAAGAGGTCACGGCTACAAAGGCCCGGGTCAAAAAGTTGGAGAGCCAACTGACAAAGGCAAAGGCTGCGGAAAAAAAGGCACAGGCCAAAAAGAAACCGGCTGCCAAAAAGAAACCTGTAGCAAAGAAGAAACCTGTGGCAAAGAAGAAACCTGTAGCAAAGAAGAAAACGGCAGCGAGAAAGAAGCCGGCGCCAAAGGCGGAATAACCTGTCTTGCTTACATGCGGATGGTCAAAGCAATCCCTCTTGCAGGGGTTCAGGAGAGACCTGTTTTCATCCATACCCTTTTAGCAGGCAGTCAGAGAATACCCCTGTTCCTAGGCTGTTCGTCGTACATAGAAGTATCCTCGAATATCAGTTCATTACGTGTAGGCTTTTCTCCTATTCCTCGATGATTTACACTGCCATTCTCGGACGACCTCTTAGGCTCTTAGGCTCCACGGGAAGGCGGTAATTGACATACCCACAAAGGGTAAGGGAGAAGATCCTCGACCAAGAGGATCTTCTCCCTCTGCGCTTTAGAAGCCGAAACCCCACTCCTTAAGTTTGACAAGCATCCTTGATCGGTGGCTCCCCGGCCAATAATAGCGACCGCATTCATGGCAGGCCTTGATCGTTGTGATATTGTGATAGAATACATATTCAGGCACATTCTCCTGCACTTCTTCTTTTTTTTTCTCTTCAAGGAGGGTATTGCAGATCAGGCACCTCGTGAACCAATTCGATCTGGGAGACTGAATCGGCAGATTCTTTTTGAGTTCCGCCAGTTGTTTTTCTACCTTATTCGAATGAAGGAGCACGACATGATGATAATGCCCTGATCTTGTCCTGTTTCGAGTAAGGAAATAGGAACGTCCTTTCATAAGCAGCTCGATATCGCCCGGCCCATAAAAAGACTGGTAATGGGTGTCATGACCCATAACCCTGAGCCACTTAGCCAATTTGCCCAGCATTGAATCTACTACAAGTTTCACTTCGATGCCGTTTCCTTGCAAGAGGTTAAGTCTTGATCTTTGTTCTTTACAAGAAAATGACGGAACTGTTAAGCTAAATTGAGATAGAATGTCAGGAGGATGAGCCATAACTTGACGCAAGTATCGGCCCCTGGACTTTTTAACACATTTCAGTAAACCTTTCAGACCCGACGATATTATGGATAAAATGGTGATTGAGGGCGGTAGGCCCTTAAAAGGATCAGTGAAAGTGAGCGGCGCGAAAAATGCCGCCCTTCCCATTATTTCGGCCTGTCTTCTCATGGAAGGCCCTCATCGATTGAAAAACATTCCTCGTCTCAAAGACGTTGAAACTCTGAAACAGATTATGTCGGAATTGGGAGTCCGGTTCAGAGATGAGGGAGACATCCTTGACGTAAACGCAGATAATATTGTGAGACACGAGACCTCTTATGATCTTGTCAAGACCATGAGGGCATCAATCCTATTGTTGGGTCCTTTGCTGGCTCGCTGCGGCAGGGCGAGGATCTCCCTCCCGGGAGGGTGTGCCATCGGGGCCAGGCCCGTGAATCTCCATTTGAAGGCCCTCGTTGCCATGGGCGCTGAACTCACTCTCGACCATGGTTATATCAACGGCAGGGTCGGCCGGCTCAAAGGGGCTGATATTTTCTTTGACATACAGACGGTAACGGGGACAGAAAATATCATGATGGCGGCGGTTACGGCCGAAGGAAAGACCGTTCTGAAAAACGCCGCCAAGGAACCTGAAATCAAAGATCTGGCCGATATGTTACGCAACATGGGTGCTGACATAGAGGGTGACGGTACGGATACTATCGTCATTCACGGGGTTAAGACGCTACGGCCCGCCACCCACACCGTCATAAACGACAGGATAGAAGCTGGGACTTTCATGATAGCGGCCGCAATGACAAAAGGTGACATCGTCATTGATGGTTGCCGTCCGGAACATCTTGGGGCCCTCATTGAAAAGTTGAAGTCTATCGGCACCCACATACAAATCGATGCCGACACTGTCTCCGTCAAGGGCCCCGATATTATCCAGAGCACTGACATAAAGACCTCTGCTTTTCCAGGATTCCCTTCAGACCTCCAGGCACAGTTTATGGCCCTTATGTGCATCGCAGACGGCTGGAGCATGATTAGAGAAACCATATTTGAGAATAGATTCATTCATGTCAGCGAACTCAAGAGGATGGGGGCCGACATCGAAATCAACGGAAATCAGGCCCTTGTGAAAGGAAAAGCCAATCTCTATTCAGCCCCGGTTATGGCCACAGATTTACGGGCCAGCGCCTCTTTAATCCTGGCCGGACTCGTGGCGGAGGGGGATAGGACCGAGGTCCATCGTATTTACCATCTGGACAGGGGGTATGAGGCCCTTGAAGAAAAATTCAGGATCCTCGGTGCCAACATCTGGAGGGAAAGCATCTAGGATATTCCATCGCCCCCTAACGCTCATATTGTTTTTTTTTGCAGGGGGCATCCTGATAGGCAAGGTAGTATCACCCCTTTACGAGACGATTCTACTCGCTCTGTACCTGTCCCTCATCCTTTGCCTCCTGTCAATGCTCTTTCTGTCGAGAAGGCTGAAGATCTACGTGATGCTCTTCGCCTTCTTTCTAACCGGTATTCTCCTCTCATCAAACATCGGTTCTTCCTCCCAGCTGTTGCCCCATGCTCATAAGAGCAAGAGGGCGGTCATCGAAGGGACGGTTCTTGAGACGGTAAAGAGGAAACCTGGAATGTGCCGGCTCAGGGTTCGGGTGTTGACCTGTCGTTTCGAAGAAGAGACGAATCTTGTTAATGAAGACCTCCTTGTGACCATCTACGACCCCGTCACTCCCATCCGCCCGGGAGAAAAGATCCGCTTCCCCGCCCGCCTCAGACCTTTTAAGGACTTTAACAATCCAGGCCATTACGAATATGAGGCGGCCATGGTATTGAAAGGTTTCTCTTGTGCAGCCACTGTGTCCGATGGAAGATACGTCGTACCCATGGGACCCGGTCGAATGCCTTTCCCACACAACCTCCTGGAAAGGATTCGTGCGCCTGTAAGGGATTTCCTGCGAGATAATCTCAACACCCGCGATGCCGCATTATTCTACGCCCTCATACTGGGGGAACGTCACAGTATCGATCAGGATCTTAGAGAGTCCTTTAATAAGACGGGGCTGGGGCATATCCTCGCGGTTTCAGGATTGCACATCGGCCTTGTGGCCTGGTTCTCCTTTTTCGTATTGAAATCTATTCTGTCGAGGTCTTATAGGGTAATCCTTGCGACAGATATTCGCAGACTATCCGCCCTTTTGACCTCCTTTCCCGTTTTCCTGTATACCTGCCTCGCAGGATTCCAGGTTTCCAGCCAGAGAGCCATGATCATGGTCATGGTCTTTCTCTTCTCCCTGATCGCCGGACGCCAGAGAGAGGTCTGGTCCTCTCTTGCCCTGGCGGCTTTGGTCATACTCGCATTGGACCCCCAGGCTATTTTCTCGATGTCCTTTCAGCTCTCCTTTGGAGCGGTCATAGGAATCCTTTGGATTACGCCTGTTTTCCTCAAGGCCCTCCCCTCCCCTCACGGACCACGAGAAAAGAGACCGCTTTTCTATCGCCTTTATCTCTATTTCGGAGGTCTTATTGCCGCGACCTCGGCCGCAACTATCTTTCTTCTCCCCCTTATCTCTTTCTATTTCCATCGTGTCTCTCTTGCAGGCATATTGGCCAACATAACGGCCGTTCCTATTTTAGGGATGTGGGTTCTCCCCTCAGGGTTGCTATCTCTTGGAATCTTGCCCTTTTCAACTAAAATGGCCGGTTTTCTCCTGGGGCTGAGCGCATGGGGTCTGAACATTATGATGGAAGTTATAGATTTGTGGGCTGGATTATCCTGGTCAAGTGTGTGGACCATCACTCCCAATCTTTTTGAGATGAGCCTGTTTTACCTCCTTCTCATTGCCATATTTTTTGTCGGATACCGGTTGTGGGCAAGAAGACTCCTACTGGTCCTCACGATCATCATGATCGCTGATATCGGCTACTGGATACATCGGGTCCATTTCAACAAGGACCTTCGGGTGACCTTTCTCGACGTGGGCCAGGCCAGCTCAGCTTTTATTGAATTTCCCGGTGGGAAAAAGATGCTTATAGATGGGGGCGGTTTTCCTCGTGATTATTTCGATGTTGGGAAGATGGTCGTAGCGCCCTTTTTGTGGCGATCGAAGATCTCACATATCGATTACCTGGTCCTGAGCCATCCCCAGGCAGACCACATGAATGGGCTCCGTTTTATCGCCCGACACTTTCACCCCACAGAGTTCTGGTACAATGGAGATGAGGTCGACACCCCCTCCTATCGAGAACTGATGGCTATTGTCGAATCACAAGATGTAAAGAAACACCTTCCCCGTTCCCTCTTCGGACGCAGGCACATCAACGGGGTCACCGTTGATGTGCTTCATCCTCCTCCTGGTGACAAAGCTCTTGGTCTATCTTCTCCTTCAAGAAGGCTGAACAACCGTTCACTCGTACTGAAGATTTCCTATGGGGGAAAGGCCTTTCTCTTTCCAGGTGACATTGAACGGACAGGTGAGATCGCTCTGATGGCACACGCCGGAAAATCTCTCAAGAGCAACATCCTTCTTTCCCCTCATCATGGAAGTAGTCGTTCAAACATGGAAGGCTTCCTCCGCATGGTCAAGCCTGAGGTCTGTGTCATCTCGTCAGGGCATGGCAATGCTTTCGGTTTTCCTCATTCCGAGACCATTAGAAGACTGAAAAAGGTCGGCTGCAGAGTCATCAGGATTGATCAGACAGGAGCGGTTGGATTCAGGGTCAATAAACGATTAGTTCAAATGAGAACCTTTGTTGGAGGAGAGACGCCCTTGTGATGATCGCAGCATCACCACGGTTCCGAAGCGTCCGGTCTTGCCCTCTCGCCGGTAAGAATAAAAGAGGTCTGTGTTACAGGATGTGCAGACCTGAGCGATCTCGATATTCTCTGCCATGAGGCCTGCCTTCTGAAGTTGACGACCGCTGAGACTCCATAGGTCAAAATGATTCTCCCGGACCATGAAGTCGGTGAAGCTGTCGGGAAATATCTCTCTGTACCCCCTGAACTCTGCGCAGCAAGGGCCGAGAGAAGGTCCTATCGCCGCCACAAGGTCTGATGCCTGACAGCCGAACTCCTGTCTCATCCCGGAAACAACCTTTCCAAGAATATTGGCTACATTTCCTCGCCATCCGCAGTGTACATTGCCGACAACAGCCAGTATGGGGTCGAAGATAATGACTCCCTGGCAGTCTGCCTGGTTCACCATGAGCGCCGTGCCCGGGACATTCGTGATCAGGGCATCCGCATCAGGCGGCAAGGTTGTTCCGGTTGGTTGACCTCGGCGGATGACGCAGATATGATCCCCGTGAGACTGGTTCATGAACACCAGGACTCTGGCCCCCAATACATTTCGTATCGTGTCCAGGTTTTTTGTTACGTTGTCGGGATAATCGTCAACTGCAAAACTTGTGTTGAGACCAATGTAAGGAGAAGCACTGGCACCTCCGAGCCGGGTGAAAACCGCGTGCGCCACATGTCGGTTCCGGGAAAGTTGGGGGAATTGGAAGTATGTTGTCTCTTGGTGGGTCCACAATAGTCCGCCACGAGAGGCGATGAGGGGAGGCTTTTTCATTTAAGAGAGGAGCAACGGCATGGGATCGAGGGATGATTTTCAAAAAAATTTTGAGTCCTTGGTCGTACATCCTCATTCAACCAATGGCCGAGAAGCCCCTGTCGCCCGGACAAAGGAGATAGATACCATCACGACACAGACTATCTTACTTACCGCTGCTTCCTCCCGGACCTGACGGGGTTCGTAAGCGTCTGTCACGTGAGGTCCACCTCTTCTCCTAAGACAACGGAGAGACTCCTCATGCCAAAGATCTCCTGAAGGATTTTCGACCCCGCATAAGCGGATTTCGGGTTCCGGGGCACCGCTAGCTCCCCATCTAGCACGACCAAGGCCCTTATAGTCTTCTTATTCAACATCCACCCTTTCTTTCAATTCTTTGCCTACCTTGAAAAAGGGAAGGATCTTAGGGGTCACATCTATGACTTCGCCGGTTTTCGGGTTCCTACCCTTGTAGCCTCCATATTGCTTGGGCTTAAAGCTGCCGAACCCCCTGATCTCGACCCTCTCTCCCTTGATAAGGGCCGTTGCCATTTCCTCAAAGACCGTATTGACGACCTCTTCGGCCTTTCTTAAGGCTAAATCCTCTTTTTTTGCGAGGGCCTCAATTAATTGAGATTTGTTCATAGCACTCCCCCTTAAAAGTAAAAAATCGATTCAACAGGCGACCTAGGATAGCGGGCTAAGTTAATAGATCAAATGCCCCAAGTCAAGGGCCTGCCATGAAAAAACTGATTTTTAAAAAAAATTACTTTAAAGAATCCTTATCTTCACACGCATGATGGACCCTGCATAATCGTTGAAAGCGACCATCTGCAATGCTTGCGATCCTCGACATGACACGGCCCGGACTTAATCACTCGACGTTCAATGACACCCGTGAAGGTCTGGGCTCCAGGCCAGTAGTTTCATCAATTCCTGAGGGATCTCACATTCGTTGCAGGAGAAACTCTCTGAGCCCATTGCCGCAAATAACGGACTTGACAAGACGAAAAGAAGAAAGCATGTCCAATATATCCCGGGCATTCCGTCTTCGCAAGGGAAGCTTGAGATGAGCCTGGGCACGGGTGGATACTCTGTATCCCTCATCCTCAATAATGAAGGAGTTGACCGACTCCTGACCTCCCTGCTCACCGAAAAAAAAGACAACGAGCATCCCTCCCTGTTTGAGGATGCTATGACATCGTTCCAGCAATGAAGCCACATCGGAATCATCAAGTCTGTCAAGCAGGTCCCACAACAGAATCCCATCAAAGCTCTTGTCCGGGTAATCCAGGTGTCTCCACACACTCCTCAAGGCCCCGGTTCTTTCCCGTTCCCTATCAATTCGGATAAACATATCACAAACATAAAGCCTGGCTGTTTGCCGTGCGAGTAGATTGATGTTTTCCGCACAGATAGGTCCCACGTCCAGCAGCTTTGGATCCTGTCGTCGGAGCAGGCGTTCAATGAACAACCGTAGTATCGTGCTGATGTGATACGCTGGAGCGGACGCTAAAGAGACCCCTCCGGCAGCCGACGGCATAGTCGATGCCCCCCAGATTGCACTCCTTGTAAGGCTTACTGGCCCAAGGTGACAGGTGTGCCTCCCTTTTCGTCCTCTTCTTCGTCGGCCTCTTTGCCTAACGGCACGGCCTTGATCGGGGACTCTCGTTCGAGCTCGATGACCGCCTTGAGCATAGCGCCGTCTTCCACTGAGAAGCGCCTGGCCTTGATCTCGCCGTTAAAATCGGCATCTTTTGTGATTGTCACCTTGTCGATGGCAGTAATATTCCCGACAAGCCTTCCGCTGATGGTCACACTGTCAGCCAGAATATCGGCTTCCACCTGACCCTTCGGACCGACGGTAAGATGCTGCCCTTCAAGCTCGATGCTCCCTCTTACAGACCCCTCAATAACCAGATCTTCAGTGCCTTTGATTTTGCCTTCAATGGCGATCTGCTGTCCGACCATGGTTGGCCCTCCAGAAGAGGACGCCACTGTAAAAGGCTCAACAGTGCTTCCTGTGTTCTTGGTTTTTTTAAGCACGTTGACTCCTCATCTAAAAGTTTTGCGGAATATGTTAAAAGCCTATGACCTATCTAAAAGGTAGATTCCATGTGACGGCTTTTGAAGGGTATCTGTTTGGATGACAATCTCGACGCGCACAATCATGTGCTACAAGATTCTTTTAGTAAGGCTGCGTTTGATAGAACATCCATTATGATATATCATGATGAAACTGTTTGTCAAGTTTCCGTTTTAATTGCAATAGTGCCGCAATAATCCTACATCCTCTGCAAGCCTCTAAAGATATTTCCCAACTGATCTGAGCGTGGTTTATATAGAGAGCCCTACAGGAAACAAAGGAAGTAGTGTTTATAGGATGGGCTATGGGCGTTGAAAGGGAAATCTCCCGGAATATTGGATAGGCCAAGACAATGCCTTGAAACAGCTTCGTATAGATGGTAGAATCGCCCTCAACAGTGGCAGTTTAGGTGCTGAAGAACAGAATGCCGAGGGGAGTAGAATATGCCTATTTATGAATTCGAATGCGCAGATTGCGGTCAAAAAACAGAGATCCTAATGGCTCCCACAGAGACAGATCTGGTGATATGCCATGGTTGTGGAAGTCGAAACCTCAAAAAACTGCTATCCGCCCATGCCGCGGTTAGTTCTGACAAGGGTTTCCCGCAAGACCCCTCTGATCGCTGCTGCGGGACCGACACTCCCCCAGGGACCTGTGCCGGTCCTGGAAGCTGCTGCGGGAGGGCCTAGAAGTCTCAAGCCGCTTTGATTTGAGGGATCGTGCTCTAAAGGCTTATGAGATCATATAACGTAAGGATAGGAGCTTGTGAGAGTCAGACAATTCCCATATTCACCGGATAATTTAGGGTATCTGATCTGGGGGAAGCGCCATGCAATGGCAGTTGACGGAGGCGCGGTGAAACCTATTCTTTCGGCCGTGAGTTCTCTCGGTCTGACCCTTAAGTTCGTGGCAAACACCCACTTACATCCCGACCATACTGCAGGAACAGGGGCACTTGTCCAAGCATCAGGCGCCGCCTACTTGGATAATAAGACCCTCCTTGATCAGGAGGTTGTGGACCTGGACGGAGAAAAAATAAAGGTTTACCATACCCCAGGACACTCGAAGGAATCCCTCTGTTTTCATGTCGGCGACGTTCTTCTCACGGGTGATACGCTATTCAACGGCAAAGTAGGGAGATGCTTTTCCAGAGACCTCAAAGGCTTCTACAACTCCATTAAATTTCTCATGGGTCTACCAGGCCATACTGTTGTGTATGCAGGGCATGACTATGTAGGGGAATGCGTGGAGTTTATCAGGCAGCTCGATCCGGACAACAAACATATTGACGATTTTCTCAAGAAGTATGACCCCCATGATGTTCATTCCACCTTGGAGGAGGAAAAAAGGATCAATCCTTTTTTCAGGCTGAATGACAGCAGGATAATCGCGAGCCTGAAGAAAAGAGGCCTCCCCTCAGAGACTGAATATGATCGATGGGAGTCTCTCATATCCATTATGGAGGCCTGATGTCCTCGGGTCTTCGTCCTCTCCCTCCTCGTGAGCCTGCCTCACTCCTCATGGCGCGCCGAGGAGTTTTTCCAGTTCCCCTTTCTTGTCAAGTTCGATGAGGTCATCGCATCCCCCCACATGAAAATCATCAATGAAGATCTGAGGGACCGTTTTCATTCCCTTGCTTCTTCTAACAGCCTCTTCCGTCTTTTCCGGACTCTTATCCACAGATATCTCACGGTAAACCACCCCTTTGGAATCAAGCAATTCCTTGGCCCTGTCGCAGTATACACATCTCTTTGAGGTATAAATCTCCACATCCGTCATAATGAAGTCTCCTTTGTCTATGTTATCGGATAATGTTCAAACGTAGACACAAAAAGGTCCCATTTCCCCATAAATTTGGAGAGAGGGAGGCTATCAAGAGTCCGGAGCTCTAAGGAAGGCCCCTTCATATTGAGTCGCACGTCCGTAAAAATGGTCGTCAAATGATACAGGAAGTTATCTACTGTAATATCACTTTTCTCGGCAAAAGGGAGGTTTTCATTTATGTCCACAGCCAAGAGGGCGAAACGGACGATCCTGGAAATAAGAGCGTGCGCGTCTGTAACCTCGGCCATATTGTCTAGTGGCATCCCGCAACGGGTCGGATCGGTGTGATTCCATATATCCCTCCTGTCGGACGACATGGAAAATTCGACGGTCTTGGCTAGAAAGGCGAGTTCTTTAAAGATCGGAAGGATCTCCCGAGTGTCGAGAATGACCACGTGGAGATGAATGGAGGCCGTTCCTTTCATCATGTCCAGCCCCCTGGTCCCGCATGTACTCATCCGCGCCTGGAGTCTTTTGTATCTCTTGGAAGTCACACAAAGAGGTATCTTGTCACGACCGGGGATATATCCGACAGGTAAGTACAGTATGCCCAAAGACCGATGGATTTTCCTATTCACCTCCTCGATAATACCCAAAAGGGCCTCCACTGACGAACGATCTCCTCCCTCTATCGGTGGGCTGCAGTATTCTATCTGCCCTCCCGGTTCGAAGGTGATACTCATACCATTTGAAGACAAGAACCTGTCTCCATCGGCATCAAAACCGCAGGAGGGGAGACAGGCGCGTATCTCGTCAAGGCGTTTTCGGTCAATGATCTCTCTCGGTAGAAACTCGTATTCAAACCCGTAGGTCCGTTTTTCGCTGTGGGTTCTTTTTTCTAGGAGAGCGATAATGGCGTCTGATAATTCGGACGTCATGTGATCTAGGCTGGCTTCAAGATTCATTGAGACTTGTCCCTTCGGCTCAATCAAAAAATTCGTCGTACCACAGGGTGAATATGATCAGTGCAAAGACGCGCTCTGCGTTGGACACAAGTGTGGCCGGCCCAATTCCCTCGGTGGATATTTGGCCGATGAACTCCTTTGAAGTGATATCATCCAAGATGCCCTGTCTTTTGATAGTATCACCCAAGAGCGTGTCCTGCAAGAAATCGGGTAACTCGTTGGGACGGGAGAGCCAGTCGGCCAGAGGACTGGTAAAGGGCAGTTTATTGCGAAAGGCGGTGTTGGAATCGAGTATACCGTGACGCGAGAAGGCGTAACGGCAGATAAACTTGTCCATTCCCTCTCCTATATTAATCTTGAAGCGACTCGGCAAGGTTGAGGAAAATTCGGCCAGGCGATAGTCCAAAAAGGGGGTTCGCGTTTCCAATGAATGCCGCATAGACAGTTTGTCGAGTCGGAGTATCACGTAGTCTGGCAGCCTGAATCGACACTCCAGGGCTTGAGCGGCTTTCAAGGGATGCTCCGCACCTGTGAATCGAGGCAAGGCCTCTTGGGGAACAATGTTTTCGCACACCTTTTCGCCGAGCAAACGGCCCAGATCGGCAGATGCAAAAAGCCGCTCCCCTTCAAGATAGCGCTCTATCGGGTCTTGTTCCCTTGCGCGAAGGTAGGGCAGCACTTCGGGGTAAGTGTCTATGAGATCTCTTTGCTTCATCCTCGAGAGTCCAGAAAATTCCTGAGCAGCGATTTCAAGAAAAAACCTTCTATATCCCGCGAATATCTCATCGGCTCCTTCACCTGTCAGGACAACCTTGACATGTTCGCTTGCCAATCCGCAAACCTGATCGGTCGGAAGGAGGGTTCCCAAGAAAATCGGCTCTTCCATAGACCGGACTATTTCGATAAGATTATTAAGATTCTCTCTTCCGCAAAGACGAGAATAGCGGCGGGTTCCGCAAAAGCGGTCCTTGTTGGCATCTATGAATGCATCGACTAGGGGGAGTTCATTGTACTTTTCTTCCTTGAAGGTAATGGTAAAGGCTCTCATGTCCGGCACATTCCGCACAGCCTGCGAAGCAACTGCCGAGGAGTCGATGCCGCCGCTGAGAAAGGTCCCCACTTCGACGTCGGATCTCAGCCTAAGTCTAACGGCATCAGCAAAAATCTCATTTAGTTGATCTCCTGCTTGCTCCAGACTGATGACACTGTCCTCTCGCTTCAAGGGATACTCCCAATACCTCTCTATCTGAAATGTCCCGCTTTCCAGATTAAACTCCAGATATGAGCTGGGAGGTAAGCGCCTGATACCCAGAAACATGGTTTCCTCGCCGGGGAGATACCGAAAAGAAAAAAGGGAGGCGAGTCGTGATCTGTTGAGTTCCGTTTTTATCCCTTTGTACCTGAGGAGAGGTCTTATTTCGGAGGAAAAAAGAAATTCTTCTCCCACGGTCGTGTAATAAAGCGGCTTGATGCCGAAGCGATCTCTGAATAGCCAAAGCCTCTTTTTCCGTGGATCGAAGATGGCCCCCGCGTACATGCCGTTTAAGAGATGCAGAAACTCTATCCCATGGCGGCGGTAAAGATGGAGAGCCACTTCGATGTCACCCTTTGAAATAAATTCTTCCTCTTTGAGACCGGATCGTAGCTCAACATAGTTGTAGATCTGGCCGTTACATATGATAGCGGAGCGGTCCATGGCGCACTCAATCGGCTGCATACCGGTTTCCAGATCGAGGATCGACAGCCTGACAAACCCGAAACCAAGCAGGCCTTTAGTTGTTGAATAGACCACTTCCCTTTGGTCATCGGGACCGCGATGCCTCTGTATCAACCCCATCCGCCTCAGACGGTAGGAGACCTCTTCCTTGGTAAGGGAAGGTGATAAAATACCGTGAATGCCGCACATGAGATCGCATCCTCTCTGTGTTCTCCATCAAAAGTCAAGACATTACATCATTGGCACACAAATTCCGCAACCCCAAAACCGACCCTTGACATGACCAAAGGCAACGAGCAGGAAGAATGAGGTTAAATGGTAAGAAAGTCCGGTCAATTTTTTCCGGCTCGCGGCGGGGTTTCGGGGCGTCACGCCCAGACTTTTCGCAACCTTAGGGATTGCCTTTCAACAGACAACAACGATTTGGGAAATATCAAGGATTTCGATACATTCTTTCATCTTGACTATGGAGGGCAATTGCATTACAAAAACACATACTTTTGCCCCAAATATTTTTGAGATATCATCCTTTGAGGAAAGAGGACCTGTTAAGATATGGAAAAAACCGACTCTCTCGTTGAGCAGAGACTAGCTAAGGCTGAAAAACTGAAGGGTATGGGGGTCGAACTCTACCCATCCGGATATCGAAAAGAGACGTCCATTGCCGAGGTGATTGAGCGGTTTGCTCATGTGGACGCCGAAACCCTTGAAAAAAAGGAGAAGACATTTTCCATTGCCGGAAGGATAATGTCCCGAAGGAATTTTGGAAAGGCCTCTTTTATTCATATCAAGGATGGTTCCGGCCTCATCCAGGCATATATAAGGAAGGACAAGGTAAGCGCCGAAGACTTTGAGATCTTCAAATTGATGGATATCGGTGATTTTATCGGGACAAAGGGTGTGCTCTTCAAGACCAGGACCGGTGAACTGACTGTCATGGCGGAATCGGTCAATCTCCTCTGCAAATCACTCAAGCCCCTGCCGGAGAAATGGCACGGTCTCACGGATGTGGAATCGAGATACAGACAGAGGTATGTGGACCTGATCATGAATGATCCGGTCAAGGATCTGTTTGTTTTGAGGAGCCGCATTATTCAGGCAATCAGGCATTTTCTCATCAAGAAAGATTTCCTCGAAGTTGAAACCCCGATGATGCAACCTATTCCTGGAGGCGCGACGGCAAGACCCTTTAAGACTTTTCACAACACCCTCGGCATGGATCTCTACCTGAGAGTAGCGCCGGAACTCTATCTGAAGAGGCTGGTCGTCGGAGGAATGGAAAAGGTTTTTGAGATCAACCGGAATTTTAGAAACGAGGGAGTGTCGACAAGGCATAACCCTGAATTCACGATGCTTGAATTCTACATGGCCTACGCCACCTATGAGGACCTTATGGTCCTTACAGAGGCGCTCTTCAACGATTTTATCCAAAGGACTATGGGTACGAATGTGATTGAATATCAGGGAGATACAATCGATTTTTCTCCTCCATGGTCCAGAGTGACCGTATATGAGGCCCTCAAAGAGCTGGGAGGGATCGAAGAGGAGGTCCTGCAAGACAGAGAATCCGCCATACGATTCTGCAAGGATCATCATATCTCCCTCTCGGACAAAGACCGACAGGGGAAAATCTTGATGAAGATCTTCGACAATCTTGTGGAGCCTAAACTCATCAGCCCGACCTTCGTCACGGAATATCCTACGGAGGTATCACCCCTCTCCAGACGCAATGACCACGACCGGACGATTGTTGATCGTTTTGAACTCTTTATCGCCGGCAGGGAGATTGCCAATGGATTTACTGAGCTCAATGACCCGCTTGATCAGAGGAAAAGATTTGAATACCAGGCGGGTCTTCGTGAGGCCGGTGACAAGGAGGCTCAGTTTATGGACGAAGACTATTTAAATGCCCTGGAGGTCGGCATGCCGCCTACAGCGGGAGAGGGCATCGGGATCGACAGGGTCATCATGTTGCTGACGAATTCCCCCTCTATCCGAGACGTTATCCTCTTCCCCCACATGAGACCGGTGTAGAGGCGACCTGCCTGATGTTTGAGCTGATCCTCGCCATAAGATACCTTCGAGCCAAGCGCAAACAGGCTTTCATTTCCGCCATTTCGATTATTTCGGTTCTCGGCGTGATGGTGGGGGTCATGGCCCTTGTGGTGGTTCTTTCGGTGATGAACGGTTTTAGGGCCGACCTAATGTCCAAGATCCTAGGAGTGAACTCCCATCTTCTGGTCTTGAGTTTTGGTGGGGCCTTTGACGACTACGAAGGGGTAAACAAAAGGATTGCCCACTTAGAGGGTGTCTTGCACTCAACGCCCTTTATTTACAGCCAGGTTATGGTCAATCATTCAGGGAACGTATCAGGGGCGATTTTAAGAGGCGTAGACCCCAAGAGCAGTGGAAAGGTTATCAACATAGAGCAAATGATTAAGGAGGGTTCTCTGGACTCTCTCGAGGACCCTTCCGATGGAACGCCAGCTATCATAATCGGCAGTGAACTTTCCAAACAGATTGGGGCGTTCCCCGGAAAAGTCTTGAGCGTCGTTGCCCCTGAGGGAAAACTGACACCCTTCGGCAGGACCCCTAACACCAAAAAATACAAGGTTGCGGCTGTCTTCGAATCCGGTATGTACGAGTACGATGCCTCCATGGTATTTGTGGGCCTTCGGGAGGCCCAGGAATTCCTCGGCTTCGGAGATCAGATTACGGGTCTCGAGGTAAAAGTGGAGGATGTGTATGATTCGGACAAGATAGGGGCACGCATTCAGGCCGAACTGGGATATCCGTATTGGACAAAGGATTGGAAAGACATGAACAAGAGCCTTTTTTCAGCTTTGGAGCTGGAAAAATTCACAATGTTTGTCATTCTAACCATGATCGTCCTTGTGGGGGCACTGAATATCATCAGCACACTCGTTATGGTCGTGATGGAAAAGACAAGAGATATTGCGATATTAAGGGCCATGGGAGCCTCGAAAAGAAGCATCATGTCCATCTTTATGATTCAGGGTCTGCTCGTAGGGCTTGTTGGGACTGTTGCCGGTCTTGTTGCAGGACTGGGTATCTGTCAGGCCCTGGCAAAGTACAAATTTATCAGTCTCCCTTCGGATGTGTATTATATTTCCACCCTTCCGGTCAAAGTCGTCTTGAGTGATGTATGGTTCGTCGCCCTTGCCGCGATCATTATTTCTTTTCTCGCAACGATCTATCCCTCCTGGTACGCGTCCAGGTTGAATCCGGTAGAGGCCATCAGATATGAGTAAGGGGAACAAGGGGACGGAAGTCGCTCGCATCAGTGGATTTCGGCCATGTTAGATCTGAAAAACGTCTACAAGTCCTTTACCCATCATGGGAATATCATTCAGGTCCTTAACGGGATCAACCTAGAGGTAAAGCCAGGGGACAGTCTGGCCATTATGGGGGCCTCGGGTGTTGGAAAATCAACGCTTTTAAATATCATGGGCAGCCTTGAATCTCCCACAGAGGGTGCTGTCCGTTTTGAGGGCCGGAATATCCACGAGTTGGATGAGGCAGACCTGTGCAAATTCAGGAGTAGGAACATCGGTTTTGTCTTTCAATTTCACCACCTCCTGCCCGAGTTCACCGCTCTCGAAAATACTATGATGCCAGCCTTGATTGTCCGCTATCCCAAGAAAAGGGCCGCCCAGGAAGCGATAGCGGCCATAGAGAAAGTAGGGCTCAAAGGACGCTTGGCACATCGGGCAGGAGAACTTTCCGGAGGAGAACAGCAGCGCGTGGCCATTGCCCGGGCCATCGTCATGAAACCCCGGCTTATATTAGCTGATGAACCGACTGGGAACCTTGACTGGTTGACCGGTCATGAGATCGCCGATCTTCTCCTCCGGCTTAATAAAGAAGAGGATGTGGCCATGGTTATTGCCACCCATAACCATAAACTGGCAGAGAAGATGTCGCGGCAGATGGAGATAGTTAATGGTGGGACCTTGCAGGATTGCCCGACCCGATTTGTTGAGCCTTAGGGTCCGGTTGATGTGCTTGCGATGGATAGGTTTATCGCTCTTGTTGTTGATGTTATCCTTCCTCTACCGGACCGAAGATGTCCTTGCTGAAGAGAGGACCCGGATCGCCGTAATGCCCTTGCAGGTCCATGCTCTGAAGGCCGGGGAAGATCTCGAACCCGGCTTTGACGTGTTATTGCGTCATGGGCTTAAGGAAAGGGGATTTGTCATCATCCCTTTAGAGGAAATCAAAAAGCTTCCTCTTTCTTCATTGAAGGCTCTCGGGAATCAAGAAATCCTTGCGGCGGGAAGAGAGCTGAGGGCGGATTGGGTTATCGTGGGGAGCCTGACCCGGATCGGAAAGAGGGCAAGCATTGACCTGAAGGTGTATGATATAGGGGAAGAGAGACCGCCTTTCTCCCTTTATAGTACGGCAGAAGATTTGGACAACCTGGAGGACACCGCCAAACGAATGGCTACCGGCATTGACAACCGGATCAGTGGAGTGCCGCATGTTGAATTGGTTCAAGTGCGGGGAAATAGGCGTGTTGAGGAAGAGGCCATCCTGGCCGTAGTGGAGACAAAGAAAGGTGACAGAGTCGACTATGACCGGTTGGATCAAGACCTTCGAGACATATACAGAATGGGGTTTTTCAAGGATATCGCAATAGAGACCGAGGAGGGTTCCAGTGGCACCATAGTGATATTCAGAGTGGTCGAAAAGCCGTCTATCGGCAGAATTGCCTTTGAGGGTAATAATGAGCTCAAAGATGATGTCCTCAAGGAGGAACTTGGGATAAAGCCTTACTCTATACTCGACAACAATGAAGTCAAACAGGGTATCAGGCGATTGGAAGACTACTATCGAAAAAAGGGCTTTTACAATGTTGATATTCGTGATCAAATCGACCCCCTTCCAAACAATGAAGTACTGGTTACCTACAAGATCTCAGAGAATGAAAAGGTCTATATCAGCGAAATAGAGTTTGTCGGAAATAACACATTTGACGATGATGATCTCAAAGAAATCATGGAGACGAGCGAGAGGGGGTTTTTTTCCTGGCTTACTGATTCCGGATACTTGGATGACAAAAAACTGGAGTTTGATGTCTACAAGATCGGTTCCTTCTACCACAATCAGGGTTATATCAAGGCCAAGGTGGACAAGCCGAAGATCACGTATGACAAAGAGAAGGGGCTCTTGATCCTTATTGAGATCGACGAGGGTAACCAGTATCACGTGAGGGATGTATTGGTTGAAGGCGACTTAATAGTGCCTGTGGAGGAGCTCCTTGAAAAAATTCGGATCAACAAGGAAAAGGTCTTCAATCGGGAACTCATCCGAAAAGATATCCTGACACTCAGAGACATTTATTCGGACGAGGGATATGCCTATGCCGAAGTCACTCCTCTCACATCTGAGGACAAAGAAGAGTTCGCCGTGGATATTACCTATAGAATCTCCAAAGAACAGAAGGTCTATTTTGAGAGGATCAATATCAGGGGAAACCGGATTACGAGAGACAAGGTCATTCGCCGAGAACTCAAGGCCATAGAGGGTGGGTATTTCAGCGGAAAGGCCCTGAAGAGGAGCACGCAAAATCTAAACCGTCTCGGTTTTTTTGAAGATGTCAAGGTACAGACCAAAAAGGGGAGCAGAGAAGACCTGATGGTCTTGGATATCGACGTGACCGAAAGACCGACAGGAACCTTTAGTGTCGGCGCAGGCTACAGTTCCTCTGAAAAGGCCTTCTCGGTAGTCAAAATATCTCAGGAAAACCTCTTCGGGCGGGGCCAGAGTCTGAGTCTCTCGGCAATGATCGGTGGGGAATCAGACAAGTTCGATATCAGGTTCATAGAACCCTGGCTTTTTGATAAGCCCTTATCTGCCGACGTCCAGGTCTACAAATGGGAAACGGAATATGATGAATACACAAAGGACAGCGTGGGTGGGGCCCTCGGCTTCGGATTTCCCCTGGTGTTCGATGACCATACCAGAGGATATATAAAATACGGTTTCGACGATGCCGATATCACCGACATTGCCGAGTCAGCGGCGACTGCCATCAAAGAAATGGAGGGGAAAAACATCACAAGCAGTATCACCTTCATGATAAAACGTGACAGCAGGGATCGGCGATGGAATACCAGCAGGGGGTCCATCAACAGTTTTTCCTATGAGTATGCCGGAGGTATTCTCGGCGGAGATATCTATTTTGACAAGTACCTGGCCAGAAGTGCCTGGTATTTTCCCCTTTTCTGGGATACAGTATTGGTGGCCCAGGGAAGATGGGGCTATGTCAAGCAGCGTTCAGGGGGCAAGCTTCCTGTTTACCAGAAATTCTCCTTAGGGGGGATCAATTCGGTCAGAGGTTTTGACGGGGGCTCAATCTCCCCTGAAGATCCTGAGACAGGAGACAAAATAGGCGGCGAAAAAATGATGGTTTATAACCTGGAGTATAGGTTTCCCCTGTTTAAGGAGCAAGGATTCGTGGGGCTTTTCTTCTTCGATGCCGGAAACGTGTTTACTGAAGAGGAAAGTTACACCTTCAGCGGCATCAGACGGTCCGCCGGATGCGGCATCAGATGGTACTCTCCTTTAGGGCCGCTCCGACTTGAGTATGGTTGGAACCTGGACCCTCTGGAGGATGAAGACGCGGGCCAGTGGGAGTTCACAGTTGGAGGATACTTTTAGCCCTGGATTCCTGCTGAATACGGTTACTATTTCTCAAGATTAACCATTATATTTTTTTAGGAGGTCAAGATGAAACACCTTTTATTCATCATAGTTGGGATCATGTTCACACTCTGTTACCCAACCTATGACCTGGCAGCGGCCGGTCCCAAGATAGCCGTGGTAGATATGGAGAAACTGCAGGAAAAATCACAATCCTTCAAAATGACCAGAGAACTCTTGCGCCAAAAATTCGAGGACCTGCAACAAAAGCTGAAACAGGAAAAAGATGAACTCGTGAAAATCGAGGAAGAGCTGAGAAAGCAGAGTATGATGTTGAGCCTTGACGCCAAGGTAGACAAACAGAAACAGCTGCAGAAAAAGGCCCGGTACATAAAATATCTCCAGAATGAATACAGCCAGGAAATGAAAGACGCGGAGAAAGAGGCCAGGGAAAAGGTCGGCATCGAAATTGAGGAGGTTGTAAGAAAAATCGGGAAAAAGGGCGGCTATACCCTCATCCTTAATAAAGGGGCAGTCGGCCTGATATATTCCGATAACGCCCTTGATATAACGGATGAAGTGATCAAGGGCTTTGATAAGAAAAACAAGTAGGGTCTGTCATATTGGAAATACCTCTCAGAGAGATCGCCCAGTGGATCAATGGGGAAATCGTTGGCGACCCCGAGGTTCTCATTAAGGGAATAAATTCTCTGGACCGGGCAGGGCCGGAAGAGATCTCTTTTTATTTTGACAAGCGATACATTGAAAACCTGAAAGATACCAAGGCCGGTGCGATCATTGTCGGGAAACGGAATGAGCTTTTCCACGGTCCCCAGATAGTGGTCCACAACCCTGCTCTTGCCTACGCCGAAGTCGCCCACTTCTTTGCCCCTCCTGTCCCCACGTATACCGGTCCCTCTGGCCAGGCATATATCCACAAGAAATGCTTCATCGGCAAGAACGTTTCTGTATATCCTATGGCGTATGTAGGGGAAGGGGCAGTGATTGGTGACGACGTGATTCTATTTCCCGGGGTCTTTGTGGGAGACAGGGTCCGCATCGGACAGGGTACGGTCATTTATCCCCATGTAGCGATTCTGCAGGACTGCGTCATCGGAGACAACGTGATTATTCACGGCGGAACCGTCATTGGGAGTGATGGGTTTGGTTTCGTTAAAAAGGGTTCCGTATCGGTCAAGATTCCTCAGATCGGCAAGGTTCAAATTGACGATCATGTAGAGCTTGGAGCAAACAACACCATTGACCGTGCCGCCCTTGGCAAAACTTGGATCAAGAGAGGTGTCAAGACGGACAACGGAGTCCATATAGGCCACAATGTGGTGATAGGCGAAGACACTATTGTTGTTGCCCAGGCCGCCATATCAGGCAGTGTTCATATTGGGCGAGAGGTGATTCTCGGGGGACAGGTGGCTGTATCCGATCATCTCAAGATCGGTGATAAGGCCATGATCGGCCCCCAGTCCGGAGTGGCCAAGTCTATCGCCGAGGGCGATGTTGTGGCGGGCACACCGACCATGCCGCATCGGCTCTGGCTCAAGACATCCGGCCTGGTACGAAAGCTTCCCCAGATGAACGAGCACATCAGGCATCTTGAAAGAAGAGTCAAAGAGCTGGAGGCGTACTTAGACAAGGAGAAGGCATCATGAAAGTCCCACTTTACTACCAGGATATAATCAGACTGTTGCCTCATCGTTATCCCTTTCTTCTTGTAGATAGGATCATCGAAATTGAAGAGAATACAAGGATTGTAGGGATCAAGAACGTGACGGCCAATGAACCTTTCTTTGAGGGGCATTTTCCAGGGAATCCCATTATGCCAGGGGTCCTTATCATAGAAGCCATGGCCCAGGTCGGAGGGGTCCTGGCTCGATTATCCATCACCGATGCAGAGGATGGAGGAAATAAGGATGAGATTTACTTTATGTCCATGGAAAAGGTCAAATTCAGGAAGCCCGTAGTTCCCGGAGATCAGCTGGTGCTGGAGGCACAGGCCTTGAGAGGCGGTTCGAGAATCTGGAAGATGTCGGGAAAGGCGTATGTTGAGGAGACGATCGTGGCTGAAGCCCAGCTCGTAGCGAGCGTGACCGGGAGAACCTCGTGAACATCCATGCTTCAGCCGTGGTGAGCCCTCACGCCGAGATAGGACCGGACGTGATGATCGGTCCTTACAGCAGTATCGGGGATTACGTTACTATCGGCCAAGGCACGGATATTGGGGCTCATGTGGTGATTGAAGGGCATACTCATATTGGAGAAAGAAACAAAATATATCATTTTTCATCGCTAGGCACGCCGCCCCAGGATGTCGGCTATCGTGGGGAAGAGACCAGACTGATGATCGGTAATGATAACGTGATCAGGGAATATACCTCCATAAACAGGGCCACCACAAAGGAAAACTGGAAGACGGTCATCAACAACAATAACTACATCATGGCCTACGCGCACATTGCTCACGATTGCGTTTTGGGCGATGGTATCATTATGTCTAATGCCGCCACCCTTGGGGGACACATATCCATAGGAGATAATGCCATCATAGGTGGGCTGGCCGCTGTTCATCAATTCGTCCGCATCGGAGCCCATGCCTTTGTCGGCGGTATGACAGGAGTTGACAAGGATGTCCCGCCCTTTCTCATGGCCTCGGGGGCAAGGGCGAAACTGTACGGTGTTAATCAGAAAGGTCTTGTTCGATCAGGCTTTTCCAGGGAGACGATTGATGGCTTGAAAAGGGCCTATCGAATCATCTGGAGGGGCAACCGAAAGGTTGATGAAGGGATAGAGGAGGTCAAAAGGAACATCGGGCTTTTTCCTGAACTGGAGATGTTACTCGACTTCCTCGACGGCTCCAAGAGAGGAATACTCAGATAGGGCCTCAGCGCCCGAGATTTGCCGGCACCGCCTCCAGGTGCCGTCTGTGAACTAACATGGTCAATGACAGAGACAATGGAACGATCGGCCTGATTGCCGGTGGCGGACAATTTCCCTTGATGGTTGCAAAGGCGGCCAGGGAAAGGGGCCTTAGAGTGGCGGTCGTTGCCCACAGGAACGAGACGGATCCGGGCATCGAGGAGGTGGCTGACGAGCTTATCTGGATCCAGTTAGGCCAACTGGGCCATTTGATTAAGGCCCTCAAGAAATGTCGAGCCACGCGGGCCATCATGGCGGGGACGATCACAAAGAGGAAAATGTTCGGTGGTCTCAGGCCTGATTTAAAGGGCCTGGCCATCATGTCGAAACTGGCCGTATTTCATGATGATGATATCTTGACTTCCATTGCCGAGGAGCTCTCCGGAGAGGGGATTGAAATCGTCAGCTCGACATCTTATCTCCCACAACTGTTGGCCCCTCCGGAAGGGTGCCTGACCAGGAAAAAGCCGGACAAGGCCGCCAACGTCGATATTGAGTTCGGATGGAAGATGGCCAAGGAGTTGGGGCGACTTGATATCGGCCAATGTGTGGTCGTCAAGAGCAAAACCGTCCTGGCCGTTGAGGCCATCGAGGGAACCGATGAGGCGATTCGAAGGGGGGGACTGTTGTCGGAACTGGGAGCTGTCGTGGTAAAGGTGAGCAAACCGAATCAGGATACTCGTTTCGACGTGCCTACGGTAGGTCTTGAGACGGTGCGAGTCATGTCGGAAGTCAAGGCATCGGTCCTTGCCGTGGAGGCAGGCAAGACCCTGATGTTTGATAAATCGGCCATGATATCCTATGCCGACGGCAAGGGTATCTCGATCGTATCGAAGAGCTGAGGGAATCCAACGGATACCAAAATGATATTCAATGTTTTTCTGAGGGGATGACAAACGTGAACAAGGAAAAGTTGAGGGTGGCTGTCATCGGTGTGGGACATCTGGGAGAATATCACGTACAGAAGTACAAAGACATCCCGGATGTTGAACTGGTCGGCGTTGTGGACATTAATCAGGACCGGGTCAGTGAAATATCCAATCGTTATCATACAAGACCCTTTGGACACCATGAAGAGATCCTGGGGATGGTCGACGCCGTAAGCCTTGCTGTCCCAACGGAGACGCACTTTCAGGTGGCCAGGGATGTCCTTTCAAAGGGCGTTCATATCTTGATAGAGAAACCGATTACCTATAACCTTGATCATGCCGATAGTCTGCTGGATCTGGCCCGGGAAAAGGCCTTGGTTCTCCAGGTCGGGCTGGTGGAACGCTTCAATCCCGCTGTGGTCAAGATGGCGTCATTGCTTAATCGCCCAACCTTTATTGAGGCCCATCGTATGAACCTTTTCACGGCAAGAGGCATTGACGTGGACGTGGTCCTCGACCTCATGATTCATGACCTGGATATCATCCTCCACATGGTGCAAGCCGAGGTCAAGGAGGTCCACGCCGTGGGCATGTCAGTGATAACGGACAAAACGGATGTGGCAAATGCGAGACTCATATTTGAGAACGGCATAGTGGCTAACTTGACAGCCAGTCGGGTTTCTATCAATACATTGAGAACCATACAGGTATTTCAGCCGGACGCCCACATATCAGCCGATTGTCATAAGAGGACAATCAGTGTGGTCAGGCTGAACGGTAAGGCGGAGGGTCTGAAAAGTCCTCTCCAGTTTATCCCCGAAAGGGAAGAGTTTTCCAACAGTGATCCCCTGGCTGATGAAATCGTCTCGTTTGTAAGAGTTGTCCGAAACGGATCCGACCCGGTCGTGAGCGGCCAGGATGGACGAAGGGCCCTCAATGTAGCCCTTGGGATTATTGACCAGATTGAGGGAGGCAACAAGTATTTCAAGTCCATCTCCTGATTCAAAGGACTCCAAGTTCGTGGCTATGGTGGCCGGTGAAGCCTCAGGGGATCTGCACGGCGCGAATCTCGTCAAGGCGATAAGGCATTTGCGTCCTGATATCTCCTTTGCGGGGATCGGCGGCAAGAAGATGGAGGCAGCCGGTGTAAAGATCTTCGTTCCCTCGTCCGATATGGCCGTTGTCGGCCTATCGGAAGTCTTTTCGAGGTTTCATACGATTACCCGGGCCTTGTCCAGGCTTAAGACCACCCTCAAAAAACAACGCCCCGACCTTCTAATCCTTATCGATTACCCCGACTTCAACCTCCATTTAGCCAGAAAGGCAAAACGCCTTCACATCCCTGTCCTTTACTACATCAGTCCTCAGGTCTGGGCATGGCGGGAGGGTCGGGTCAGGAAGATAAGACGCCGTGTTGATCGTATGGCTGTCATCCTGCCCTTTGAGGAGGCCTTTTATAGGGAAAGAGGGATGGCCGTGGACTATGTCGGGCATCCCCTTTTAGATGCCTGCCCAAAAGAATTCGATAAGAAAGACATAAAATCAAAGCTTGGCCTCGAAGGGGCGTATCCGGTTGTCGGGATCGTGCCGGGAAGTCGGAAAGAGGAAGTCCAAAATGTGCTGCCTGTTATGGTCCGTGCGGCCGAAATATTGAAGGAGAGATTCCCGAACATCCGCTGCCTTTTGCCCCTTGCCGAGACTATTGAGGAAGAATGGGTTCGCTCCTTTTTGAGGAACTCCACTGTAAAAGTAGAGATTCAAAAGGAAAACATTTACGAGGTCTTAGGGGTCTGTGACTTGGTGCTTATAACATCCGGCACTGCAACGCTTGAAGCGGCAATCATGGGGGTTCCCATGGTCATTTCCTACCGGGTATCCCCCCTTTCCTACTGGATAGGAAAAAGGATCATCAAGGTTCCTCACATAGGTTTGGTGAACCTTGTGGCCCAAGACGATGTGGTTCCGGAATTGATACAAGATGAGATGACCTTCGAGCGACTTGCTGAGGAGGCATCGAGCATACTCAAGGATGACCGGAAAAGGACACGGATGATAGCCGCGATGAAAAAGGTTCGAGAAAGCCTTGGAACAGGAGGGGCGTCTGTGAGAGCGGCCCGAATTGCCCTGCAAATGATGAGGTAGAGATATGGCTGGAACAATTCTGATTGTAGATGATGAACAAGATATCCTTCAGTCCCTCGACGGTATTCTCACAGACGAAGGATATGACTGTATTTGCGTGGAGAGTGGCAACAAGGCCCTGGATAAGATTGGAGAAACCATGCCGGATCTGATCCTGTTGGATATTTGGATGCCCGGAATGGACGGACTTGAAACACTCACCAAGATAAAGGAGAGTTATCCCAACGTTCAAGTCGTCATGATGTCGGGTCACGGCAATATAGAAACCGCTGTCAAGGCGACAAAACAGGGCGCCTACGATTTTGTGGAAAAACCTCTCTCCCTGGAAAAACTCCTCCTGTCCATCCACAATGCCCTGGAATACTACAGACTGGGTGAGGAGATCACGCTCCTTAAGACAAAGGAAAAGGATTACGACATCACAGGGACGAGCGCAGCAATCACCGAACTGACCGAGCAGATAAGAATTGTCTCCCCTACCAATGCGTGGGTGCTTATCTCGGGAGAAAACGGTACGGGAAAAGAGCTTGTTGCCCACACCATACATCGATTGAGCCGGAGAAATCATAAACCATTAGTCGAGGTCAACTGCGCCGCCATTCCTGAAGACCTGATTGAGAGCGAACTCTTTGGGCATGAAAAAGGGGCCTTTACAGGGGCTTCCGCTATGAGAAAGGGCAAGTTTGATGTGGCCCATGAAGGGACGATTTTTTTGGATGAAATCGGGGACATGAGCCTGAAGGCGCAGTCCAAGACCTTAAGAATTCTGCAGGAACAGAGATTCGAGAGGGTAGGAGGTACCAAGACGATCAAGGTGGACGTCCGTGTCCTTGCAGCGACGAACAAGGATTTGGAGGCCGAAATCGAGAAAGGCACGTTTAGAGAAGATCTTTACTTCCGTCTGAACGTCATCCCCGTTAAGGTCCCGCCTTTAAGAAAGCGGGTTGAGGATATCGGCCTACTGGTCAACGCGTTTCTAAATGAATTCTCCCAGAGCATCAACGTTGAAGAAAAGGAGTTTTCCGAAGAAGCGATTGGAATTCTCAAAAAGTACAACTGGCCCGGCAACGTCCGCGAACTCAAGAATCTCGTAGAGAGACTGGTCATTATGACCCAGGACAGGGTCATTCAGGCCATACATATTCCTTCGCCCTTTAATAGGTCCTCAGATACCAGGGGGGATCTGGATTCGGTCTTTAAGATTACCGGCCTGAAAGAGGCCAAGAACCAATTTGAAAAGGCCTTTCTTGAAGGCAAACTAAAGGAGTATGGTGGAAATATCTCTCAGACTGCCGAGGCCATCGGCATTGAACGAAGCAACCTTCACAAAAAAATCAAGGCTTACGGGCTTAATGATTTCAGGCCTTGATCGCTTCATCTATTCTCTCCCATATCTCCTCCATTCCCTGCCTGGTCTTTGCTGAAAAGAGTGTTGCAGAAAAATGGAAGTCTTCTGAAAACTGGCGACTGATGAGATTTGCCCTGGTCCTGGCCTGCTGACGAGAAATTTTGTCGATTTTGGTAAGCACTGGGATTGTCGGAATCTGATAATGCCTTAACCACCCCATAAGATCGATATCCCCGTTGCTTGCGTCTCTCCTGATATCGAGTATCAAGACCACCGCACTCAGGTTGGATCGTTCACGTAAGTAGGTCTCCACAAGATTCTGCCAAGATTTCTTCACCTTAATGGGAACTCGGGCAAATCCATAACCTGGCAAATCGACCAGATACAGGTCGTTGCCTGCGCGGAAGAAATTGATCGACTGGGTTCGTCCTGGTCTCGAACTTGTTCGGGCCATATTCTTCCGATTGACCAGGACATTGATAAGGGAGGATTTACCCACATTGGACTTACCGGCAAAGGCGATTTCAGGTCGGTCCGGCACGGGGTATTGGCTGGCGCGAAAAGCGCTTGTCAGAAACGCAGTGTCCATCAACGGCTATTGAGGAAGTGCTTGAGCCTCTCCAATCCCTCTCTAATGTTATCGAGGGAATTGGCATAGGACAATCGGAGGTAGCCCTCTGCATTTTTTCCGAAATCGATTCCCGGGCTCACACCTACCCCAACCTTTTCAAGAATCTCGAAAGCCAATCGGTAGGAATTGTCAGAAAGGTGTTTGGCATTGACAAGCAAGTAGAAGGCCCCCTCCGGTTCAACAGGAAGCCCAAATCCGAGTTTCCTCACTTCCTCGATCATGTACCTTCGACGTTCATCATAGGTATGCTTCATCTTCTCCACATCCGCTGCAGCCTTTTGAAGGGCCGCAAGGCCGGCCCATTGGGAGACACTGCCTGCTGAAATAAAGAAATTCTGTTGGATTTTCTGGAGGGGTCGGACAAATGCGTGGGGAGAGATAATGTATCCCAGTCGCCAGCCCGTCATGGCATAGAGTTTTGAAAACCCGTTTAGGACAAAGGCCCTATCGGTAAATTCGAGAATGGAACGCTCTCTTTCCCCGTAAACCAAGCCGTGATATATTTCATCCGATATGATCATAGGGCCCAAAGCGGCGATCTTCTCGATCCTTTCCGGAGAAAGCAGGTTCCCCGTAGGATTTGAAGGCGAGTTGATCATAATCGCCTTTGTCCGTGGGCTCATCGTACGGCTAATGTCGCCGGGTCTGAGTTGAAAACCTTCATCTTCGTAAGTATTCACGAACAGGGGCCGCGCTCCGACGAATCTGGCAATGTTGGGATAGCAGGGGTAGTGAGGGTCGGACAGGACAATCTCATCCCCCGCCTCCAGAAGGGCTGAAAATGTCATAAAGAGGGCGGGCGACGTACCGGAGGTTATGATGATCTGATCAGGTTCAACATGGACACCATATTTATCGAAATAATGCTTGCAGATGGCCTCTCTCAACTCAATGATGCCGAGGCTGTGCGTGTAATGGGTCTCTCCCCTCATGATGGCATCTTGTGCCGCTTCACTGATGCACCGGGGGGTGGAAAAATCAGGCTCCCCGATCTCAAGGTGAATGATGTCTCGGCCAGCTCTTTCAAGTTCATGGGCCCTCTCAAGGACATCCATGACAATAAATGGGGGAATCTCCCGGGCCCTTTTTGCTACCTCCCTCAATTTTTGCCAGCTCCCTTCTCTATTAATTATATCAGCTTGTTAAGGGGGTATTCAATAATCCCTTCGGCACCCGCCCGAATAACCACGGGAATAAGATCACGGACTGTTTTCTTATCGACCACCACCTCAACAGACACCCATTTGGAGTTGTAAAGGCCCGCCACTGTGGGGGCATTTAGACTGGGAAGTAATTTGATTATCTCATCAACCCTTTCTTCCGGGACATTCATCTTGAGGCCTACCATATTTTCGGCCCTCAGCGCCCCCTTGAGGAGCAGGGCGATCTGTCCGATCTTTGCCTTTTTCCAGGGATCCTTGTGGGATTCGCGGTTTGCAATGAGCTGCGTATTGGTCTCCATAAGCTCGTAGATAATCTTCAGCCCATGGGCCCTGATGGTACTCCCGGTTTCCGTCACTTCAACAATGGCGTCAGCCAACCCTGAAACGACCTTCGCCTCAGTGGCACCCCATGAGAATTCGACCTCAACGTCGATCTTCCTTTCTTCGAAAAAGCGCCGGGTAAAGCCCTCCAATTCCGTGGCGATCTTTTTGCCTTTTAGATCTTCAAGACGCTTGATATCGGAGTCCGCAGGGACGGCCAATATCCAACGCGCCGGCTTCTGGCTCGTCTTGGAATAGACCAAGTTATCAACCATAACAACATCCGAACGGTTCTCCGCTATCCAGTCCTTACCGGTAAGACCGGCGTCAATCGTACCATTCTCAACGTACCTGGACATTTCCTGGGCCCGACAGATACTGCATTCAATGGTGTCATCATCAATGTCGGGGAAATAACTCCGACCATTGACATTGATTTTCCATCCCGACTTCTCAAAGAGACTGATCGTCGCCTTTTGCAGGCTGCCTTTTGGAATCCCGAATTTTAATTTTTTCATTTCTTGTATACCTGTTCGGGGTCAAATACTCGTTTGCCCACGAGTGTGAAGTTGCCTTCGCTGTCTACCTTCTTGTGGAAGCATGTCTCATAACCTGTATGACATGCCGCACCACCCACCTGTTCGATTCGGAAGAGGACCGTGTCATTGTCGCAATCGACAAAGATCTCCCTGATCTTCTGGACATGACCTGATGTGCCGCCCTTGTGCCAAATCTCTTCACGTGAACGGCTCCAGTAGTGGGCTTCTCCCGATGCGAGGGTCTTTTTCCACGAGGCGGCATTAATATAGGCAAGCATGAGCACCTTTCCGGAATCAACGTCCTGGACTATAGCAGGCAAAAGACCTTTTCCCTTTGAAAAATCAAGTTCAATCATTTGATACAATCCTTCCTTTGTCCAATAAAATCTTTTTAAACTACATGATTTTAAAAAACAGGGCAAGACAAAAGCATTGCCCGCCTCTTTTACCACCCTTGCCCTATTGTAGAATTACAGAAGAGAGGCCCTACCAGAGCCGGTTTGCAGGCTGTCCTCTCGCCTTCTATACAATAGATAGATAGATCCAAAATTAATATACAATATATTGTATCTTTTTCTTGCAATCTCCCATGTTGTCTGCTATAGGCCTCAATGTAAGTAGAATATCATCATAAGATTACCTAGAAAAGAATAAAGGAAAGGGAGGCTTCTATGAGAATTATCGCAAGTGCGAATCAAAAGGGCGGATGCGGCAAGACAACCACGGCAATCAACCTCGGATCTTCATTAGCCCTGAAGAACCAAAAGACCCTGCTCATTGATTTTGACCCTCAGGCCCACGCAAGCATGGGCCTGGACATAAAGCCTTCTGATCTGGAAAAGAGCATGTATGATGTGATGAGACCGGGAGGAATGACCTCCACAGGCATAGAGGACATCCTGATTCCCATAAAAGACAACTTCGATCTTGCTCCCTCGAGCGCGGCACTCAGCGCGGTTGAGCAAGAGCTCTCAGGGGTGGACGGCAGGGAGAGCATGCTTTTGAACGCTATCGAGTCCCTTTCAGAGCCCTATGATTTTATTATAATTGATTGCCCGCCGAGCATCGGACACCTCTGCTTCAACGCATTACGGGCCTGCCAAGAGGTCATTATTCCTATAGACATGAGTCTCTTCTCCCTTCGAGGCGTGTCCAAGCTTCTGGAGATCGCCATCTTGCTTCAAGAGAAGCTTGGCCATGAAATTCGATCCCGAGCCTTGATCACGATGTATGATGTCAGGACCCGCTATTCCCGACGCGTGCTGGAGAAGGTCAAAGAAGAGTTTGGAGAAAATGTCTATGAGACGGTCATCCGGTACAACATTCGTCTGAGAGAGACTGTAGACTATGGCCTGCCCATAGGAGATTATGACAAACGTTCCATCGGGCACATGGACTATGAGAATTTGGCCGTCGAAGTCCTTGGAGCTGAGGCTTATTCCCTGGAAGAGGACTCCGATTCCCTCAAGGCATCCTATGATATTCTGCAAAGGACCGAAGAGTTTATGGATGTTTTCAGCCAATCATCTACCCCCGATATCCTTCCTCCCAAAAGAGATGAGATTTCAGGTAGTGTGTCCGAAGCCTCCTATGCCGATATCACGGAATCTATTCTGGCTGATTCCAGAGGTTCTGTTTTTACTCTGGAAGATGAGATGGAGGAGTTTTGAGGAGGGGTGGAGTTTTTCGTGCGTCAGTATTTTTTCGTAGATTTCTAAGAGAGTCTCAGGAATCGCCCATTCGGTCCTTTCCGGGTATCGATGTAAGACGATCTCTTGGGCACATCTGCCGACCTGGAAGGAATCCTATTGTAAAGGGGAATTCCTGACCGGGCTTTTAGGGCATTTTCATTATGGATGAGAGTAATTCCGAACGAGAGTTAGACTCTATTGCCGGCCTGTTCATCTCCTCAGACCCGGAAAGGGCACAGGGCGATGACGGGGATGGTGAATTCGAAATTGAAGAATCTGTAAAGGTTACCAGAAAGTTTGGTCACTCTCACACGAAAAATGCCCAGCAAAACATGAAAAAACTCCTCTTCACCCATCTTCAAGAGGACTATTCCATCAGCCGGATCGTACTGACCAGGAAAAGCGATTCTCTAGGACCTCAAAAAAAAATAAGCCGGGAAGAGGAGGTCGTCATCTTTCTGAAGGATTCGTAGGCACTGGTGAAAAGAAACGCCTCCTCAGATCCCCGGCCAGACTTTGGTTTGTCAAGCCCCCACCCCCATTCTATCTCTCCTCTTTGTCCTCAACATCATAAAAAGGAGCCCCCTTTCAAAATCAAGGAGTTTAAAACAATAAGAGACCATCTATTTTGAATAACAGGATCTTTTTCAGCCTCTATCCGAGCGGCTCCGACCGATGGAGGCCTCCGCTGAATAATCTTCAATGTACCGCAATAACTCTGGAATGACTTTCATCTCTTTTTTTGGCATAATTTATGCTGACATTATGAAGTTTAACTCAAAAACAGGATGGCTGCGAGGCCTTTAGCGCCTTCGACCAGGGCCCGGTGCGAACCCCCTGGAGACGGTTGTGCAAGGCTCAAATCGGAAAAGGGGAAATCTGGATGACGAGGACATTATTATATCACGAGCTGGACAAAAGGGTTCGAGAGCTGGAAATGGAGATTGAGAATCATCGGCTCGCTGAGGAGGCCCTGATAGAGAGTGAGCAGCGATATCGCGGGGTCTTTGACTCGGCCGTAGATGGCATGCTCATTACGGATTTGGATACTATCATACTGGACGCGAACCCTTCCTACTGTCAAATGTTGGGTTATTCAAAGGAGGAGTTGATAGGCCGAAAGGTCCTCGACCATGTACACCCTGATTTCCATGATAGCGTCATCGAATTCACCCGTCAGGTCAAAGAGACAGGCAAGATACAACTGGAAAACGTCAGTATCCGCAAAGACGGCACATTCTTTCCCATAGAGGTGCATGGTGCCGCTTTCTCTCACTACGGCCAGCTGGCATTATTGGCGATCATTCGCGATATCTCAAAATACAAGGCCGTATTGGAGGCCCTTAGGAGCTCCGAGGAGAAATATCGCCTTTTGGTGGAAACCGCTAATGACGCCATTTTCATTGCCCAGGATGGGATCGTGAAATTCCCCAATCCAAAGGCCATGGAATTGGTAGGTTACTCAGAAGAGGAGTTTAGAAGAACCCCTTTTACTCAAATTATCCATCCCGACGACAGGCAGATGGTCTATGAAAGGCATATCGAAAGGTTGGAAAGAAGGGGCGCTCCCGACACCTATCCCTTTAGAATAGTGAATAAAACCGGAAAGGAGATATGGGTGCAACTTAATGTCGCCTCCATCACCTGGGAAGGGGAACCTGCCTCTCTTAATTTCGTCAGAGACATCAGCCTGCAGAGACAGTTGGAAAGTCAACTCCGACGATCCCAAAAGATGGAGGCCCTCGGAACTCTCGCCGGAGGAGTAGCACACGATCTCAACAATATCCTATCCGGCCTGGTCACTTATCCCGAGCTGCTGCTCATGAATCTTGAAAAAGACGATCCACTTGAGAAGCCCCTTCAGACCATAAAATCGTCAGGGGAAAAGGCCGCTTCAATTGTCCAAGACTTGTTGGCCCTTGCAAGAAGGGGAGTCCCCATCAAGGAAGTGGTGGATCTGAACCGGGTGGTTTCTGATTACCTCAAAAGCCCGGAGCACCAGAAGCTGGTATTCTATCATCCCGGAGTGGACGTGGAGACGGATCTTTCAACAGATCTGTTGAGGGTGCTAGGCTCTTCCGTCCATCTATCAAAAGTCTTTATGAATCTCGTCTCCAATGCGGCTGAGGCTATGCCTAAAGGAGGAAAAACTTTCATCTCTACGACAAATCTTTACATTGAGAGAGAAAAAAAGGGATTCGAGACTATTCCGTGCGGAGAGTACGTTGCCCTGAGTGTTTCTGATACTGGGATAGGGATTTCAAAAGAGGATATGGAAAGGGTGTTCGAGCCTTTTTACACCAAGAAGGTCATGGGTCGAAGCGGCACCGGCTTGGGCATGGCGGTTGTCTGGGGGGCGGTCAAAGACAACAGCGGATATATTGATATACAAAGCGCCGAGGATAAAGGAACCACCTTTACGCTCTATTTTCCGGCCACAAGGAAGATTGTGAAGGAACATGAGCCGGACCTCAACATGAACGATTATAGGGGAGAGGGAGAGACGATCCTGATCGCAGATGATATAAAGGAACAGAGGGAAATCGCTTCACTCATCTTGAAAGAATTGGGATACTCGGTGTCTCTTTGTTCCAGCGGCGAGGAAGCGATCGATTTTGTAAAGGATCATGGGGCCGATCTGGTGATTTTGGACATGATCATGGATCCCGGGATGGATGGCCTTGAGACCTATAGAAAACTCCTGGAGATTTGTCCGGGGCAGAAGGCCGTCATCGCAAGCGGCTATTCTGAGACGGATCGAGTCAAAGAGGCACTCAATATCGGGGTCGGAGCATTCCTGAAAAAACCCTACACCATCAAGAACATCGGCTTAGCCGTAAAGACGGAAATCAAAAGGTAGAAGCCTCAAGGCCATGTTGGGGCTTGGGCTTGGAACGGTCAAAAGGGTTGGTGAATGACAGGCGGTCTTTCAGGCTGACTACGGATTAATAAGGGCCGCCGGCTGAATGCTCCTATCCCCGAATTTGTCAACCAATGAATCCACGGCCTGGTTCAGGCATCGCCTTTTTTGAGACTCTTCCGGCTCACTCAGAAGCGAGATCTGCTCCCCCGGCCCGGGTTGACTCAAATGGGATAATGAGATTCCGAGGAGCCGCACCGGCCTCTTTCCCGTATCTGTTCTTTCTAAGAGGGAGCAGGCCGTTGAATAAATCGCCGCACCGTCGTCCGTGGCTTCGGCGTTCTTCCGGGATCGGGTTATTTGAACAAAATCAGCGTACTTCACCTTCAGTGTGATGGTCCTCCCAGAGGTCTTTTCCTTACGCATCCTATGGGCCAGCCTATGGGCCAGTAACAAGAGCTGTTTCTTGGCCTCTTGAATTTCCACTATATCTTCTGAAAAGGTTGCCTCAGAGCCGAGGGATTTTTGAACCCGTGTCGGCACCACTTCTCTGTCATCGATCCCCATGGAAAGAGAATGCAGTTTGACCCCCTGTTGGCCGAACTGTCTTTCCAGAAGCTCGACCGAAACCAAGCTCAAGTCTCTAAACGAACGCACATTAAGCCGATGCAAGGCCCTTTGGGTCTTTTCGCCGACTCCCCACATCTTCTTGATCGGCAAAGGGTCGAGAAAGGCCCTGACCTTATCAGGAGTCACAATGGTCAGGCCGTCAGGCTTGTCCATATCGGAGGCGATTTTCGCCACAAATTTGGAGGGAGCCACACCGGCAGAGACCGTTAAACCGGTCCCAATGAAAATCGCCTCCTTGGTCTTTTTTGCAATATCTTCAGGCCCTCCAAATAGGCGTTGGGAAGCGGTAACATCCAAGAATGCCTCATCAATGGAAAGGGGCTCCACCAAAGGGGTAAAACGCTTGAATATCTTGAATATCTTCCTTGAAACCTCCCTGTACCTTGACATCCTAACGGGCAGGAATATGCCGTCAGGGCAGAGCCGCCTGGCAGTGCGCATCGGTTGGGCCGAATGAACGCCGAATCTTCTCGCCTCATATGAGGCGGACGAGACAACTCCCCTATTGCAGGATCCACCCACAATGATCGGTTGCCCTCTCAGATCGGGGTGATCCAGCACTTCCACGGCTGGAAAAAAGGCGTCCATGTCGAGGTGGAGGATTGCCCTTGATTTCATCCCCGTATCCTCTCGCCCCCTGGAGAAGCCTCACGAGACATTGCCCCACTGAGTTGTCCGCAGGCCGCAAGGATGTCCCGCCCTCGGCTTTTTCTTATCATTGCCGTAAAATGATGTCGGATAAGGATCTCTTGAAAATGGAGTATCCTCTCAAGTGGAGGAGGTTGCATGTCGGATATGGGGAGGGGATTAAGAGGAATAAGATTAATTTTCGCCCTGAGGCCGGACAGTCTTTTCATGAGGTTCAAGGCGTCCTGGTCCCTGTCATTGATCCCGGCAATAAGAATATATTCGAAGGTGATCATCCGCCTGTTTGGGAGAGGAAAATTCCGGCATGCCGCAAGGAGATCCTTGAGTGGGTAAGTCCTATTTATAGGCATCAGCCTGTTTCTGGTATCATCATCCGCCCCATTAAGGGAAATTGCCAAATTGAGTGTGGTATCGCGACCCATTTTTTCTATCTGAGGAACCAGACCGCATGTTGACAGGGTCACTTTCCGATGGGAGAAGTTCATGCCGTCGTCGCATATCAGGTTTTTGGTGGCCTTCATGACCTGATCGTAATTGGCGAGCGGCTCACCCATACCCATGAACACGATATTCGTCAGCTTTTCAGGATTTTCCAAGTTCTTGCGAACCTGAATCACCTGGTCTATGATTTCAGCCGATGTCAGATTTCTCTTAAGACCCTCCCTCGAGGTCAGGCAAAAGCGACAGCCCATGGCACAGCCCACTTGAGAGGAGATGCATAGGGTCAGATGATCCCTTGCGGGGATAAGGACGGATTCAATATGAAGGCCGTCGGCCAGCCTGAAAAGATACTTCTCGGTGCCGTCCTGAGAAATCTGCGTCTTAACTCTTTCCAGATGGTTTAATCGTGCCTTCTCTTTGATCGCAGCACGGAGGGGTTTGGAAAGATCCGTCATCTCCTCAAAGGAATCGGCGAACTTCTTGAAGAGCCAATGCCTGATCTGGCGGCTCCTGTAAGCCTCGAGTCCATTAGCCAGGGCCCATTGCTCAGCCTCGCGCTCGTCAAGCCCTTTCAGATCAACCTTCATCTCAGGTAGCAACAGGGGCAGAAGGGGTGGAACGTGTCTTTGCGGTCCTCAGCTCAGCCAATTCCCACACATAGTCGTAGAGGTGAAGCCCCTTGGATGCGGCGATAATCTCACCATCTCCAACACCAATACTTGAGGCCATGTATTCCTTCAAGAGCTGGATAGCGCCCAGATTGGCAGGAAATCCATTCCACAGGTCCCACGAGCGGAAGTAAACGACAAAATGGAGTTTTCCCTCTCTAATACGGGTGTCAATGCCCCGCAGACATGGCGGATCTCCAAGATAGATGGACTGAGGATCACCAACAGTCATGTAAGCCTGGTTGGTTCCCGGGCCATCGGATTTGTACATGCGAATGACCTCGGCAATCTGGGGCTCGAGGTACTGTCCATACGTATAGTCCTCCGAAGGCACCTTTTCAGATGTCATGAGGTAAGGGAGGTATTCTTCCAGATACCCTTCCACCACAGGGTTAGGGATGCCGAGAGAGGGAGGAATATCAGGAAGGAGAGGCCTGACTCCTGGATGTTTTATATGCACGGTGACATAGTCAAACTCGAGCCGCTTCTGACCTTGATAGCTTCCTCTGTCAATCACATACTCCGTTCCGGTCTCAATGAGCCTGTAAACGGCCTGGAACCATGCATCTGGCAAATCCCGCGCTTCAATGAACTCCAATTTCATAATGGGTATTCCCCCATGATATAGCGTTTAAAGATCAAAAATGGAGAGGATCCTTCTTGAACAATGCCCTGGTTCGAATCGGTCTGTTTCAAAGAGAGAGGATTCCGCCCGAACAGTGCACTTGAAGCATTTTCTCAAGGCTGGGAAGGGCTGTCAATTCTAAAATAGGAAGCTCGCGACTGCGGTGCAAATCCCCGCCAAAATCGTCGTCTTTGACGGCCTCCAAAGGGAGAACTCTGAAAAATGCTCAATCTTGTTCAAGTGCAAGGAAGGCGAAAATTTTAACCGGAGGAATATCTTGAATATTTCGAGGATTAAAATGTGAACCTGACACCGCAATTGGGCAAAAGGGGGCGTTTTGCAAAGGTCTCAAGGGTTTTCGAAGAGAGTGTGGGTGATGGACAGGCCCCTTCCTATTCTTGTATTTCTCTTGGGGTCATGGTAGCATATCTTCTATGACCACTATGGAAGACACGCCTCGAATCCCGAGGCCGGCCTCCACCGTCATCCTCCTCCGTGAGGCGGGCAGAGGTATCGAGGTCTATCTCCTCAAAAGAAGCAGCAATAGCGGGTTTATGCCGGGACATTTCGTGTTTCCTGGAGGCATGGTCGAGGAGATGGATCTGGCCCCTGCGCAATGGGGGGCACACATCGATTTAAGCAGGGAAGAGATTGCCCGCCGTCTTGGAGGCAGCCTCGATCCGGACGAGGCCATGGGATATGGTATTGCCGCGATACGGGAGACTTTTGAGGAGGCCGGAATCCTATTTGCTCGCCATGCTGAAGGACAGGAAAGAGGTTATCAAGGGATCGCCCAGGTTCGCACCACAAAGGGACTTTCTGAGGGTTGGTTGGCAGAGATAGTGGAATCCCAGGGCTGGACCTTGACTCTTTCAAGACTATTTCGCTGGTCCCACTGGATCACTCCGAAAGAAAAGAGACAGCGGTTCGATACCCGTTTTTTTATCGCAATACTGCCGAGGGGCCAGGCCTGCACACCCGACTGTGTGGAGACCACGACAGGGTCCTGGGTCACCCCAAAGGAGGCCCTTGTCGGCAATCTTGAAGGTCGTATGCTTTTGAGTCCTCCTACGCTGGTGACATTGAACGAACTCTACCAATTTCCCACCATGGAGGCCCTAGCAGAAGAGGCCGAGAAAAGAACGTGGGGAAGGCCACGGCAACCTCGCGTGGTCTGTTCCTCTCATCGCACCCTTATCCTCCTGCCTTGGGATCCGATGCGTTATGAAGAGGGGGAGATTGCGGTGAACAGTTTGGAGAGCAGGGTTGTCCCGATCGGAGCTCCCTTTTCAAGGTTATGGAATCACCAGGGTATCTGGAAACCGCTGGACCATCCTTAGAAAACCGTCGACTTTAGTGCCGGATAGCGCATTTTTCAACATGCATACGGAGATCAGCGGGCTTGAAAAACAGGTCACAAAATCAAGACGTTTCCCTCATTTCCGAAAAGGAAGGTATTTTAAATAAACCTCTTGAAT
This sequence comes from Thermodesulfobacteriota bacterium, assembly GCA_034189325.1. Lineage (GTDB taxonomy): Bacteria > Desulfobacterota > DSM-4660 > Desulfatiglandales > Desulfatiglandaceae > JAXHUM01. The sequence goes on from JAXHUM010000007.1 coordinate 52,161, forward strand.
CCCTTAACGATCCGGAAGGTGATAGGATCCCCGAGTCACTGCCGCCGGTCATTGATGTTCATGTACATCTCTTTCCTGACAGGCTGTTCAGCTCCATATGGAAATGGTTCGAAGAGTTCGGGTGGCCCATCCGATATCAACTCACGGCCACGCAGGTCATAGATTTTTTGCTTGGCCGTGGTATTTGCCACATGGTCGGACTTCACTATGCCCACAAACCGGGGACAGCCTCAAAGCTGAATGACCACATGGCGCACCTCAGTGAGCTTTATCCTCAATTAACGGGAATGGCGACAGTATTTCCAGGTGAAAAAGATGCAAAAGGGATCCTGGAAAGGGCTTTTCGCCTGGGACTTAAAGGCGTCAAGCTCCATTCTCATGTTCAATGCTTTGATATGGCAAGCCAGGGGATGTCTGAGATCTATGAAGTCTGCGAAGAGCATAACAGGCCTTTGGTCATGCATGTGGGCCGCGAGCCAAAGAGTCCCGCCTATAACTGCGACCCCTATCTCCTGTGTAGCGCGGAGAAACTCGAACAGGTCCTCAAGGATCATCCTCGTCTCAGGGTATGCGTTCCTCACCTGGGCGCTGATGAATTTGAGGCCTATGAGAGGATGATTGAGCAATACGACAACCTTTGGCTCGATACGACCATGATGTTTGCCGATTACCTGCCCCGTTCCTCCCCTCCCCCGTTAGATCAAATGCGTGCCGACCGTATTATGTATGGGACGGACTTCCCACATATCCCCTATGCCTGGGATCGTGAAATCAAACGACTCCATGAACTTGGGCTCCATGAAAAAACACTCGCCCTTATCCTTGGCAAGAATGCTCTGGAGTTTTTCTCCATTTCGGATCAGGCCCTTTAAATAGGAAGAACAGCGACTTTCTTTGAGGCGCCCTCTCAGGTCTTCATAATTATAAAGGTAGGAGGGCAAGGGAGATCTTTTGGGGCTTTTTTGTTTTTACCTATTCTTCGTCCAACACTCTACCATCCATGGGGGCAGCAGGAGATCTTTGGTTCCGTCCGGACCTTACCGCCGTCGGATCGGACCTTTACCGGTTCGACGTCCTCTCACTGGGAAGGAATTCAGACCCATCTTCGCCTCCAATTCTCCCAAACCTAAAAAACGATTGAGCGATGATCGGCCTAAAATGAAGTCTCCACATTTTTATGATTCGATCCCACCGAGCATTGTGAGACCGGCTTTTAAGGGGAAAGAGAAAGAGCTACTTTTCTAAGAGCTCTTCAAGTGATCGCCTTAGACTCAGCATGGCCTTCCGTATGTCGAGCCTCGTTGGGGCCGGTTCTTTCAGCCATGAGATTAGTGGTATCTTTTCCGTGGTTTTCTCCGCCTCCACCACTTTTCTGAGTATGATTTTGCGCTTCCCAGCGTATATGCGGATACGGGGAATGGATGGGAAAAAACGTGATGTCCGAATCTCGTCGATCTCCTCCTTCTTTACAAAAATCTTGTCCACCAGATTTCCCACGGTCATGCCGTCGCCAGTAATATCAACGAAATACCCCTCTCGGCTCCTTTGTCCCATAACAAAGATGAGTCCTACCCATGAAGGAGTCATGAGAAGTGCCAGGATCCCGATTAGTTCGAGAGCCATCTTTATAAAAAAAACCGCTATTTCTATGCCTAGTTTCAACCCTGTAGGAGCCCTGAAAGAGGCTTGATGTACGACATCAATATATCCAGAGGCCAGATATATGAACCCCAGAACAAAAACTGCAACCTGAATGCAGATGATCAGGACAATCACCGGCACGATATACCTGCGTCGCGAACAAAAATAGCCCTTGCCTTTTGGCAACTCCTTCCATCTGGGCCCGCGAAATGCCGAAATCACATAATGCCCCAGGCCTTCAAAAAGAGAATACATAATCGGCACAACCACCAGAGTCAAAATAGTCGCAAATCCTATGCCGAATATCAATACTACCCCCAGCCCTTCCCAGAGCTTATCGGTGAGGGTCAAGGTCAGAATACCGCCTATCGTAGAAACCGTTGTGGAGATGATCGGCCTAAGGCGTTGCTGCCCCGCCGCCACGATGGCATCGAACACATTCAGGCCTGTTTCCCTCATTCGGTTAATACAGTCTACAAGTACAATGGAGTCGTTGACGACAATTCCACTCAACCCCACCAGACCGATAAAACTCATTATGGTGAAGTCATTCTTGGTCACCAGAAGGCCGACCATGGCGCCTACCACAGAAAGGGGGAGGGCGGTCAATATGGCGAATGGCTGGGCCATGGAATTAAACTGCGAAACGAGGAGCGTGAATATAAGCAGGAAAGCCACCAGATAGGCAAGCTTCAGGCTGGCAAAAGACTCTTCCGTCTCCTCGAAATCTCCCGAGTAGTCAAACTCATAACCTTCGGGCAATAACATAGTATCGAGAATCCCTTTGAGCTCCCTGGTTATCTCAACAGCAGATCTGTCCTGGTTGTTTGCCGATATTCTCACGACACGTCGCCTGTCCGTATGCTGAATGTTATTCAGTCCTTTCCCCTGTTGGAACTTGGCAAAAGTGGATAGGGGGACCAGTTCACCCGATTCGGAACGAACCTTGACATGATCGAGCATGTCCGGGCTGGTTCGCGATTCAGGAGAATATCGCACCTTGAGATCATATTTTTTTGAGACATCCCGTTCATCACGGAACTCACGAATATCCAGCCCTGCTGTAGCTCCCCTCAGACTCATGCCCACGGTTCTCAGCGGTATTCCCATAGAGGCTGCCCTGGCACGATCTATTTCCACACGGAGTTCAGGGGGGGCATCGGAGAAATCATCCTTGATATCAACGATTCCCCTGACGCCTCTCATAGTTTCTCTGACGCGGGCCGTGTACTGTCGAAGGATCTCAATTTCCGGACCTATTATCTTGATCAAAACAGGGGCAGCCGTGGGAGGTCCCCATTGCAGGGCCCTGTATCGAATATCAGCGCCCGGAATGGCATCGAGAAAGGGCTTGATGCGCTTCTGGATCTCCTTGTGGGAAGCGCGGGCAAACTCCTTTCCATCCTTCAACTCAATGGTGATCTCGGCAAAATTGCTCTGTGTCCCCCGACCAATCGAAAACTCAAAGGCACTCTCCCCCTTCTGGCCGACCGTGGCGACCACCTGTACCGCCTCCGGCACCTTGTCCCTTACAATGCGCTCGACCTTCCTGGCAATGGAGTCCGTTATATCGATTTCAGTCCCACGAGGTGTCTCAAGAGTGATATAGATGAAATCAAAATCCGCATCAGGATACATGTCAATCTTTACCACCTTATAGCGCAAAAGCCCCAAGGCAAAGGCGAGACTCAGCATTATAAAACAGATAACGACAAAGCGATGATTCAGGGCCCAGGATACGGCAAGAACATACCTCTTTTTGAGTCGCCTGAGATCCTCTTCCGGCCCGACGATTTCCCCCTTTCTTTTCGTCTGGTGCATGGCCACGCTCAAGACAAGGGGCGTGGCTACAAGGGCTATAATGAGTGACGCCGAAAGGGCAAGGGTGACTGTCTTGGGAAGCACTCCCATGTATTCTCCCGTAACACCTGTCATCAGAAGCATGGGCATAAACGCGGCCATAGTGGTCATGGTCGCCGAAATGACTGGCATAGCTATTTCAGAAGCGCCTTCTATGACCGCCGTGATCCTGTCCTTGCCCAGTTGATAATGGTGATACACATTTTCAACAACAATAATGGCGTTATCAACGAGAAGGCCTATACACAAAACCAGGGAAAAACGGACCATGTCATTGTTAGACATTCCGAAAACCTTGAGGAAGACAAAGGTCAGAAGAAGAGACAGGGGTATGGAAAGAGATGTTATGACGGAGTTTCGCAGACCCATTGCGAAGTAGAGCACTAGGATAACGATGATCAATCCGAACACGGCGGAATTGTTCATCTGATCGAAACCCTGCTTGATAAATTTCGCTTTTTCCGCGGTTATGGCCGTATGAATGCCTGCCGGGAAAGATTTTTCCAGTGCCTTGAGCTTCTCACGCACCTTTGCCGACGTCTCCAGTATATTGGCCCCGGCCCTTTTCTTTATGGCGATCGATGTCGAGGCCACACCATTCACGCGAGAATAGCTGAGATCTTCCGAATAACCATCTTTTACCACCCCCACATCACCCAGAAACACAACGCGGTCTCCGTGCCTGATCAGCGGAACCTTTTCGTAGTCCTTCACCCTCTTTATTTCCGTAAGGGTCCTCAAGAGGAGCCTTCGGCCTTCCACATTGATCTGACCGCCAGGGATATTGATATCCGACCGCTTTACTGCCTCAAAGACATCAAGTATTGTCAGCCCATACTGGTTCAGCCTCTCAGGCTCCAGATATATCTGAATTTCCCGGATAAGCCCGCCCGCGACATCGGCGGCAAGGACCTCAGGGATGAGTTCGATTTCGTCGGCCGCGTCTTCCGCCAGTCGTCTGAGTCTTATCGGATCAATATCGCCCATGACGGATGCGATCATAATGGGCATATCCGTAAAACTCACCTCATTGACCTCAGGGTCCTCTGCGTCGGCGGGGAGGTCTTTCCTCGCATCGGACACCTCTTCTCTGACCTTTTGGAGAGATCTCTCCAGATCAGACTCGGCCTCAAAATCGATCACAATGACCGAAACTCCTTCAGAGGAGGTGGAACGCATTTCATCCACATCCTTTAGGTCGCTTAACGCCTCCTCCAAGGGTGTGGTGACAAGGCTTTCTATCTCGCTGGGGGAGGCGCCCGGGTATAGGGTGACAACGATAGCTATAGGAATGGATACCTCTGGTTCCCCTTCCTTGGGAAGAGACGAATAGGCAAAAATCCCGGCTATGATGGGCAGAATTATGACAAGGAGAAAAAAAATCGGGCTCCTTCTTATGATGAACGCAAAGAATCGCATGTCTTCTTTCCTTAGCAACAGTCTTAATCTGAAATGGTAACCCTATCTCCCGATTTTAGATATTGCCCTCCTCTGACAACGAGCCTATCTCCGGGGGCAAGACCTTCAAGCACGATGGCCGAGGATCCGTGGGTCCCTCCCAATCGGACTTTCCTGGGAACCGCTTCTTCCTCTCCGTTTACCACAAAGACCTCTCGACCGTTCTCCCGGTACAAGATACTACTCTGGGGAATCATGATTGCGTTATGAATAACTCTCGATGTTATAAAGACACGAGCCGTAAGGCCCGCCTTGAGACGGATATCCCTGTTCTCCACCAGGATCTTCACTTCAAAGGTATTGGTCCTTGGATCCGCCTTGATACCCACCTGGTCCACACTGCCTCTGAACATGCTCTCATCAACCGCCTCTATCTTCACCTCCACAGGATCATCCCGGTCCAGATGAATGTAGTCCTGTTCGCTTAGATGGATTCTCACCCTCATAAGGCTCATATCCGCAAGGCCGATTGCCGCTTCTCCCACGCCGACAGTCTGACCGATGTCTACCATGCGAGTTGTAACAAATCCTGTGTAGGGTGCTTTGATGTCTGTTTTGCTGAGACGATGTTCGGCAATTCTCGCTATCGTCTCCATCTGAGATACGGTTGCCTTAGCGGATTTGTATTCCGCTTCAGCTCTTTCAAAGGCCTCTTCCGTGATCACCTTCCGCGGTAGGAGTGCCTTGAATCTGTTGAACGTTTTTTCGGCAGCATCAAAACGAGCCATTGCTGCAGAAAGATTCGCCCTTGCCTCGTTGAGGGCCAGCAAATAATCCGTGGGCTTCAGCTTCACCAGGATTTGCCCCTGCACCACCCTGTCTCCCATGTCTGCAGTATAGGCCTGGACAATACCGGGCACTTCAGCGGACAGGATAACCTCACGGACAGGCTCCAACCTTCCAACAGACTCCACAATCACCGGGAGATCTTGGGGCATGATGGTTTCAATCACAACAGGGACCGGCCGATCCAGGACGGCCTCATTTTCTCCTGCCGGTTGACAGGCCGGAAGAAGAATAACCGCAATACAGAGACCTATAGCGTCTAGATATCTTCTCATCATTCGAATCATATCCTCCAGGTGTCGCCAATTTACGGCGGAAGCGTCAATATACTCAAAGCTTCATGGATAATGTTTAAAAAACCACAGGAGTGGAATCTGCGGGGTCTTAGAAGGTGTGTTTCCAGATCCGTATAGATCAAACAGGGGAGTGTACGCTCAGTGTTTCCAAATGAACGTTACTGGTGAGTGGGGACCGGATCATCAAGTGAAAAATCACTGATAATCGGCCATTAATGTTGCGCCATCACGAAAGGCCTTTTTATTGAGGGCCAGGATGGTGTCTTTTGACTTGTCCTGCAGCATATCATCAAGCGCTTCTTCCACAAAGTCCAATTCGATGGCCCCCGTATTGGCTGCGTAGGCCCCTAAAAAGACCATATTGGCCGCCTGGCCCCCTCCAACCTCCACAGCTTTTTGGGATGCGGGAATATAGAACGCCTCAATATCATCTCTGGATATCTTGTCGGATGTCACGCTGCTATCGATCATCAGAGCCCCCCCCGCCTTTACTCTCTTTTCCATCAAGGCCATTGCCGAACCTGTCATGGCAATGGCATAAGAGGGTTCAAACATTACAGGGGAACTGATTGGGTCATCGGAGAGTATAACCGTGCACTCGGATTCACCTCCCCTCATCGCCGGTGCGTAATTTGGGAAAAAAAGAATATGTTCGTATTGTTTCATTCCAGCCCTAGCCAAAAGTCTTCCAATAAGCAATACTCCCCTACCGCCGGTACCGGCAATCATCAGTTCGTGATACGCCATGCTTTTCACTCCCCTGCGCACAGACCTCCTCTCTGCCAAGTCGTCGTTAAAAGGCCTGTTGCGATTCAAAGATATTATGATTCAGCCTATCTGATCGACATTCTTGAACTCACCCAATGGGTACTCTTCGAGCATTTTATCGGAGATAAAGTCCAGACACTCCAGTGGGCTCAGCCCCCAGTTTGGGGGGCAGGCAGATATGAACTCTACGATTCCATAGCCAATGCCGTTCATCTGTTTTTCAAAGGCCGTTCGCAATGCCTTCTTTGCCTTTTTGAAGTTGCCGGGAGTATGGACTGAGCATCGAGCAGCATAGGCAACCCCTTTCATGGTGGCTGCCAGCTCAGGAATATGCAAGGGATAGCCGCTGTTTTCCACATTCCTGCCTGTCGGCGTTGTGGTCGTCTTCATGCCCAGCAGTGTGGTCGGGGCCATCTGACCTCCTGTTGTTCCATAAACGGCATTGTTCAAAAAGATGGTGGTAAAATGCTCTCCACGAACTAGGGCATTCATAAAACACCCAAGCCCGATGGCCCCCAAATCTCCATCTCCCTGTACCGTGATGACCATGGCATCCGGATATATCCTCTTGATGGCAGTGGCCATGGCCGGGGCCCTGCCATGAGGGCATGACGTCCAATCAACGTCAATGGTCATGGGCGCCCCTCCGAAACTGCACCCCACACCGGCCAGCCCGATGGCCTTGCCCTCTATCCCAAGCTCCTCAAGGACCTCGCATATAATTCGGGTGATGATGCCGTAATGACATCCGGGGCAGTACATCCCAAGCGTGGGGATCCTCAGTTTCGGTCTTCCCGTGATTTTTTTCACTTCCGACGAGCTATCTTCCATTTAACTTCTCCACCTCTTGAAGGATTCTTTCGGGATGGATAATTCCACCTCCCCCAGGATTGTGTCTCCCCCACATACCCAAGAGATGCACCGCGACCTGCCCCTTGGTAAAGGCCTCAACATCTTCGACCAACTGACCTTGGCTGTCCTCGACTACAAGAACCCTTCCGGCCCGAACAGATTCCTCCTCCATAGCCAGTGACGGAAAGGGCCAGAGGGTTATGGGACGGAACAATCCTAATTTCAGTCCTCTCGCCCGCCCCATTTCCACGGCACGACGTGCTATTCTGGCCGATGAACCATAGGCAACAATAAGCAGATCACAGTCCTCTGTCATGTATGTTTCATGTCTTGTCTCGTTTTTCTTTATCTCCGCATACTTTTCGATCTGCTTCATGTGATAGTTGAGGATCCCCTGGTAGGAAAAAAAGGCGGCCACATGGGCGACCCGTTTTCCTCCCCTGTTATCCTTACCGACAAGGGCCCACTCCTTTTCGGGAAGAGGTCCGAAGTCAAGGCTTCTCAACTCAACCAACTCTTCAGTCTGACCCAATATAAAATCTGTGACAACCATGACGGGAGTCCTATATTTGTCGGCCAGGTGGAAGGAGAGTTGCATCAGGTCGAAAATCTCTTGACATGATGCGGGCGCCAGCACAATGGCGTGGTATCCCCCATGTCCACACCCCTTCGTAACCTGGAGATAATCTGTCTGCCCTCCCTGTCCACCTGTACCGATGCCCGGCCCCATGCGTACGACATTGACAATCACCGCCGATATCTCCTGCTCGGCCAGATAGGATATCCCTTCAGCCATCAGGCTCAATCCGGGACTGGAGGTGGATGTCATAATCCTCTTACCTGTCAACCCACCGCCGTAAACCATGTAAATCGAGCCGCTCTCGCTCTCGGACTGGACATAGACCCCGCCAATCTTGGGTAATTCTCTGGACATGAATTCGGGAATCTCGCTCTGGGGCGTAATGGGATACCCAAAAAAATACTTGCATCCGGCCTGAATCGCGCCTCTTGCTACGGCGTTGTTACCTGAAATCAACATCCTCTCCGGCATGATCGTTTTCCTTTTTTTGCTGATAGAAACGGGTTAGAGCCCTTTGTCTCAGATGACCATGAGGTCCGGGCTAATCCTCTACATATCTGTAAACATCGATGGTGCATTCCGGGCACATCCAGCCGCAGATACCACAGCCGATACAGGCCTCTTCATTGACAAATTCAGGCAGGAGAAACCCGTTCGGACTGAATCGGTCACGTGAGATCTCAATGCACTCTTTGCTGCAGAAATGGACGCAGAGTTGACAACCCTTACAGAATTCCTCGATGATTTCGATCTTTCCTCTGGGCACGGATGATTACCCCCTTTCGAACAAGAAAAGCCTCGGATCATTCAATCCCGTTAATGTGTTATAACAAAGGCTCATGGGGCCATCCTTGCGAGATCAGATGGGAGCGGACTAAGTAATTAAATGAAAACAGGGCAAAAGTCCTTTATGCAAGGGCTATGAGTTGGAGGCAAGGAGCCTTCCCCATGCAATAGTTGACGAGAAGTATTATGAGTGTCGCAGAACCGTTCTACAGTGACCACGGATTCTGTTGGAGGGCAGCATAGGGAATTTTTTTTCCTCTGTCAAGGGGTTCACCCCCATTTTGTCCTCATGTTTTTTCAACCACCTTGACAACAGGGGAAATATTGACCAGAGTGATACATGAAATGTCCTTCGATTCAGGCCTTTGAGGCATGGTAACAGGAGCGGAGGCACCTTTTTGAACGACCACTGTATAAGGAGCGAACAGTTGAATCTCAGATTATACAATACAGCCACGGGAAAGAAAGAGACGTTTCTACCTATGCATCAAGGAAGGGTCGGCATCTACGTCTGCGGCGTGACGGTGTATGACCTCTGCCATGTCGGCCATGCCCGATCCGCCATTGTCTATGATGTCCTCGTCCGATATCTCAGGGCAAAGGGGCTTGAGGTCACGTATATCCGGAATTTCACCGATGTAGATGACAAAATTATAGACAGGGCCAACCGTTTGGGCAAGGCAACAGGCGATCTGGCCCAGGAATATATCGACGCCTTCCATGAAGACATGGACAGGCTCTATGTTGAAGAGGCCGATGTTGAACCGAGGGCCACGGAACATATTGAAGGCATGATAGAGATGATCATCACTCTTTTGGAAAAAGGCCATGCCTATTCGGTTGGGGACGAGGTCTTCTTTTCGGTGGAGAGCTTTAGGGGTTACGGATCCCTTTCCGGTAGAAGACTGGATGATATGGAGGCCGGCAGCAGGGTTGCCGTGGATGAGAAGAAGCGACATCCCATGGATTTTGTCCTCTGGAAAGGGGGCAAACCGGGCGAGCCCCAATGGCCGAGCCCATGGGGCCCCGGCAGGCCCGGCTGGCATCTTGAGTGCTCTGTCATGAGCAATCATTATCTGGGCCCCACCTTTGATATCCACGGTGGGGGAAGGGATCTCCTGTTTCCACACCACGAGAATGAACGGGCTCAATCCATTGGGGCGAATGGCGGCCATTTTGCCAGGTACTGGATTCATAATGGGTTTGTCACTGTTGAGTCGGAGAAGATGTCCAAATCCCTCGGCAATTTTCTGACGATCAGAGACGCCCTCGAGAAATACCATCCCCAGGTACTCCGCCTCTTCCTCCTGTCCACCCATTACAGGACTCCTCTCGATCTTTCAGAAAGCGCTATCGAAGGCGTCCGGAGCGGTCTTGTCCGCATATACAGGACCTTCGATCGTCTGGAAAAGCTCCTGGGCCCGATGAGAGAGGAGATCCTCAGCACAAGGGGCCTGCTCACTGGTGAAAACCCTTCCCCATTCATAGAGTCCTTTATTGCGGCCATGGATGATGACATGAACACGGGAGGGGCCATCGGCCTGATATTTGAAAAAGTCAGGGAAACGAACAGGCTGATGGATTCCGATGATGTCGGGTCAGTGGCTTTCCAGGATCGATTGAGGAATGCCCGACAGCAGATCTACTCTGCCTGCCGCGTTCTCGGCCTGCTCAGAGAATCGACATCGGAGTTCTTTGATCAAATTTCCACGGCCGACAAGGGCGTGGACCCTGTCGAGATAGAAAGGCTCATCCAAGAGCGGACCTCTGCCAAGTCAAGAAAGGACTGGACCAGGGCCGACGCAATCAGGGATCATTTGAAAACGAGGGGAGTCGTCCTAGAAGACGGGCCCAAGGGAACGACCTGGAGATTCGATGTTTCAAATCCAGACTGATCTGAGGCCGCAAGGGGACCAACCAGGGGCGATTCAGGCCCTTTCCAAAGGAATCCTTGAAGGGCTCGAACACCAGGTCCTCTTGGGCGTCACCGGTTCCGGCAAGACCTTTACAATGGCGAATATCATTGAAGAGGTCCAGAAGCCCACTCTGATTATTGCACCCAACAAGACATTGGCCGCCCAGCTTTACGGGGAACTCAAGGATCTCTTCCCCCATAATGCCGTAGAGTACTTTGTCAGCTATTATGATTACTACCAGCCCGAGGCCTATATCCCCCAATCAGACACCTATATCCAGAAGGATGCCTCCATAAACGATCACATCGATAAGATGAGGCATTCCGCCACAAGGTCCCTTCTGGACCGGGATGACGTCATTATCGTGGCAAGTGTGTCGTGCATATACGGGCTCGGCTCTCCCGAGGCCTATCATGACATGCTCCTCTATGTGGAAAAGGGCGATACCCTGGCACGAGAAGATGCGGTAAGGAAGCTGGTGGAAATCCACTACGAGCGGGGTAATGTCGATTTCTATCGAGGACGGTTTCGAGTAAGGGGGGACGTCCTTGATATCTATCCTGTCCATGAGGATGAGAGGGCGATCCGTATCAGTTTTTTCGGGGATACAGTGGAGGAGATCTACGTCATTGATCCCTTAACGGGCAAGGTCGTCAATTCCCTCAATAGAATCACCATTTATCCCGCCACCCATTATGTAACCACGGTGGAGATCAGGGAAAGGGCCATACAAGGGATTAAGGAGGAACTGCAAGGACAGGTCGCCTTCTTTCGTGCACATGACAAACTTGTTGAGGCCCAGCGGATTGAGGAACGTTCCCTGTTCGACCTGGAAATGATGGTGGAAATCGGTTACTGCAACGGGATCGAGAACTACTCCCGGCACCTGACCGGTAGAAAGCCGGGAGATCCACCGCCTACGCTGATCGACTATTTTCCAAAAGGTTTTCTGACTATTATCGATGAAAGCCATATCACGGTACCCCAACTCATCGGAATGTACCGAGGGGATCGATCGAGGAAAGAGACGCTCGTCAACTATGGATTCCGCCTGCCTTCAGCCTTAGACAACCGGCCGCTCCGATTCGATGAGTTTGAGTCAAAGGCCGGGCAGGTCCTTTATGTATCAGCCACCCCCGGACCCTACGAAATGGAAAAGGGCCTGAGGATATCGGAGCAGATCATCCGACCCACCGGTCTTATTGATCCTGAGATCATGGTCCGGCCTGCCGCAAACCAGGTGGATGATCTTCTTGGGCTGATCAGGGAAAGGGTGGAGAGACAGGAGCGGGTCCTTATCACGACCTTGACCAAGAAGATGGCTGAGGACCTCTCCGAATACTACTCGGAGCTGGCGGTTCGATGTCGCTACATGCATTCAGACACCAAGACTATTGAGAGAATGGAGATTATCAGGGACCTCCGGCTGGGGGTGTTTGACGTGCTGATCGGCATCAATCTTCTGCGGGAAGGGTTGGACCTTCCCGAAGTCTCACTTGTGGCCATACTTGATGCCGACAAGGAGGGGTTCCTCAGGTCTGAGAGATCACTCATTCAGACCTGCGGCCGCGCCGCGAGAAACGTGAACGGGACGGTTGTGCTTTATGCTGATGTCATGACCGGTTCCATGGAGAGGGCCATGGAGGAATGCAACAGGCGCAGGGAGACTCAGCTGGCCTTCAACAGGGCCCACAAGATCACGCCCTCGACCATCAAAAAGAATATAGACAATATACTGAGTTCCGTGTATGAGGCCGATTATGTGACCATCCCCAAGGTCGCCGAGGCAAAACAAGCCTATTTGACGCCTCAAGAGCTGGAGGCGCGGATCAACGATCTGAAGGCGAGAATGGAGGAGGCTGCCGGAAGGCTCGAATTTGAAGAGGCGGGTAGATTAAGAGACCGAATAAGAGCGCTGGAAAAAACCCACTTCGACATCATGTCTTTTTGATCAGGACACCAATTCCTTCACAGTCTTGTCAAGAGACTGAAGGTCTTCCACATTCAGCCGCGGTATGGATGGGGCAATGCCTCGAATCATGTTGGTCAAGACCTTTTTCGGACCCACCTCAATAAAGAGATCTCCTCCATTGGCAACGATCTTTTCAATGGTACTCTTCCAGTCGACAAATTGATAAATCTGATGGTACAGTTCTCTCTTGATGTGGTCGGGATCCGCCAGGGCCTCACTTGTGACGTTTGCTATGACAGGCTTCAGGGAGATCTGTATGCTGCTCTTCTGCAGCTCTTTCTTGAAACGATCCGCTGCCGGCTTCATCAGGGGGGTGTGAAAGGGGCCTTCCACCTTAAGCATGGTAGCGATCTTCCCATCCTTCCTTATATGTCGGGAGAGTTCTCCAAGGTTTTTCTTAAAGCCACCGACGACCACCTGATTCTTGGTGTTGGCCAATGTCATGTAGACCTGAAATTTCTTGCACAGGGAGTCCATGGCGTCGTAATCAAGTTCCTTGCCCTTATCTACGACCGCCATCAACCCGGCGTCAGGGTAGTGATTGGCGAATTCGGTAATAAAGGAGGCCCTCTTCTGGACAAGGTCCACACAGGTCTTGAAATCCAACGATTGTGAGACCAGGAGTGCCGTATATTCTCCCAGGCTATGGCCTGCGAGAAAAGTATAGCTCAATTCCACACCGCTCTTCCTGCATTTTGCTTCAAGGGCTTTGAAACACGCATAACTCGTGATCAGAACGGCGGGCTGAGTGTAGATCGTCTTGTCCAGATCGACGCCCGGTATGATTTTACCCAACCTCTTCTTCTTTTTAAAACATTTCTCTGAAATATCATAACCGAGTATCTGATTCGCTTCATCAAATATATCTCTGACAAACTTGTATTCATCATACAGGTCTTTTCCCATGCCCAGATACTGAGAGCCTTGTCCTGGAAATACCAAAGTGATTTTTTTATACTTCATAGTGTTCGTTTCCTCATTTTATAAAACAAAGGCCAGTCCTCATAAGCCGTGAAATTTTAGATAATTCTCGAGTCCCTGTCAAGATCGCAACAGACCTTTTTCTCGGACCTATCTGCCTGGTTTGTACAAAGGGAGAGACTCGGGATCCACATCACTGAGGCAAGGCGATTGACCATCCTTATCTGAAAGCAACGGATCATCGACCTTCCATGCAATACCCAGGCCAGGGTCATTCCAGAGAATGCCTTTTTCATGATCGGGCGCGTAGAACCGACTGCATTTGTACATCACAATGGCCGTCTCGCTCAGGACACAATATCCATGGGCGAAACCTTCGGGAATGTAAAGCTGCCGTCGATTCTTGTCTGACAGTGGAGCCCCGACCCATCGTCCGAAGTTGGGCGAACCCCGGCGTATATCTAAGGCCACGTCATAGATCTCTCCGCTGATCGCCTGTACCAGTTTGGTTTGACCGTGTGGATACTGATAATGCAATCCTCTCAGGGTCCCACGAACCGAGTAGGAGAGGTTGTCCTGGACAAATATCTCCTTCAGGCCCAGGCCGGCGTATCTCTTGTGGTGATAGGTTTCCATGAAAAAGCCACGGGTGTCTGTAAAGACATCCGGTTCGACAGTAAAAACCTCCTCCAGTTCGGTCGCCAGGATCTTCACCTCAAGGCCTCCCCTGTTTCAGGATATCCAGAAGGTAGGCTCCATAACCGTTCTTCATCAAAGGGGCTGAAAGCTTCTCAAGTTTTGCCGCATCAATATAACCCATGCGAAAGGCGATTTCTTCGACGCAGGAGATCTTGAGTCCCTGCCGCTCCTCGATCACCTGGATAAAATTTGAGGCCTGCATCAGGCTCTCATGGGTCCCTGTGTCAAGCCATGCGATTCCCCGACCCAGCTTCTCCACGCAGAGGCACCCCATTTCAAGATAAGTGCGGTTGATGTCCGTGATCTCCAATTCCCCTCTTTTGGAGGGTTTGAGTGTAGAGGCAATCTCCTTGACCCGATTATCGTAAAAATAGAGCCCCGTGACAGCGTAATTGGACAAGGGACTGGTCGGCTTTTCCTGGATGTCCACAGCTCGGCCCTGAGCATCAAAAGAGACGACACCGTACCTCTCCGGGTCTTTCACCCAATAGCCGAAGACAATGGCCCCCTCTTTAAGGGCCGCAGCCTTTTTGAGTTTCTCAGACAATCCATGTCCATAAAAAATATTGTCTCCCAGTATCATGCAGGCATTGTCGTCATTGATAAAATCGGCCCCGATGACAAATGCCTGGGCCAGTCCCTCAGGTCTTGGCTGTTCAGCATAGGAGAAACAAAGTCCCCACTGTGATCCGTCGCCCAGGAGGGCCTGAAACTGGGGTAGGTCTCGCGGTGTCGAGATAATGAGAATGTCTCTCAGCCCTGCCAGCATCAATATGGAAAGGGGATAGTAGATCATGGGTTTGTCATAAACAGGAAGGATCTGTTTACTGAGAACACGCGTAATGGGGTGGAGCCTCGTGCCTGCCCCCCCGGCAAGAATGATTCCTTTCATATACCCGATCCTTTCAATGTTTTCATGAACGATCCTGGTAGTTTTCCTTGATCCATTTGCGATATTCACCCGTCCTGACAGCATCAATCCATTCCATATGATCCACATACCAGTCAATCGTGGCCTCCAGGGCCTCTTCAAACGAATGCTCCGGTTGCCAACCCAGTTCTCTCCGGATCTTACTCGCGTCAATAGCGTAACGCCAGTCATGGCCCGGCCGGTCAGGGACGAATCGGACCTGCTTCTTGCTGGATTCTCCTGCTGCACGGCCCAGGCGGGCATCCAGGAGATCACACAAGAGATAGACGATATCGATATTCCGCCGTTCCGTTCCACCGCCGATATTGTAAGTTTGTCCTGGCCTTCCCTTTTCAAAGACCATTGTCAGGGCGCGGCAATGGTCCGCGACATAGAGCCAGTCCCGCCTGTTTTCACCCTCCCCATAGACGGGAAGAGGCCTTTTCTCCAGGATATTGATGATCATCAAGGGAATAAGCTTCTCAGGAAACTGGTAGGGGCCGAAGTTGTTTGAGCAATTCGTAATAAGGGTGGGCAGGCCATAGGTCCGAAAAAAGCTCCTCACAAAATGGTCGGATGAGGCCTTTGAGGCCGAGTAAGGGCTGGATGGATCATAGGCCGTCTCTTCGGTAAAATATCCTTGACGACCAAGGCTGCCGTAAACCTCATCGGTGGAAATGTGGAGGAAACGGAAATCATCCGGTCTCCCACGTCCCTCCCAGTGGGCGAGACCAGCCTCGAGGAGTCGGAAAGTTCCCATTACATTCGTTTCAACAAAGGCCTCGGGCCGAAGGATCGAACGGTCCACATGGGATTCAGCGGCGAAGTGAATAAGGCCGTCGAATTCCCGCGAGGAGAAGAGCCTCTCCAGGAGGATCGGGTCCCCAATATCACCTCGGACAAATTCATGCCTCCTGGCTGTTTCGCCGGAAAGATCACTGAAATTACCCAGATTCCCCGCGTACGTTAAGGCATCCAGGTTGACGATGTGCCACTCCGGCCGGGTCGAAAGGATATGATGAACAAAATTCGTGCCGATGAACCCGGCGCCGCCGGTTACCAGGATAGTCTTACCGCTCATGAATCATCCTTACTGAAAGATGAATTTCCCTCTCAAAGGCTATGAGGATATTTTGTCGCCTCATGGTCCTTCGATTTCCCCTTTCTTTCCGGGAAATTGCAGGGACAACATTAAGTTTAGTTTCCCTGTAGGGGTCAAGTCAACCTTGTTGATCGATTCTAAGGCCAATGCTTCAAAAAGAAATTCCCCTCATTGACACATCGACCGGATCACTGGTACAAATTCAGGCGAGGGTCATAAGAGAAACGCCCTCCGATTATTCAAGTAAGCCGGTCCAGGAAAATGGTCAAAAAGAATAGGTCCCTCTTTGTTTGTCAGGATTGCGGGTGTCAGACGCCAAAGTGGCTGGGACGGTGCCCCGATTGCGGACAATGGAATAGCATGGTTGAGGAGATCGTCGCTGCGGTCGGGCCGCCAAGGGAGTCAAAGGCACCCAAGCCTGAATGCCTGAATGCGATCAGCCTAGTACCCGAGATGAGGCTGAAAAGCGGTCTTCTGGAATTTGACCGAGCCCTTGGCGGCGGGCTGGTCCCCGGCTCTCTCGTATTGATCGGAGGCGACCCGGGCATAGGGAAGTCCACCCTTGTTCTCCAGGTACTTGCAGGGCTCTCCAATAAGAGCTGCCGCGGCCTTTATCTCTCGGGAGAAGAATCCCTCTTACAGATCAAATTGAGGGCTGAGAGGCTATCAATTGATTCCGATAGCCTCTATGTCATGACCTCCACATGCGTTGAGGATATCGTCGAGAAGCTCAAGACTCTCAAGCCGAATCTCCTGGCCGTGGACTCTATCCAGACGATCTACACAGAGGCCCTTGCGTCCGCCCCTGGAAGCATCGGCCAGGTGAGAGAGGTGGCCATGCGGTTTATGGCCTTTGCCAAAGAGACCGGGACCCCAGTGTGCCTCATCGGCCATGTAACCAAAGACGGCGCCCTTGCCGGGCCGAAAGTCCTGGAACACCTTGTCGATGCGGTCCTCTATTTTGAGGGAGACAGGGGGCATGTATTCAGGATATTGAGGTCGGTCAAGAATCGTTTTGGTTCCACCAATGAAATCGGCGTCTTTGAAATGAAAGACAGCGGTCTTCAGGAGGTGGATAATCCCTCCCGCATCTTTCTTGAAGAGAGATCAGGGGATGTGTCCGGTTCCGTCGTTATTCCCTGTCTGGAAGGGACAAGGCCCCTGCTCGTGGAAATCCAGGCCCTCGTAGGACCCAGCCCCTTGGGAGTGCCCAGACGAACATCGGTCGGCGTAGACCACAACCGGATCTCACTTCTCGTGGCTGTCCTCGGAAAGAGGGTGGGAATGGAGTTGGGAGACCAGGACATCTTCGTCAATGTGGCAGGAGGACTCAGAGTTGATGAACCGGCCGCGGATCTCGGTATAGTCTCTGCCATGATGTCCAGTTTTGTCGACAGGCCTGTGCGTCGCGGTACGGTCCTGTTCGGTGAAGTAGGCCTTGGTGGTGAAATAAGGGGGGTCAGCCAACCGGGTCTTAGGATCAGGGAGGCGAAGAAGCTCGGCTTCTCCCATTGCATACTCTCGCGGAGCAACCTGGAAGGCATGAAAAAGCTGGAAGGCATGAGACTATCAGGTATAGGCTCCGTCCGAGAACTTCATGAACTCCTGTTCAGATGAACTCTATACGTCCAGGTATTTCTCCCTGATGGCCACTATCTCCTCTTCCATGGTAAAGAAGGTATCTATCAGATCCGGATCGAAATGTTTTCCTCTGCCCTCTCTCATGATTCCAAACGTCTTTTCCACTGAAAAGGCCTGCTTATAAGGCCGTTTGGAGGTAAGTGCATCAAAGACATCCGCGATGGCCGTGATTCGCCCGGCCTTTGGGATCTCATCGCCTGCAAGCCCCTTCGGATACCCACTCCCGTCCCACTTCTCGTGATGGGTCAGGGCGATAACCTCGGCGAGGGCGATAACTTCCGAATCGCCCCCCTCCAGGATCTTGGCCCCTATTGTGGTATGCTCCATCATGATTTGCCATTCATCAGGGTTGAGCGGGCCAGGCTTCAGAAGGATCTTGTCGGGAATGCCTATTTTGCCTACATCGTGCATGGGGGCCGCGTAGAGGATCGTTTCAACCTCTTGCCCATCCATACCTATTCTTTCGGCAATGGCCGAGGAATAATGGCTCATCCGTTGAATATGGCCTCCTGTGTCTTCATCTTTGTATTCCGCTGCCCTGGAAAGCCGGTAGATGGTGTCCAGGCTGGCGTCTTTCGCTTTTTTGAAGGCCTCCCGTAACTTTCGGGTCTGACGAGTGACTTCCCTCTCAAGCTCTTGCTGGTAATCGCGCATGTGATCGCTGTATGCCTTGACTTTGAGGAGAGATTTGACCCGTGCTCTCAGCTCGACCTTGTCTATAGGCTTTGTCAGAAAGTCATCGGCCCCAGCTTCAAGGGCCTTGACACGGTCTTCAACATCATTGAGAGCGGTAACCATGACAATAGGGATGATACGGGTGTCCGGATCACCCTTCAGTCTCTTTGCGACCTCAAAACCATCTATCCCCGGCATCATGATGTCGAGGAGAATCAAATCGGGTTGACATTCTCTGACCTGTTCAAGGGCCTCTTTCCCTTCCCGCGCGAGACTCACATCATATCCCAAAGGCACAAGCATTGCCTCCATGAGTCGGCGGTTGAGGTCTTCATCATCCACGACCAGGATGAGGGGCGCTTTTTTTGTCTGAACTTCGTCTTCCATTGATCAAATGATTCCTCGATTCGGAGAACCAGCCTCCTGTTCTGGGTCTTTTGTTGTTTAAGATGGGGGACTCGCCTCACTTATGGGAATGAGAAAAGAAAATTTGCTGCCCTGTCCCCTCCCTTCACTTTCTACCCATATGGTCCCGCCGTGCAGCTCAATAAACCGCCTGGAAAGGGACAATCCCAAACCCGTGCCGGGTGTCTTGTCGGTCATGCCGCCCTGGACCTGATAGAACTCTTTAAAGACTTTCTCCTGGTCTTCCGGCGTGATTCCTATGCCTGTATCCTCAACGGCTATCTCTATCAGCCCAACACTCTTTTTCCATGTATCATCATAGGTCACCGGCAAAGTGATCTCCTGCCCCTCCTTTGTCAACACATGACCATTTTCAACCAAGAGATATCGAGCAGACAAGGAGATTGTTCCATTGTCGGGCGTAAATTTGACAGCGTTCGACAGAAGGTTAAAGATGACTTGCTTTATTTTTTGTTTATCGGCAAAGAGACGAGGGATGATAGGCTCAATAGCCACTTTTATGGATATCCCATGATTCGAGGTCTCTTCCCTGATCATCGTCAAACCCTTTTCCAGAACCTCGTTAATGAAAAATTCCGTCGATTCGATTTCCATCTTGCCTGCCTCAACTTTGGAAAGGTCGAGGATGTTGTTTATCAGCAAGAGAAGATGTCTTCCGCTTTCCAGTATATCGTTCACATATTCTTCCTGCTTTTCGTTGAGTTGTCCAAAATACCGTTCCCCCAGAATTTCGGAAAACCCGATAATGGCATTTAGAGGGGTCCGAAGCTCATGACTCATGTTGGCCAGGAAGAGGGACTTGGCTCGGTTGGCCGCCTCGGCTGCTTCCTTGGCTCTTTTGAGCTCATGTCTTTTTCTGTCAAGCTCCAGAAAGGCCTTCACCTTGCTGAGAAGGAGCAGGGGTTTGTAGGGTTTTGTGATAAAGTCCACGGCGCCTGCCTCATATCCCTTGAAAACATGGAAGTCATCGGAATAGATGGCCGAAAGGAAAATGATCGGCACATCCCTGGTTTTTTCTTCTTCCCGCAGAAGCCCTGCCAACTCGTATCCATCCATCTGAGGCATCTGTACATCAAGGATCGCTAACGAAAAGGAGTTATTCAGAGTGGCCACCAGGGCTTCATTACCGCTCGATGCCTCGACAACCTCGACATCCAGGTCCTTGAGCACATTGGTCAAGGCATAGAGGTTTTCAGATCTGTCATCTACAATCAAGATTTTTTGTCTTTCTTCCATTCTACTCTCTACACACATCTTCTATGAACAAAATACCGGTAATCACATCAATTCCACCGATGTGAGCCGGGTGGTGCACGTTTCATCCTATGTCCTTGTCATGCAAGCCGCCGAACCCCATTAAAACTCAACAAGAAATTAATCATCACCACAGAGCTTCAATCACCTCCCTTCCATCGGACTTTCCGTCTGCTTCAAAAGACGGCCTACCCCTAAGTGTCGAGCATCAAGCCGCTTGAGGGCGATACAGCCACATCCTCATAACGGAGAACAGGCGG
Organism: Thermodesulfobacteriota bacterium; assembly: GCA_034189325.1. Classification (GTDB taxonomy): domain Bacteria; phylum Desulfobacterota; class DSM-4660; order Desulfatiglandales; family Desulfatiglandaceae; genus JAXHUM01. The sequence goes on from JAXHUM010000007.1 coordinate 72,964, forward strand.
TCCATATCCACCGGTTTGGTCAAGTAATCGGTAGCGCCCACATCCATGCATCTTTCACGATCACCCTTCATTGCCTTTGCCGTCAGTGTGATAATGGGCAATTTAGAAAATCTCTCCTGGGCTCTGATCCTTCTGGTTGCCTCAAAACCATCCATCACAGGCATCATGATATCCATCAGGACAAGGTCCATATCAGGCTCCCGTTCCATTATCTCAAGGGCCTTTTTGCCGTTTTCAGCCTTGAAGACTTTGATTCCCTTGTGCTTCAGCTGCTTTGCCAGGGCAAAAACGTTTCTCATATCATCATCCACTACCAGGATCTTCTTGTCTTTTAAGACATGTTCCGTATTGCGGACTTCGGCGATCATTTCTTGTTTGACTTTCGGCATGGAGGCAACAACCCTATGCATAAAAAGCGCCGTTTCATCTAAGAGTTGTTTTTCCGATTGATCCGCCTTTATAACGATCGCCTGGGAGTATCTCCGCAGTTCTCTTTCTTCCTCTCTCGTGAGACTTTTTCCCGTATACACAACGACTCGGGGGACAACCACATCTGTATACTCCTCTATTGTCTTGAGCAATTCAAGACCGGACATATCAGGAAGTCCCAGATCCAATACCATACAGTCAAATTCAGTCGATTTCAGTGCTTTGATGGCTGACACACCGCTGTCAGCCTCTTGAATTTCCACATCATCACTTTGGATCACATTCTTAATGGTCGTTCTCATGCCCCGATCATCTTCCACGATCAGAAGCCTCTTCATTCCTCTTCCCACAAAACCTTCAATCTCGTTAAATGCAGTCTCCAACTGTTCTTTTGTTATCGGCTTAACCAGATAACTGAGGGCTCCAAGCTGTTTATGATCGGTTGTGCCTTCTTTTTCAACCGTCATCATATGCACGGGAATATGTCGGGTCTTCATATTCTCCTTTAGCCTGTTCAACACTGTCCACCCGTTTATTCCTTCAAGATTGACATCCAGTATGACAGCGTCGGGCATATATTTTTCAGCCAGTTCCAAGCCTTCTTCCCCGCTTGCCGTGGCCAGACAGTGGAACCCTTTTTCATGGCATTGGTCCATAAGGATCTTTGCGAATTCCTTATCATCCTCTATGACCAATACAATACCCTCCTCTTCCTTCAGGTGGCCCCTGTCATCCGTTATATAAGGCCCCTCTATCTTCTCCGACACCTCTTCGGCATCACAGATAGTCATGGATATTGCTGTCTCTGTTTCAGATCTTTCGTCTCCCACATTTTCGCCAAATTCAAAGGGCAGGAACAGGGTAAAGGTCGAACCCTTTCCCTTTTCACTGGTCAATTGAATCTCCCCCCCCAGTATTTTTGCAAATTCGCGGGAAATCGAAAGCCCCAGCCCGGTACCACCGTATTTTCTGGAGGTACTGCCGTCCGCCTGTCGGAACGCATGGAATATCTCTCTCTGTTTGCCCTCAGGTATGCCCATTCCCGTATCCATCACTGAGACGGCTAATGTCTCATGAGGGGACAATCCGCTCTCAACGAGTTCCACGTCTCTGTCAGCACGCCTGAAATCAACGGTGATACTTCCTTTGTCGGTAAACTTGCTGGCATTCGAAACAAGATTCTTTATGATCTGTTCCACTCTCTGTTGATCCGTCTTTATTGTAGGACGAATCTCGCTGTTTAGGTTTATATTAAACTCTAAACCCTTTTCATCTATGACAGGTTTGAATTGCATGGAGATATTGTCGGCTATGTCCTTTAGGTGAACTGTCTCAATATGGACCGGCATTTTCCCCGCTTCCACTTTGGAAAGGTCCAGGATGTCATTTATAAGAGAAAGCAGATCATTGCCGCTTTTATGAATAATCTTCGCAGACTCAATTTGCTCTTCTGAAAGGGTCCCCTCTCTATTCTCCGCCAAATCCCGAGAGAGAATGAGCAGGCTGTTCAGCGGTGTGCGTAATTCGTGAGACATATTGGCCAGGAATTCAGACTTGTATTTGCTGGTGACTTCCAACTCCTTGGTCTTCTGTTCAAGCTCATTCCTGGCCACTTCCAGCTCGATGTTTCTCTTCCCCATCTGGGTCTTTTGCTCTTCCAGATCGATCGTCCTTCTTTCAAGTTCTTCATTGGTTGCCTGCAGTTCTTCTCGCTGTTCCTTGAGCTGTTCCTCACTCCTTTTGAGCATCAAGGTCTGGGCTTCCAATTCCTTGTTGGATTTTTTCAGAGCATCCTTTTGCTGGTGAAGAGCGTCGGATTGTCGTTTGGTCTCTTGTAGGAGTTTCTTCATCTTTTCTCGCGATTGAGCGGAATGAAGGGCAATGGAAAGGTTTTCCATTACAAGATCAAGAAAATCCAATGCACGATCGGAAAACTCCTTGAACGAGCCGAGTTCTAAGGCGCCACTCAATTTGTCTTCATGGATCACAGGAACAACAACTATATTCCGGGGAGGGGCCGCCCCATGGGCGGATTTTATACGACCATAGTCTTCCGGGATATCGGTCGTCACGAGCATCCGTTTTTCAAGGATGGCCTGTCCCACAAGTCCCTGACCGATCTGTATGGTTTCGTTGAGATGATTATCCATATCCAGGGCATATCTCCCTGTGAGCTTCAAAACCCCCCTGTCCTCATCAAAGACATACAAACTGCCTATCTGCGCTCCTAAATAGTGTGCCAAAAAATTGATGGCATTCTGACAAAGCAGGCCTATCTCAGGATCTCCACGCAATTTTTCGCTCAACTCACTCTCACCTGTCTTGAGCCAGACCTGCCTTTCATTTCTTTCCGCCATTTCCCTAAGGGATTGCGTCATCTTCTGCAAGGCATAACCAAGTTCATCTTCTTGGGACCGAGGGGCAATATCAGATGTATAATCTCCACCAGCGATTACATTGGCCTGCTGTACGACTTCCCTCAGATTATCGACCATACTCTGAAAATATTTACCGAACTTGTCCTTATCAGAAACAATTTGTATATTCTGATTAAGATCACCCTTGGCAATGCTCTCCGCCACCTTGGCCTTGACATTCAGACTGTCGATCATGGAATGAAAGACCTTGGCGAGTACATCCTTTTCAGATCTCGATTTCAGGCGAACACCTAAATCACCTTCAGAGATTGATTTTGCGAATGCTATCTTTTCTTTCTGAGCACCCACCATAATCCGCATGGAGTCGGCCATTCGACCAATCTCATCACTCGATTCATGCTCAATATTGATGTCAAAATCACCGTTTGCCATGGCCTCGATAGCATCCGTCATCTGACCGATAGGCTTTGTGATGAACCTCCTGATGACAAAAGTGACTATCATAAGGGATACGATCAGGACAATGACAAGAGTTGCCACCTCAAACCATTTTTTCCGTTCACTAGTCGCCATTATCCTGTTCGTTGCATCGGTCAAATCCTTACTTGTCGCTATAGTCAACTGGCTTGACTCACTTAAAAGCCGCTTTCTTCTCTCAGCCAATTCCTGAGACTTCTCATAGATATCTTCGCTCGCAAAGACATCGCCACTCTCCTCGAGTTCGATGATGGAGGTATAAATCCGTCTGGCATCCTTCCCATACCTGTCAATTTTGTTCCTCAAGGCCCGAATGCGGCCCACTGTCGGAGAGCCGGTATGTTCAATTCCTTCCAACGCGTCCAAGATATCCATGCACGACTGTCTGTATTTCTCGGCCTCGTCGAGCATGGATAGCTCACTGGCCACAACCGCATTCTGATACAACTGCATTTGTTTATTGAGGTCGGAAAGGAAATCCTGCCCTAATACAATGGCTTTCTGGGAAGCCTGATTTATGCTCATTGCATTCCGCCGAATGATTCGTTTCGAGACAAAGGATGCAACAATTGTCATGCAATAGGCAACAATCAGGATACTGATACCCAACCAGATTTTATGAGATGTCTTGCGTATAGTCAGTTTCTTCATAGGGTTTATGAATGCGTAACCTTGCTTTCTTGGTCTCAAAAGAATCGCAGGCTCACTCAACGGGAAGCACCACGACACCCTCATGAGGCGTCTTGGTTGAGATATATCCCACAGAGCCCTCTTTCTCTGCGATATATTTTATTAAATCTTTCTCACTCTTGAACGACTTTGGCGGAATAGCGGAACCGGTTACAATGGCCAGCTTCCAAAAAGAGGCATAACTGTAGACACTCTTTTGAATATATTCTTTTAGGAACTGTTCATGTGTGGGGCCATGAAGCAATCGAGCCTTGTGAATCTTCATGCCGTTGTTCCATTTGATTTTCTTGCCTAGAAAAATTAACTTCACATCCTTTTTGCTGATGGATGCCTCTGTGACGGACCTGTTCGCAATCAGCAGGCAACCGGCATTGGCCGTACTACTGAATAGCATGAGTGCTGTTAATAAGGATCCGACTATCTTGAACATTCTCATTGAGATCTTCCTCTACAGCAATCTATCAGAATGCCAGGCTTGTTTTGAGAGTGTAGAGCGTCCAATCCTCTTCCATAATTCCGGGATTTTCCGCCAAATCACACTGGGCCACACCATTGATGAAATGTGTCTCCATCTTGAGGCACCAATAATCGTTGAGGTCGAAACGAACGCTCAGCGTAGTGTCTTTCTGCCAGGCGTAATAATCCCTCAATCCTGCGCCGACAAATAGACGTCCATCCTTGTCATCAGAGTTGGGATAATACTCTCCATAGGAGGCGCCCAGTCGGAGCCATTCATTGACCTGCCATGAAACACTCCCGTACCAGCCCTCTATGCCCACTGAATAAGGCGGCAAAAATGGTAAGCCAATGTCACAATCCAAGTTCAGGTATTCACCCGTCAGTATAAACGGCCCTGTCTCGTATTCTGCCGACAATACCGCAATGGAATCCAGGGATATCTCTGCATCCAGTGCTCCTGAAGTAACATCCCCTTTCCCCTGCAGGTAGGACCCTCCAAGCCGCAAACCGGCAATCGGGAGATTCCAGATCAACTGGCCCCCTTCGAAATGCGACACATCGATATCCAAGTCGTTCATTTCACCCCCAACGGAAAGCCAATAATCTATGGGGTCGATCCCCTCGGTTATGAGGCCCATACCTATGAGAGACAAGAGATTCCTCATAAATGGATTGTCCGATTCTATATCCACCGTTCCCATGAACACTTCATAATCGAGATCCCCGAAAGCACCGATATCCAGATTCCCGTAAGCGCTGACCCCGTTAAAAGAGACGACAAAGTCCCGGATGGATTCCGGGTAGACGCTCTGAGGCAACAGAGTCGAGGTCCTGAGCATATCCGCATCTCTTTTGCCGTTATAGAATCCATAGGGTAACTTGACCTTTCCCAATCGGAGTTTCAGCCAGTCCTTCCATTCGTAAGCAAGAAAGGCCCAGTCAATAGTGACGTCATTGTTCCCATATTCCCCTATATCTCTTGAAAATAGCTGTGCGCCGAACCGGAGTTCATCGGTAAGGGGAACCCCGAGATTAATACCGATCTCATGGAATTCATAAGTGCCCTCTTCCGTATTCCCAATAAAATTGTTATCTGAGGATTTCATGTATCCCTGACTCATAAAACCATGTATCATGATATCTCCCAGATCAAACCCCGAAGCAACATTCACCATGCAAACAGATACGACAAGCACGCATAACATGGTGACCAGCCTTCTCTTCATTGCATCTCCCTCCCTGTCTATTTTGATATTCATGGCTGCGGAACATCCTGCATTCCGCAACATTTCAGTATCTCAAAGACAAACAATTAAAAAAAGTGCTACACCTCTAAATACGACTCAATGTCGTTGACGAATTCTTTGGTATCGATCGGCTTTGTCATATATCCATCGCACCCTGCCACGATGGCGACAGAGTCGTCGCCCTTCATGGCGTAGGCAGTGAGCGCGATAATCTTGATCTCTTTTGTCGCGGGGTCTTCCTTTAACAATTTCGTGGCATCAATACCGTCCATCACAGGCATCTGAATGTCCATAAGGATAAGATCGGGCTGCTGCTCTTTCGCGATCTTCACACCCTCTCTCCCGTTCGGGGCTTCTAAGGTGTCGTATCCCTTGAACTGAAGGAGGTCTCGAAGCAGTTTGACGTTCTTGGTCTCGTCATCGACAATCAGTATCACCTTTCCCATAATCGATTCTTCTTTTTCCCTTCAGCAATAAAGTCTGGATTGCTTTCGCAGTTCTCACGCCTCATTCACTGGGCCCCCTTGCCTCAGAGGGAGGGCAAAGGAAAATCTGCTCCCCCGTCCCCTTCCTTCGCTTTCCACCCAAAGCCTTCCGTGATGGAGTTCGACAAACCGCCTGGAAAGGGAAAGTCCCAAGCCGGTGCCGGGCGTCTTGTCGGTCATACCGCCCCGGACCTGAAAGAACTCATTGAAGATTTTCTCCTGTTCTTCCGGCGTGATTCCGATCCCTGTGTCCTCAACGGCTATCGCTATCAGTCCTTCACTCCTTTTCCAGGTATCATCATAGGTCACCGGAAGAACCACATCCTTTCCATCCCTTGAGAGAAGACGCCCATTCTTGAAGGACAGGTAGTGGGCGGACAGGGTGATGGATCCGCCGTCGGGGGTGAATTTGGCGGCGTTCGAGAGGAGATTAAAGACAACCTGCTTTATCTTCCGCTTGTCAGCGACCAGAGGCGGGAGATGAGGCTCAGCATCCATTATTATGGTTATCCCATGTTTGAGGGCCTTTTCTTTGATCAGTATCAGGCTTTTTTCCATTAACGGATGCAGGGAGAACTCCGTGGATTCGATATTCATCCTCCTCGCCTCGACTTTGGAAAGGTCGAGAATATCGTTAATGAGTGAGAGAAGGTGCGTGCCGCTTTCCAGGATATCCCTGACATATTCTTCCTGCTTCTGTGTCAGTTCACCGAAAAACCTGTCTTTTAAGACTTCGGAAAAACCGATGATAGCGTTCAGGGGAGTTCGGAGTTCATGGCTCATGCCGGCCAAGAAGTCCGACTTGGCTTGGCTGGCCCTTTCTGCGATCTCCTTCGCCTTGATCAGATCGGTTTCCAGGGCCTTATGCGTGGTAATATCATAGAGCGTCGCCACTTGAGCTGTTTTTCCGTGATAGGGAATACGCTTCCCCCGCACCTCCGTGATAAGGGTCGTACCATCTTTCCGTTTCGCCCTGACTTCATAGGGCTCTTTATCTCGCGACCTCCATTTTTCCATCACCAGATCTTTGGATTCAGGCGCCAGAAATTCCAAGACGGATCTTCCCGCAAACTCCTCCGGTTTGTAGCCGAAAATTTCATACGCGGTCTGGTTCGCCTCAATAATGTCCAAAGAATCATGAATGAAGATCGCCTCAAAAGCGGCCTCCGAAAGGATTCTAAACCTCTCCTCGCTCTCCCTGAGGGCCTGTTCGGAACGTTTTTGGAGGCTTATGTCCCTTAAAACGGCAATAATCTCCACCGGCTCCCCGTCACTATCCCTGATCACGGACAGATTCACGTTTGTAGGGAATAACTCTCCCTGCTTGTTTTGTAACATGTACTCGCAGGAACGGACCGGTTTACCGGAGGCAAGCCGTGTCAGGGCCTCGCTGAATTTCTTTTGCTCATCTCTAGGCCTTATAAACTCACAGGCACCTTTATGGTATATTTCAGATTCCGAATATCCCGATTGCAGGCTCAGGGTAGGATTGATTTCCAGGACCCTCCCTTTCATATCGAGGATCGCGATCCCATCCACCATTGCGTCCAGAATGGAGGCCGCTTTTTTCCGGGCCTTCTCAGCCTCCATCCTGTCGGTCACGTCCCGGATCATGGCGACGATCTTCCGTCCCTCGCCTGTCTCCTGGATAGAGGCATCTATGACGAGACCACCAATGCCGCCATCTCCACGGGAAATCTCCGTTGCCAGATCCAGTGTGAGCCCCTTTTCGGATTGGGGTAGCCGGTCCAGCTCCGTGATGAATTCGCTGTGACTTTCCGGCGTTGCCCACTCAAGGATAGACCTGCCTATCAAGGACTCCTTGTCTTTGACTCCCATGATCCGCGTAAGCGGTTCGTTGGCCTCCAGGATCCGACCGGTGGTGGTTAATGTGGCCAGACCGGTATGGGTCTTTTCAATAAGGGTATGGTATTGATCTTCGCTCTCCCTCAACCTGATTTCCGCGCCATGCCTGGCAAGGGCGATTTCAATGGCAATGTGGAGTTCTCTTTCATGTATCGGTTTGAGCAGGTAACCGTGAGGACTGGCCCTCTTGGCCCGGCTGATGGTCTCATCATCGGACTCTGAGGTAAGAAAAATAAGGGGAATATCCCACTCTTTCCTGATTTCTTCAGCAGCCTCTATCCCATCCATGTCCCCCTCAAGCAGAATATCCATGAGCACGAGATCCGGATGCGTCTCCCCAACGATCCTGACCGCCTCCTCTCCGGACATGGCAGTGGAACACACCGTATATGCCAGATTTGCAAGTATTTTCTGTATCAATTTAGTCGTGGTAAGGCTGTCTTCCACAATGGTGATCCGAATATTTTTCATCCTTACTGGTTCCATACGAAGAGCCTGAGCAGTCTGATGTCAATGCGCTGGAGATAAGAAAGGGCTTATCCGCCCCTCGACAAGTGCTCGATTGGAGAACGAGACCTCTGCATCTGGTCTTTGATGAGCAAATCCTGTGCCAGTCTTGCAGACACGTTGCTCCGCAAGGCAATATCGAAGAATATCATTCTATTTCAGCAGGTTAAATAGGGATAGTTGCTGCCAGCGATCAAACAGGTGTCATCCATTTGACGAGTCATGGGGAGATAGTCGTCGGCTCAGAATGGGTAGTTCCTGGATCAGTTGGGGCGGATATGCCGCCTTAGGCGGGAGGGATCTTTGACAATACCAATTCAGACTCTGGCCCTTGGAGTCGTTTTAGAGTCTTCATTGTTGAATCCCTGACGCTCGTATAGGCGGCAGGGCCGAGATCGAGCGTGTTTGGTCCAATGGACAGGGTCTTGTTCCTGATTTCAATGACCTCTATGCCCTGCCTCCTCACATTCTCTAATTGACGTTTGTACGCCTCCTCTCTGACGATGTTATAGGTCAGGTAGTGAATGTGCCATGGAGTCATTCTCCTTTTCAGAAAGGCATCGCCTTTCTCCATAAGATTCTGAGAGCTTATAAAATGGACGATAATCGATTCCAACTCTGTCAAATCGGTCAGGGCCTTTACAGGGGCCTTGTTTGATATGCCTCCATCCACAAAGAGGGAACCGTCCATTTCCACAGGCTGGAAAAGTATGGGCACAGCGCCGGAGGCCTGGATCGCCTTGGGCAGATTTCCCTCCCTAAGGATCACTCCCTCTTTTTGAACCAGGTCGGTCACGGCTATCGCCAGGGGCACTGCGCAGTCCTGGAGGCGCCGGACAGGTAACTCCTCGAGAAGAGCGGCAAAGGCATCTCCTCTCAGATATCCTGAAAAACCCCTGAAGAGTCGAAGGGCCTTTCTAACAAGGAAAGGCCGGGGCACAGGGTCCCAGAAGGCCTCCTTGGAGATTGTAAAAAGCATCTTTTTGATCGCCGCATCGGTCATTCCCGACGCGGCCATGGCCGCCACAATCGCGCCGGAACTCGCGCCGGAGTAGGCAACAGGTGAGATGCCGAACTCTCGAAGGGCCGCGAGAAATCCGGCATGGGCAAAGAACCCGAAAAAGCCGGAGGAAAAGGCCACCCCTATGGCCCTCTGTCCTGCGGCTAACCGAGACACCTCTTGACCTCTTTTGCCGTCTCCCGTGCAATGGCCAAACATGAGGTCAGGCCAGGGCTGTCAATACCAAGGAGATTGATAAACCCGCCATATACAGGGTCCGATTCGATCACAAAGTCGGGGCACCCTTTGAGACGGGCCTGCATCCCGGCCTGGTGCCACTCCAGGTCTTCGTCTCTGAGTCCCGGAAAATAGGACCTGGCCTTTTCAGCGAAGATCGTGCCGGGCGTTGGTTCACCGGCCCATGCGTTTCTATCCTCCACAGGGACAAGCTTGGGTCCGACCGTCACGGTCGATCCAATAAGGGGAGGCCAGGCAAGGTCCCCAAAGGTCGGTGTCAAATGTATACCCACAGTAAAATGGCGGCCATGTGGTGTGATGACCGATTCCGGTGTGGGATAGATATTGGTTCCTCTTAGTTCGAGCTCCGCCCGCCTGTGCCCGTAAAACTTGTAGCTTTCCCCCCTAACAGGATCCAGTTCATAAGGGGAGGCGGGGTTGACCAGCCGGGCCATGCAATCAGCTTCGATGCCCGCGGCATTGATCACAATCCTTGCCCTGACTTGATCGGTTTGCCCGTCAGGGTATTTGATCGTGATCAAAGTCCGGGCGTTATCTATGTCGAGTTCGATCACCTCTGTCTCCGTCATGAACTGGACACCTTTTCCCGAGGCCAAAGTATAGAGCCTATACACAAGAGAAACAGGATCGACAATGCCTGCGGAAGGGACCATGAGGGCCGCCCTGGCCTTGACATTAGGCTCTTGTTGTTCAGCCTTTCGGCCTGATATTTTTTCCACATCCGGGACCCTGTTTTCCCTGGCCCGTCCGAGGTAGATGTCCAGGACCTCCTCTTCCCTCTCGTTTGTCGCCACAATGAGCTTGCCGGTCTTCACAGCAGGGACCTTGTGGTCTCTGCAGAAATCGTAGAGTAAACGGTTACCGCTGACGCAGAGGGAGGCCTTATTCGGCCGCGTCTCCTGATCGTAGTAGATGCCTGAATGGATCACGCCGGAATTGCGGGTCGACTGGTTTTCGCCCTGGGTGATGCCTCTGTTTTTCTCAAAGAGGAAGACCTGGCCTCCTTGAGGGGAAAGTTCCCAGGCCACTGCACACCCAATGACCCCACCTCCTATGACGGCAATGTCAATATCGCTTGCCAACGCAATACCCCTTATTGTTGAAAAATTACCCGGGAAATGTCAGGCCTAAAATCTTGTAGCCCTTTTGTCCTACAAATGCCGCGATATCATCCGGCAGGATCTTCTGAGTGGCAAAAATCGCCATTTCCTTGGGATTCAGGAACAGGATTCCCGGTATGGTGAAACTGATATTCTTGGGGCTCGCCTTGTCGGCCGTCATAAAAGAGAGAGGACCTTTATGAAATTGAACACCCACGAAATCCAGGGTCTTGGAGATCAGGGCCAAAGGGTCTTTTTCTCCGGCAAGAGAGAGCAAAGTTAGCTGGTGCTCCCTTAGGAAGGTGGTGATTTCAGGGCCGAGGCCAGTCATGTCTATAATGGCGTCTTTGCCGTCGACATTCAGGAAGAAATCGGCCCTCACAACCAGCTTGAGGTCCGCCTTTTCACTCTGGTAAACGGGGATCTTTACCTGAGCATCAAACTCCCGGCCGGTCAGTGTCAAGAGAGACTCGACCAGGGTCGATGGATCGGAACAGGGTTTGAGCCGTGGGTCCTCGACGTTCTCTTCCGGAATCGGATCCGCCTTTTCGGGATAGTCGATGATCTTTATGCCCTGCGAGGCCAGGTAATTCTTGAGCACCCCCGGTGTATGGAGATGATTGTCATCGTTGAGATTGATCACGACAATTCCGGGGATGATCCCGGAGTCATCCTCCGAGAACTTGATGATCCAGTCCCCTTTGATTTCAATCGGGATATCGCCGGTCACCTCCATGGTCTCGCCCCTGCCGATAACCTTTGAGTAATCACACTTCCTCAAAATCCTGTCCAAGGCCGACCTGAGGTCATCGACCTCTGTCAGATGAACCACCCGATAGTTTCTCCAGCTCGATTGAATGAGGTTTCCCATCCTGTCGGGAAGTTGATTGTTGAGATCCACCACCACTCTCAGACCGCTCCTGAGATCCATAATGGGAAAAGAGGCTGCCTCAAGATCGATCTGCCCGCCTGAGGGTGTCGGGACAAAGTGCCGTCCCGTATCAATCCATCTCTCCCCCAATGCCTCCACTATTGATTGAAGCTCCTGAGCCAGAGGACTGTGACTGGTCTGGGCCTCTTCGGGGAGAGGCACAGGCCTTGGGAGTGGGGCCGGTCTGATGGCTTCTCTGACAACCTGGGGAGAGTAAATCGGCAGGGTGATCTTCTGTCCGGGATGAATGAGATCGAGGTTTTCAATGGATGGGTTCAGTTTCTTGACCATATCCAGATAGGTGGTGTGGAGTTCTTTGGTGGGGATATTGTAACGGCCTTTGATTACCTTAATCACGCTGTCACCAGGCTCCACTGTATATTTGTCCAGATCCATATCCTTCAGATCGGGAATAGATGCCTGGGTCTCCACCGCAGTCCCTGCAAGTGCCGGCGGGCCCTCCAGAGGAACGATCTTGAGGGGAATCACGAGCTTCTCTCCCGGCTCGATCTGATCAATATTGGCCAGGGATTTGTTTAGCTTCTTGAGTACGGAAAGGACCTGGGCCAGATTACGCTTCTCCAGCAAGCCCCTTTCCCTCAGAAGCTGCCACACCCAATCCCCCTCGCGCACGGTAACTGTCTCGGTCAGGACCTTTTTGTCCTCCACTTTCTGGATATCATGCTCTATTCCTGCGGTCTTTGTCAGACGGATGTCATATGTCTTCTCATCCTCCGCCGCCTGAACGGACAGCACGGCAAAAGCGAAGATAATGAGAGAGGTGGCGCAAACAAGGTTCAGTAGAGTAAAATATCTGCTTTTCAAGGTCATTCCTCTTAGCCGATAAAGGTTTAATGGCTTTGAAACTTAATTTAATCATAATGAGTTAGTGCTTGATTTGTCAATATAATTTCAGTTTGTTCAAGAGCCTTAGTGTCAGATCATCCCCTCAGGAGGACTCAACAGAGAAGTCCTGGGGCTCGGTGTTCAACCACCAAGCGTCTCAAGATAATAGGGAATACCCATATGTTGCTGCTTTCGCTTCCTTCTTATACAGCATGTGGTATTTAAACTTTACAAAATAGTACAAACCTGCTATTTTTCGTCTGTATTGTTCCATTCCGTTATGCCCATGGTCTCTACAAGGTTGCGAGACCTTTGAAAAAAGCTCAATTTTGTTCAAGTGCAAGGAAGGCTAAAATTTTAACCGGAGGAATATCTTGAATATTTCGAGGATCAAAATGTGAACCTGACACAGCAATTGGGCAAAAGGGGGCGTTTTGCAAAGGTCTCGTTGCGAGGGCCGTTCATGCCTCGACTATAGGCCTGTATCTTAGAGAATTCTATGATAATGATAATATAGAATGGAGCCTTGGAGAACGTCATGAAAATCAAAAAGCTTTCCGTCTTGGGATTTAAGTCATTTATGGAGAGGATTGAAATCACCTTTCCTCTTGGAATCAGCGGTATCGTCGGCCCGAACGGTTGCGGGAAGAGCAATGTTGTTGACGCCATCAGATGGTGCATGGGAGAGCAGAGCCCGAAGCAGCTTAGGGGCCGTAAGATGGAGGATGTGATCTTCAATGGCTCCGGCGATCAAAAGCCCTTTGGAATGGCCGAGGTATCGATAGTCTTTGAAAATGGAGACAACTCCTTTCCTCCCCCCTTCGCCATGGACGCGGAGCTAGCTATAACCAGGCGTCTGTACAGGTCGGGAGAAAGCGAGTATCGCATCAACAATGTCCCCTGCAGGCTCAAGGATATTCAGGAAATTTTCATGGACACCGGTCTGGGAAACAAGGCCTATTCGATTATCGGTCAGGGAAAGATAGGCGCTATCGTGGAACAGAGGCCGGAAGATACAAGGGTGATGCTCGAAGAGGCCTCCGGCGTCACGAAATATAGGAAAAAGGTTGAGGCGTCTGAGCGGAAAATTGAACTGACAAGGAGCAATCTCCAACGTGTAGAAGATATCTTGGGCGAAGTTGAAAAACAGATGCGCTCCCTCAAGAGGCAGGCCAACAAGGCCAAACGATACAGGGCGATTTGCGAAGAGATCAAGCACCTTGAACTCGTCTTCTATTCGAACTCCTATCACCAGTTCAAGGGGGAGTCGGGCGAAAAACTGAAATCGTCCGAGGCCCTTGTGGAGCAGGAAGTGGCCAAAAATACAGAGTGTTCGAGCATCCTTGCCCGGACTGAGACCATGAATCTGGAACTGGAAGAAAGAGACGAGGTTCTATCAGGGCTTCAGAAGAACAGGTTCGATTTGAAGGAGAAGGTCCATAGGTATGAGACGGACATAGAATCTCTTTCTACTGAGATGAGAATGCAGCAGGAGCTTGATCTGAGGCTCCATGACGAAAAGGAGGAGATAAAAGAACGGCTCATCTCCCTCGAAGAGGAAAGGGGCGCCCTTCAAAACGCCGTTGAAGAGATCGAGGAAAGATCTCTGAAAATGGAGGAAGAGATCTCCCTGAGGGAGAAGAGGATGAGTACTCGGCGGGAATTTGTGCGGGAGATCAAGGAACAATATGAAGACGCGAGGAAGAAATTAAATGCCGGCGAAAACAGGGCCGTGGGTCTCAACCATGAGTCCGGCTACCTGAACAAGATGCTCCATCAGATCACGGACAGCCGATCCCGTCTGGAGAGCGAGGCGGCATCGGTCAAAGAGAAAATGGAGTCGATTCTTCAGACCTCCGAAGTCAAGAATCTTGCCAGGGATGCCCTCTGTGAAAGGATCGAGGAGATTGAGGCCTCTCTTGAACAGCAGGAGATGCGTTTCCGGGAGTTACAATCCCTCAAAGAGGGCATTGAAACGGAACTGAAGTCGGCGGAAGCGGATCTCAACATACATGCCACCCGACTAGCCGGACTGAAGGCCCTGTCGGACAATTTTGAAGGATTCAAGATGGGGGTTAGGACCATCATGAAGGCTCAGGACCTCGAGCCCTACCAAAAGGGTCATATTCTCGGCACGGTGGCTGATGTAATTCAAGTGGATCCCAGATATGAACAGGCTGTCGAGGCGATTCTTTCGGATAAGCTCCAGTACATTATCGTGGAAACACAGGATGATGGAAAACTGGCGATCGAGTATCTGAAGAAAAGGGAAAGGGGGAGAAGCAGCTTCGTCCCTCTTCAAGATCTCCCAAAAGGCCATCACGACACCCTGCAGGGTTCTTTGACTCCCCTGTCGGACCTGGTCTCCGTGCCCGAGGACTACAGACCCCTTTTGAACGCCCTCCTGGGAGACACCGTCTTGGTGGACAACCTGGAGCAGGCCCTGTCCCTCTGGAAGAGTAATGGCAAGAATCTCTGTTTCATAACGCCCGAAGGGGATGTCGTGGATCAAAGGGGCATCATCAGCGGCGGCAAACTTGCCCGGAGTTCCAGCGGTCTGTTGACCAGAAAAAGGGAGATGGAGGAGCTTAAACAAAGGAGGGTGGATGCCCAAAAGAGGGTGGATGCCCTGAACGCCAAGCTGGAAAATGTGGTCGAGGAATTGCGAGTCCAGGACGATGCCTTGGAAGCGTTGAAGGAAGATAAGTGGTCCTGTCAGGATAAACTGAATGATCTGGAGAAAATCCTCTTTCGTTTAGGTCAGGAACTGGAACAGCTTGATAATCTGTCCCAGAAGATATCAGGAGACCTGGACAGAAAAGCCATAGAGGAACGGAAGCACTCAAGAGAGCTCAAGAGGGTTGAGGAAGTGCTGGAAGAGCACAGGGAAAACCGTCAACGAGAGGAGGAGTACTTCGCGCGAAAAGAGGCTGAGCTGAAAGAATCGGAAGAGGAGTTTGAGCTTTTTCGAGAGGAACTGGCGAAGCTCAAGGGTGATTATCGGATCCTTCAGGAGGAACAACGGAGTCTCTCTCGCGAAATGGAGATGAAGGAAGACTACGCCTATGATTCTCAAAAAAGGCTCGAAAAGATTGAAGAGGATACGGCCTTATCCCATAAGAAACGCACCGACAGTGAGACCCGAAGTGCGATCCTTCAAGAGGAACTGAAAGGACTTTGTCAGAATCTGGAACAGGCCGAGGAGGCGGTGAACCACGCCAACCTTGAACGGCATGCCTTTCAGAGCACAATCAAAGAAGAAGAGAGTAAGGCCGAAACCCTGAAAGAACAGATCGATGCCTTGAAAGAAGAGATCAACCTGGCCAAAATGGAACATTCTGAGATCCGATTTAAGATGAACGGGCTGATAGAAACAGTGCGGGAAAAAACCGGTCTTGAACTGCCGGTCATTTACACTCAATACATGGATGATGAGTTTTCCAATAACGAGGTGGAAGAAAAGCTTGCGCACCAAAAGGACTTAAAGCAGAGGCTGGGAGAGGTGAACTTGACGGCTATCAAAGAATATGAGGCATTGAAAGAACGCAATCAGTTTGTCCAGGGCCAGAGGGAAGACCTGATCAGCTCTATACAATCCCTGGAAATAGCGATTAACAAGATCAACAAGACCTCTCTTGAAAGATTCAGAAAGACCTTTCACGAAGTCAACGAGCAACTAAAGAAAGTCTTCCCCATTCTGTTTAATGGTGGCATGGCAGGCCTGAAACTGACTGATGAAGCCCATCCTTTGGAGAGTGGCGTCCTGGTGGAGGTCCAGCCGCCGGGGAAAAAGCTCAGCCACATGGGGCTGCTCTCAGGCGGGGAAAAGGCCCTTGTTGCCATGTCCCTCCTTTTTGCCATCTATATGATCAAACCGAGCCCCTTTTGCCTCCTCGATGAAGTGGATGCCCCCCTTGACGAGGCGAATATCGATCGTTTTAACGACCTACTCAAAGAGATCAAGAGGGCCTCTCAGATCATCATGGTAACTCATAGCCGAAAGACCATGGAGATCGTCGATCGTCTTTACGGCATCACCATGGAAAGACCGGGAATATCCAAAAGCGTTTCCGTTGATCTCCAGGGGATCAGAACGCAGAGAAACGCCCTCATGGAGAGTCCCCAGATGACCATGCATTAGACGCCATGGAAAGATCTTGAAAACCTCCTGATACTCCTTCCCGAGATCGGACTTTATGGCCTTAGGGATCCATCTTTATGGTAAGATTTTTTAAGAAAAAGACTGAGGAGAAAAAACACTCGATCCAGCCCGATGAAGTAGAAAAAGGGCTGTTCCAACGGCTCCGTAAGGGGCTTTCCAAGACACGTTCAACCATCACGGGAAGGCTGGACCGACTTTTTTTGGGTAAAAAAGAGATTACCGAGGATCTGCTCGATGAACTGGAAGAGATCCTCTTTACGTCGGATTTCGGTGTTCAGACGACACAGGAACTGATCCAATCCATTCAGGAAGGCGTGGCACGAAAGGAGTTAAAAGACCCTGAGAGACTAAAGGCACATCTAAAGGATCTGATCTCTTCCTTTCTCCATGTTCTCCCTGCCCCCCATTCCTTGCCCGGGCCCGGGGAACCCCTTGTGATCATGGTGATGGGTGTCAATGGGGTCGGAAAGACCACGACCATCGGCAAGGTGGCTCATATGTACAAGAGACAGGGAAACAAGGTCCTCTTGGTCGCTGCTGATACCTTCAGGGCCGCGGCTGTCGAGCAACTGAGCATATGGGCCGAGAGAGTCGGTGTAGACATCATCAAACAGGCAACCGGAGCGGATCCCTCGGCCGTTGTATTTGATGCCATCGCTGCGGCCGTCTCGAGAAAAGCCGACGTTGTGTTGATCGATACGGCAGGCCGTCTCCACACCAAAGTCAATCTTATGGACGAACTCGAGAAGATCCACCGGGTCACGGGGAAAAAGCTCCCCGGGGCCCCCCACGAGGTCTGGCTGGTCCTGGACGCCACAACCGGTCAGAATGCCCTCTCCCAGGCCGAGATGTTCAACGAAGTCCTGGGCGTCACCGATATCGTCCTGACCAAGCTGGACGGCACGGCAAAAGGAGGCATTGTTGTGGGTATTTCACGGCAGTTGAAGATACCGATACGATTTATCGGTGTGGGTGAACAGATGGACGATCTGAGGCCCTTTGACGCGACCGAATTTGTCCAGGCCATCTTTGAATGAAGACTCCCGGGCATCGGAACAGACACTCTCAAGCAAAATCCTACAAACCCCTCATCCACTCCGGTTTGAGCTCTATTTCACCCTTCAGGGCCTTGTCGATCATTTTCAGGGCCCCCTCTTTTCCCTTTGGAAGCCGGGCCTTTATCGGCAGGTAATTGGATGCATGGTTTGAGAAAAAGAGGCCCCGGCTCAGGTCCGTGTGGGCGATCATTTCTCTCAATTCGAGCAACATCCCCCTTTCCGTGGGCAAGTGGAAGGTCCCCCTTTTGAGATCCTCATAGAGGGGAGTCCCCGGGATCAACATAACCGTCAGGGCGCCCACATAGTTGGGATCCATGGCGCTGAGCAGTTCCCCGGTGGCCCTCGCGTGCCGGAGGGACCCCTCTTTCCCGGCAATGCCGAGAAGGACGGTGACGGAGAGCTTAAAGCCGGCCTCTTTGGCCTTTCGTCCCACATCTACGAGTTCCTGGGCCGTGGTCCCTTTGTGAACCTTTTGAAGTGTCTCGTCATCACCCGTTTCCACACCGAGGTATAGGATCCCAAGGCCACGGGACTTGAGTTCTTTGAGCTCTTCCAGGGACTTCATCCGCAAGCTCTTTGCGTTGGCATATGTCCCCACCCTCTTGACCCAGGGAAGATGCTCCTGTATCCGGTCAAGTATCCACACCAGTCGTTTCTGGGGGATAATCAGGGAATCTCCGTCCATGAGAAACAGCCGATCCTGGCGTTTCATATATTTTGAGGCAAAGAGTATATCGCTGAGGATAACGTCATTGTCCTTAATGGCGAATCTCTTGTGTCTTTCCCCCTTATAGGCCCCGCAAAAAGTGCATTTATTGTGGGAGCATCCAAGAGTGACCTGAAGCAGGATACTGTAAGCCTCACTGGGAGGCCTGATGCACTCCCCTTCGTAATGCATTCCTTCGTTGGATATAGCCGGTTCCATACTCTCTCTTTCTCCTTTAGAACTTTCTTTTTGTTGAGGGCATTCTTGTGCTGTTCAGGCTCTCTCCCTCAAAGTCTCCTAGGTGGAAATATGACACAACCATTGGGCAAAGTCCATACCTGGAAGGACGCGGGCAAGAACGGAGATCTATGAGAAACCCAGATGTGGGGAGTCTTCTCTGGTATCGGGCGATTCGCGAGGTGGGAAGGAATGGTACCGATTTAGGCGAAGCATTTGGGGTTGGGCCGACCAGGCTTTGTACATTCGGGTAATAAGGGAGAAAGGACTGAAGAAGATCTCGTTTTTCTTCCCCGATTTCACTTTTTCACTCATTGCTGAGGCCAGTGGTCCGGTTTTAGGTGAAGGAGAAAATCCTCAACCGGCCAACAGTGAATTCCATCAACCATTAGTTTTTCTGTTCCTCGATATAAAAAGATGGCGATGGATTCCGGATAGTCGCTGACAAACGTTTTAAGCGAATAGAGGTTTTTGGGATGGATCTGTTTTGCGTTCTTGACTTCTATAGCATAGAAGTGATGATCTCCATACAATATAAAATCAACCTCAGATCCCCCCGGGTCCGCCAATAATAGCAATCCACTTCACTAACCGAGTAATCGCACCAGGCTTTAAGATGCTGGAAAACCAAACCTTCCAGGGCCATTCCCCCAACTTGATCGGGGCTGTCAAGCAGCCCTTTAGGGCGTAAATGATTGTAAACACCAGCATCAAATAAATAAAATTTCGGCTGTGCCGTCATTGCCCGTCTCGCGCGTTTTGTAAAAACGGGAAGTCTGTATCCCAATAACAGGTCTTCAATAATCGATAGATAGTTCGCGACAATTTTCCGGGAAACCCGGCATTCTCTAGCGATATTACTGAGATTTAAAATACTGCCGTGAGAGAAGCTAATGGCTTCCAGAAAACGGGCAAAGGCGCCGATTTCTCTAACCAGCCCCTCATCTTCAACTTCTTCTTTCAGATATAGGGTGATGTAGGTTGCCAATGTCCTGTCAGGTTCATTTCCCGATACAATTAAAGGAATCGTGCCGTTTCTGAGTGCCCCGTCAAGTGAAAAGTCAGCGCCCAATTCAGCCGCCATCAATGGATGAAAGTGAGTTAGGAGGGCACGGCCCGCTAACAGGTTCACCCCGCCACGGCGCAGTTTGCGGGCACTGGACCCAGTAGGATAAATCGATGTGTCTTGGATTCCTCAATCAAACTGTGGATACTGTTCAGCAGCGCCGGCGCCTTTTGGACTTCGTCAATAATGACTTTACCTAAGACCTTGTAGCCAAAAAGACGTTGCCATCTTTTCTGTGCACTCAGAGAGAACTTGAATGCCATCGTAACAACAGTCTTAGAAAAGAAGTCATCTCTATTATCCTTATTTGGCCAGTTGTTTTGGAACCACGTCCCCCTTTACTCGATATTGTTGATTGTGCAGCAAAGACCAAGAGTAGACTTGCCCCCTCCAACCGAGGGGCTGAAAAATTAATGCGATTTTTTTAATTTTTTCCCAATGAAATTGTAACCTTTATTTTATTTGGTCGTTTACTTGTCGTTTATCTAATAATTAAACAAGGAAAGGAGGGATGAATAAAAGCTGACCGAAGAAAAACAGAACAATCTATAATTAATGGAGGAAAGCAATGAAAAGCACTATCAACAAAATGTTCGTAATTTTAGCAATTGTAATGAGTCTTATTACCGTACAGATTGCCTGTGCAGAGACAGTGACAGGGATAATTGATTCAGTTTCAGTTCGTCCACCTATGTTAGTCATTGGCGAGACTGAAGTTTCAGGTGTGCGTTACAACTACCTATGTAACCAATATAATATCTGTCTCGAACAGGGCGATCTCGTGAGCGTTGAGTATTATGAATATGAATGTTCTGACGGTACAACCATAAACAAGGCCTGTAGAATAACCGTGGATGATGCCACGATTGTCCTGCGCGAGTGCCAGTAATCTTATTGACAGTATGATGCAGAGGACCGGTAATAAACCATGGGAGGCTATAGGAAGCAAGGCCTCAAGACCGTTTTAGCCTTGAATCTCAATTCACCAAGGGCGCTTCAAGAATTGAGAACAGCATAAACCGTGCAAAAATTGCCAACCATCAATTCAATCACTCCTTACTGGCTCTATATTTGGGTCTCCCGGTTTTGCCGGGGGACTCTTTTTTGGCATAGGGAAGGCAGACGAACACGTCCTCACCTTTCCCCTTATGTCAAGAGTAGATATACTTAATCAACCTATGAACCTATTTATTCACACCCTCTTCAACTTTTCAATTATCCTCAGATTCCTCCATTTCTTTTTGGACGAGATTTTCAACTTCCTGCTTGGTTTCAGTGTACGAGAATTCAATTTGTCGTTGTCTGGGTTTGTTTGCTCGTTCCAGCAACTCAAAAGTCTGTCTGCTTGTGCTGATTCCAACGAGAATTCCTATTTATGATATCGAAGAGAAAGGGTATTAGAAAAGTCGAAGAGAGTAGAAGGATGGCATCTTAAATATTCAATATTGACTTCTTTTTTTTCAGCTTGCCTTTTTGTTTTTCGTTATTTTTTTCAATACGATGATAGACCAGCGTGATTGTCGCACCGGCTCTTTTTGCGCCTTATATTTACAGCGCACAGTAAAGGGACGTTCGTGCAGAACGCGCACAAAACAGATTATTCTCCCTTCCACAATCTTTCGGATTGTTTATCCCGTTTATCTTTTGTACGTGCTATTAAAAACAAAACATCGGAGAGTCGGTTCAAAAACGGCAGAATGTTATCATTGGCCAACTGCAAAGATCTAACCTGACGTTCTGCGGTTCGCACCAGGGATCTGGCAAACTGGATGTGGGCGGAAAGCATCCCGGAACCGGACAAAATAAAGTTGCTCAAAGGGGGAAGATGTGTTTCAAGCTCTTGAATCATTTCCTCTAGTGCAAGAACCCGCGATTTTTCAAACGCAACCCCGGCGTTTCCCAAAACAGAGTTGATCCGGCATAAATTGCGCTGAATCGCGTCGATCATGGTTCTCAAATCCTCATCCGTAAGCATGGCGTAAATGAGGCCCAGAAAAGAATTCGCTTCGTCCATTGCACCGATAGCGTTTACCAGAGAACTGTCTTTACTCAATTTCTTTCCGTCCGCCAGCAGGGTGCCGCCTGTGTCCGTATAGCGGTCGTAAGTTTTCATGGGATTTTCCTTTCCCTTCGACAGGTTGAATTATAAAGTAAAGGGGGACGAAACTGAATTTCACTCCATCAGCTAATAAGCTGATATTTGTTATCGCGGGCAATGGTTTCTCCCCTCTCGACAGTGTAACCAATCCCAGGGATACTCATTTCTAACTCTCGCGCCAAATCTGCCAGCGACATACCCAGCTCTCTAACAGCCCAAAAGCAAAGAAGACTCCTCCTATCCTGACCACTAAAACGTACATTCTTTAAAGCCTCCTATATTAGTGTCGATAGAGGTGTATCCCCGGTTCGGAATAGAAAATGGGCATGATTGGATAAAAGCGCCCATGCATGGCAGGTTATCTTTGTTTCAGGTAACAGGGTCCCCAGGCGGTCAAGAAAATTATCCTTGTCCTTATTGTCCTTAAATATTTTTCGGCGTTCTATCCCACGGATGATAACATGGTGCAGAACACCGGGGGCATCGAGGCGGGCTAATCTTGGCATAAATGAACTTTTTCTCTCTCTAATCACTTGTCATTTTAGTTTCTTAAGGGCGTCCCTCTTTTCATCCTGGGTATCTCCCTCCTTATCCTAACTTCAAAGACACCCTGAAACTACCAGCCTTTTCCCCTATTCATTGCGGCTTCTTGAACCAAGGATTAGTTACGAGCTCTCGTCCCTCAACTCGGAACTAATCCTTTATTTGTTAGGCTATGACGTTCATCATCAACAAGCCCTAAATAAAACTGAATCTAATGTCCTTCGGTTATTGGTTTAGCACAAGCTTTACAACCCACTGTATATCGACCTTGGGTTAGTATAAAGTCTTCCTTGGGTGGAGTGTCTACTTTCTGTACCGCTTCTGATATAGGGCCAAACGAACGTGTAGCCTCATATGAGCCGGCTATTGCTTCTATGTAGTCCCCAACCTTGACGTCTAAACCTGATGGGATACGTACTTTCCAAATTGCCCGGGAATCCACTCCGGGAGAACATTCGCCAATGACAATGCGGCCCTGTTCAAGTTCTTTGTCTCCGATTTGATCGTTTCGTAATCCCTCGGCTTTAGCAAAATCGTAGTCCCAGTATTCAGCCGTAGAATAAACCTCAACCAGCATCACTCCACTCGGAGAAACCTGCCCACATCTGAACTCTTTACCAGAAACTGAATATTTATAAGGAAAATAATCAGCTTTATTTGCGCTGTGTTTTTTGATATAGCGTCCGAAAAAACGCGCATACGGAAAATGCGTCCCGTCTGCTTCTTCTGCCTTTACCTGGATAATATCACCTACCTCTACGCTTACCCCTTCCGGTATAAAAGAAAAACCGTGTCGCCTACCAGTGCCCGGGTTATGTATTTCTTTCTCATCGTAGCAACCCGATATTACAAGTCTACCTGACTTTACGTCTTCCCTCGTTACACCAAGCTTCAACGCAAGCGATAGGCCAGGGTCAGACTGAAGGTGCTGGCGTTGGGTTGGGATTCGCGTTACAACCATGACAAAACGATCACCTCGCGACGGCATGATCGCGCAGGATGACAAAAAAGATATCAGCAAGATGCCAGCGAGAACGCTAATCAATTTATTGCAAGGCACAAGCGAATTTTCCAAAAAGCCACGTATATTATTCATTCCGGATGCCTAACGCATTGCGCACCAGAGAGGGCCGCTTTTTGGCCCGAATCTGGTGGAGCAACTGGTTATAATAATTCTTTTTATCAGCAAACTCATTTATGGGACAAAGGCATCGATGCGTTCCGCAATATTGGCCTTAAGGTTTTCGAAAAAGAGTGAATAGTCAAAGGCGTGGTAGACCCCTTCCGGGAAATGGCCACCTTGGACAGTAACCAAGTCGATATTCTCAGGCTGGACAATCAGGCCGCCATCTACAATCTGAGCCGAAGTAAAATGCGGGTAGGTAGTGGCCTTGCCCGCTTTATCAAAGAAGACAGAGCCGAGGTTCTTTTCAGCGAGGACAAAGGCGCTGTCCATAGTCCACGAGAGGGGATTGACCGTCAGGGCACCTTTTTTGAGAGTCGGTGCAGCTGATTGTCGCCCTGCAGCCATTGTATTGTAAGAGATGACACATCCAGTTTGATCTGAGCGTTCACACATGCGTACCGAGGGGTTAGCAGCAAGATCCTCCGGGGTCAAGGACCATCCTGGAAGCAAGGCCGCAACGAGCAGTTTTTCGGCTCCGGTTGAACCCCAATGCTCGAGGAGAAGATCCGTCAATATCATGGAGCCCTGGCTATGGGCTGCCAAGAAAAAAGGGCGACCGTTATTTTCATATTTTAGGTAATGGGACAGGGCGCGCCAGACATCATTGTGTACGATCTCTTGCAATGGTGCGGCGTCGGTATCACTCAAGCCCAGGCCGGCTAAATTCATCTGGCGATACATTGGGGCGTAGATATTCGCCTGGCCTTCAAAGACAGAGGCCTGAGTCTTTACCGCCTCCATGGCCGCTGCCCGCATGTCCGGTCTGGTGGTATCCATTATCCAATCCTTATCATTGAACAGGACCGTTGGATAAACAAAAAAAACATCAACCGGGGCTGTGGGGGTGGCAGGTTTGACTAGCCAGCCTTCCGGTACCGCATAATCTGGAGCTGCCGGCTGGTTCTTTAGATCTAATGGTGGCATGGCTTGGCAGGGGGAAAATGGCGCGAGGCAAAAAATAAATATCAGAATCATCGAATACAAGATTGACGACTTATTGTTTTTCATATTAGCTCCCTAATATCATTTTTTGTGGGACAGAGGGGACGTCCCCCGACTTCCACAACCCTATTCATTGCGGCTTCTTGAACCAAGGATTAGTTACGAGCTCTCGTCCCTCAACTCGGAACTAATCCTTTATTTGTTATAAATTCCAAAACCGCTATAATTGGCTATTAATCCTTGGACCTTTTTAGATAATGCCAAACCAGTGAAACACAAATTAACTCCCAACCGTTTTCACCATACTGGTTCAGAATGCGATTGGTTTTTTCAGCTCCACCCCAAATAAAAACACATTTGTATTCATATTTTCCCATTATATCCCATCCTTTGTGACTTGATAACAACCATGACAAATCATAGTAACAATGTACTGATATTTTTGCGAAATACTATGAATTACAAAATTCAAACCTTCGCCATATTGACTTAATTATAGACTGAATAGGTTTGAAATAAAATTTATAACGACGCTAATCAGCCGCGAAGCTTTTTGCGTCGGCTAATTAGCCTTGTTAGGCCATTTTTCCCGCAGTGATTGTCTTCAAAGAACCAAGCACTGTCTTCTTTCACAGCTTCTTTTCACAGTCGCGCCTATTGCCCAGGTAACGCTTGAAGACCGTGTATGCTTCGCAACTCAACTGAGAATTTTTCCTGTATGAGAGATTGCCCACCAGACTGATCAGCGGCTGGCGGCGATCCCACAGGTTGCCCCAAACTCGGCGTAGTATGCGCGGCATGGAATAGAAAGTC
>JAXHUM010000070.1:0-60012 GCA_034189325.1 Thermodesulfobacteriota bacterium
TTATCTTGGGGCATGGTGACTGTATCCTTTCTTGGTAATTGTTTTTGTTTTCCAAGGCATTAAACATACCCTGGAAGGATACACCACCTATCCTCCTATACACAACTTTCAACTATATCTCCATTTGCTAAAGGGAATACAAAATGACTGATCTATTTGAAATGGCGGCTCAACCCTGCATGCAGATGATACGGCTGCGCAGATAGATAGACAGCTCTATATAGAGCTGTTCATATTCAGATGAAGGAAATATCAAGACTAGACCATGAAAGACCATACTCAAATATTTCACCTGGTAACATAGCTTGTAGAGATATTTCAATTTGTTAACAAAATAGGCCGGTTAAGTTTTTTGTAATATGACTGAGGGTAGTTACATAGGGAGTGTTCAGCTCTTCTGATCAGAGTCTTCAAGGTATCTCCTTTGTAGTCTGCGCATTCCCAAAAGCCAGCGGTCGTAATCGGAGGCTTTTCGTTCCATATAGGTTTGAACCTGGGCATGAGGGAGAATTAGGAACCTGTCTTCATTCATAGCTTCCATCACGCTATCAACCATCTGTTCCGGTTCCAACAACCCATCTACTGCTGCCACGCCTCCTCCCTCAGTGGTCATTCCTGAACGCACCGCCTGCGGACAGAGAGCAAAGACCTGAATTCCTTGATCTCCATAAGTAATTGCGATGTTTTCAGCAAGACCGACCGCTGCATGTTTGGTTACGGAATATGGCGTTGATCCGATCTGACTAAGTAAACCGGCAGCAGATGCCGTAATAAAAAAACATCCACCACCCCTTTCTATCATACCGGGTATGACGGCCCTTGCAGCATAGACATGGGCCATGAGATTGATTTCCCAAATTCTCTGCCAATCCTCATTCGACGCTTCAACTCCGCCCATGACTAATATCCCTGCATTTGAACAGAAAATATCAATAGGTCCGAATGTACGTTCAGTTTGTTTGACCGCATCAATGATGTCTGTTTCCTTACTCACATCACACCTTATAGCCAAACCATTAACTTCATCTGCTACCGATCTTGAGCCTTCTTCATCAATGTCAACAACTGAAATACCTTTTGCGTTTTCCCTCGCGAATCTCTGACACAATGCCTTTCCAATTCCGCCGGCACCTCCTGTTACGACTATTACTTTGTTGGCAACGTCCATTTATCTCTCGATGTTTAAAGAGTATTCGTCCATTTTTATCCCAAACCGCTATCAACTTTTTCATACCCAATATGCCAGGCCATGTCAATAAGGCTTCTTTTGTCCGAATTTTGGATGTGGGGTGTTATTGAGGAAAGAAGCCATGTAATGATGATTGAAAGGGATCGCAAAAAGGAAACACGGAGTGATTCTCATTGACCTGAAATCGAGACCGGCAATAAAGCCTCAGTTTGCCCTAAAAGTGACTTAGAAACAGTGTTGTGCAAAACAGATTGATTTTGTGATATAGATGTGAATATCTTGGGGACTCCAGGTTTCATGGTGCTCTTTTTCCTGATTATCATGACAAAAACCTTTGATCCATTGGATGTCGTCGGCAAAAGGAGGACAAAACTATTATGGAAAATAGAGAGAGATTCGATCTGGAAAGAGTGAGCAGAGAGGAACATCGCCTCATTGCGCCTTGCGGCATCTATTGTGGTGCCTGTGATTTATTCCTGGGTCGCAGTCGGGAGCACGCGAAGGAATTGTCCAGGATTATGAAGGGCTTCAATATGATTGATGTGGGCCCTCCGATCATGAGGGTTGAGCAGGAGAAGATAAGGGAGTTTATTGAGATATTGGATAATTGGAGCAGGGGAGAAAAATGCCCCGGCTGTTGGGAAGGAGTGTGTTGGGAGAGCAGCGGCACAACAGCCTGCTTGGTAAGAGAATGCACAAAGAAACAGGGATTTCTGACGTGTGCGGAGTGTGAAAAGATGCCATGCCATGAGCACCACGGAGATGAAGTAATCGAATCGCCTCAGGCCGGTGCCTGGTTGCAGATAGTAACAAAAAGGTATTCCGGTTGGAATATCGACAATCTGAGACGTATCAGAGAGATTGGGTATCGTCGGTTTATTGATGAAATGGAGAAAAAGGTGAAAAGCGGATTTCTGACCAGTGATGTAATAGGTAGCGAGATGATACTTAGTGAATTCAGGAAGAGAAGAAAAGTTAAACTACCCGAAGGAGAATAGATAATGGGATATATAACAGAGACATTTGGCATGAACCAAAGAGACTACGATACCCATTACATACAGCGATACTCGATTTTTTTATTGACCTGTCTTTTATTGCTTTTACTCACCTATGGACCAGTTAGAGCGCAATCACAATGGCCCAACATTGCATACTCCAAGGACGGCACACCGATCTCCTATGAAACCAGGGGAAGGGGAGAGCCGACCCTTGTTTTCGTACATGGTTGGAGCTGTGATAGTCGCTATTGGCGTGAACAAGTGTCGCATTTTGCCGGGAATCACCATGTTGTCACACTTGACCTTGCCGGTCATGGGCACTCCGGTTTAACACGTTCACAGTACAGTATGAAGTCTTTTGGGGAGGATGTTCAGGCTGTGACAGAGGCAACAGCAAGCCATAGTGTTATTCTGATAGGCCATTCCATGGGCGGTATAGTCATTGCTGAAGCTGCTCGACTCATGCCGGGCCCTGTCTTGGGTCTTATAGGAGTGGATACACTGCAAAACATAGAATACCCAATGACTCGAGAAGAGCTTGGCAAAATGATCACCCCTTTGGAAAAGGATTTTCAAACCGGGTGTCGGCATTTCGCAAAGGGTATGATTTTGCCTCAAACCGATCCGAAGCTTCGCGAATGGATTCTTGCAGATATGTCTTCCGCACCTACTTCAATCGCCCTGAGTGCCATGAAGGAAATGATGGAGCTTTACATTACAGGCAAGACGGCCGAAACATTCGAGAAGATCCGCGTTCCCGTTATAGCGGTCAACGGAGATTTGTGGCCTATCAACTACGAGGCCAACCAGCGACACATGGCCTTCTTCGAGGCCATTGTGCTGAAGGAGGCGGATCATTTCCTAATGATGAATCGTCCGGCAGAATTCAACGCCGCACTTGAGAAGGCAATCACTACAATTTTAAGAAAGAATAAATAAAAACACTGCCCTTTAGATTTGTCAATAGGGACTGTGAGATAGGCGGCTTAGAAGTTGGAATATTCTCAAGTCGTCTAGAGGTCGATCCGGCACACAAGGTCCCCCGAGAGGAGCTATTTCCTCAGTTTGATCCGCATCTCATCTGTCGTTGTTTCAAGCTTCAAGATCGTGAAATCAGTGGCGGCAATCATATCAACAATTTGAGCTCGATCATACTTGCGAGGAGGATTTATGCGGGTATAGAGTGGGAAAAAGAGGTAGAGGAACCTCTCCCAAAGAGTTAATGAGGCTCTCCATTTTCTCACATCTATCTGAGAGACAACCCGTGCCGGGTCAAATATCCACGCCTCTCCACCCGGTTTGAGCACCCTGTTGAATTCCCTCAAGACCTGGACCGGGTCGTTCAATGCATGGAACATACCGGTACTTATGACCATATCAAAGGAATCCTCTTCAAATCGAAGTTTTGCAGCGTTTCCCACTTCGAATCGGACCCTCTGGTCACAATCGGCTTTTCGGGCGTTTTCCTTGGCTATCTGGAGGAGTTTTCTGCTGAGGTCAATGCCGACAAGGCGGATGGCTCGATTTCTTTTGGCTATCTCGATAGGAAGATACCCCGGGCCTGTGCCGAGGTCCAGGATTCGCCCCTCCCTAAGATGAGTATTGATTTCATCGGCGATCTCTCCATAATACGCCTCAATGACTCTTCTTGCCGCCTTTTCATAGTGAGAGGCAAAAAGAGCCGGTATTCTCTCGATATTCAAATGAGTCAAAAGCCGATCCTTTTCTTTATGACCAGCGGCTCATATCCAAAAATCGCGTTGAGGTGATGGAGAAAGGCATGCTGGCCTTCATGTATCCACACATGGCCGATAGACTCGTTTGCTTTCCGATATGTCTGGAGCATGAGAGGAACGTCGGCGGATTGCACTTCGCCCGCATGCAGGTGGATAAGTTCCAGCCACATGGCGCTCACGCCCATAATATAGGCAGGCCAGGCCTTTTGAAGCTTGGATGACCAGTTGAGGTCACTCCTATTCTCAATGTGGGGATAACGTGGAGAGTCATCAAACTTGACATGTTCAATCAGATTTTCGTTCAAGAGTGCTTCTACAATTCTGTTTTCCTTAACAGAGTTGGAGACATCTGATGCAACAACGGGGCTCGCATAGAACATGAAACTGAACTGGTGGCCGGTCACGTCCCTTGCAGCGCGCCTATGAAACCGCCAAAACAGAATCCCCTGATCATACTGTGTTAAGACCGGCTCAACAACCCTGTGAGCCAGAAGCAGGTCCACCGGCCATAAAGGAGGCTTATTGGATGGCCATGTCACCTTGAATCGGATAGACCACCAGTATTTATCTGAATGCTCTCCTGCTGATGGGGGAAGAATAGGCCTGGAAAGGGTGCTCCTTTGTTGCGGCACTGAGGCCGTGCATCCCCCCAGAAGGAGCGCAATAACGGAAATCGCTAGGATTGAAGAAAGACGATGAGACATTGTATCACCTTTGAGCTTCGAGCCTTGGCAAAGGATGTGCGTCAGATTCTGATATAGGCTTTCCTGGTCCTGGGGCCGTCAAACTCACAGAAAAAGATCTTCTGCCAGGTGCCTAACACAGGCCGACCTTTTTCAACAATCACTGTAACGGAACTCCCCATGATGGAGGCCTTGATGTGACTGTCTGAGTTGCCCTCTATATGGAGATATCCATGATCTCTGGGAACAAGTTCTTCGAGTCTTTTGAGGATATCCTCGCAGACCGCTGGATCGGCACCCTCGTTTATGGTAATGCCTGCAGTGGTGTGAGGTACATAGATCACGCAAATCCCTTCGGTCATCTCCTGTTTGGAAATCTCCTTTATCACGTGCTGGGTGATATCCACCATCTCCGACCTCGATCGGGTCTTTACCTGTATGGTTGATAGCATAGATACCTCCTTACAAAATAGTAAGTGCTCAAAAAAAGCTAATCAAAGCATGAGGCCCCTGTTTCTTGCGACAGGATGATTGATCCCTCATTTACTTGGTTTTCGCGTTTTGAAAACATGATAGAACTGCCGGAAGTAGTCCCATCCAGACCAGAGGGTCAGGACCAGAGCAATACACAGGAAGAACATCCCGACAATATGGAGGTCGACTTGGAAGTATTCGAAATGAAGACAGAGGCATACCAGAGAGACCGATTGAAAGATAGTTTTTTGTTTGCCCAGGTTCTTTGCGTGGATGATGATTCCCTCGTTGACTGCGATGGCCCGGAGGCCGGTCACGGCCATCTCACGCGCAATGATAATTATAACGACCAATGTAGGAATACGTTCCATAGGGATGAGCATGATCATCGTCGCTGAGATCAAAAGCTTGTCGGCAAGGGGATCAAGGAACTTGCCCAGTACGGTTACCGAGCTGTAACGTCGGGCAAAGTATCCGTCAAGGAGGTCCGTAATCGAGGCTATGCCGAAAAAGAGGGCCGCCAGAAAGCTCGTCCACCTTCCTCCGAAATAGAGGAAGAAGAGTATAAAAGGGATACAGGCCAATCTGATGAAAGAGAGGATGTTGGGGAGGTTCGATTTGTCTTTGTGAGACTTAGATTCCATGATGATATCCGGCAGACTCAGTTAGTTAGTGCCATGTTGAGATAGGAGTCGTGATGCTCTACATACAAAGGATACAAAGGCCTTGCGTCTTGCGGGAGATGAACTCTCCAAGTTGATGGGGAAGATTATTGAGATCCCTTTTTGAATGACTGGTAAAAATTCATCACCCTTTTGACAAAGGCCTCGGTCTCGGAAATCGGCGGTATTCCGTTGTGTTTTTCAACTCTTTCAGGGCCGGCATTGTAAGCAGCCACTGCCAGTCTCTTGTTGTTCTTGAAGCGCTTCAGCAACAGACTGAGATAACGGGTGCCTCCAAAGATGTTTTCCTCTGGATCAAAGGGATCTTTCACCTCCAAGGTATCAGCCGTTTCGGGCATGAGCTGCATCAAGCCCTTGGCGCCCTTATGCGAGATGGCCTGATGATCAAAATCCGATTCAGCCTTTATCACTGCTTTCACCAGGTGCGGATCGACCCTGAATCTCGAAGCCGCTTGGTTGATAATACTTCCATACTGTTGAATATACTGAGCAGGGGTCTTCTTGGGGGTTCGAATAAAGAGCCTGTATCGAGTATCTCCCTTAATGTTGGTAAAATGCGATACCCCGTTTTCGTCCTCGTATCTGTATATGTCAGCTACTGCCGTGGAATAGCCATATATAAAGATGGCTATCCCGATTACCGCGACGGCAGATAATCTGGCCACAGACATTACGAACCCAGTTTTTTCCAGTCGGCCAGAAATTTTTCAAGGCCCTTATCAGTGAGGGGGTGTTTGATCAGCTGCTTGATGACCTTGAAGGGAATGGTCGAGATATCAGCACCCATCAGAGCCGCTTCAACCACGTGCATAGGGTTCCTGATACTTGCCACAATCACTTCGGTTTCATAGCCGTAGTTTTCGTAGATCGTCACAATCTGTTCCACCAGGTCCATGCCTGTCTGACCGATATCGTCCAGGCGGCCCACAAAGGGACTGATGAAGGAGGCTCCGGCCTTTGCAGCCATCAATGCCTGGAGTGGAGAGAAGCAAAGGGTGACGTTGGTCTTTATACCCTCTTTGGCCAGCACTCTCGTGGCCTTGAGGCCTTCTTCTATTAAAGGCACCTTGACGACAATATTCTCTGCAAGTTTTGAGAGGTCTCTTCCCTCTCTGATCATGCCCTCCGCTTCAACGCTGACAACCTCGGCATTGACCGGTCCCTCTACAATACTGCATATCTCCTTGATCAATCCCTTGAATTCGCGGCCCTCTTTGGCGACCAGGCTCGGGTTTGTGGTGACTCCGTCGACCATCCCCAGTTCGCCGGCCTTTTTAATTTCTTCAACATTGGCCGTGTCAATAAAAAACTTCATTATTATCTCCCCCTTTTTGATATTGATATTCACCTATAGCTTTATTGTCTCTTAATTCTTCACACCCTTCTTAAATTCCTGAGCGCACTCCTTGGAGCAGAAATAAAACTCCCTTCCTTTAATGACCTCTCTTCTGGCATCCCTCAATGGGATGTACATTTTGCACTGAGGATCCTGGACCATCTCATCGATCGCCCCACCATCGTCACGCCGCTCAAACTGTCTCCCGATCCCTAGGAATCCTTTTATAATACGAAAGAACAGATAACCGAGAAGAATGAGGACCAGAAAGCGCATCTATACGACCCTAATGGGTTCAACTGACTGACCCTCTTCCGGAATCCTTGCAAGAAGGGCACCAATCGTCATTCCAAGTGTGGGATGCATCAGCTCCGGAGCTAATTGAACCAAAGGAACAAGGACGAATCTTCTCTTGTGCATCAGCGGATGTGGGACAGTCAAGCCCTGTTCATCAATGACCTCATCCCCTGCGATGAGAATATCCAGATCAATGATCCGGGAATCCCACTTCTTTATTCTTTTCCGCCCCATCACATTTTCTATATCAAGGAGAGAGGTTAAGAGTGCCCGTACCGAAATATGAAGGGATAGAGCGATCGCACCGTTGAGGTACCAATCCTGTCGTTGAATCCCCACAGGCTCGGTCCTGTAAAAGGGGGATCTAGCTGTCACGCGCACACCGGATATCTTCTCTATCTGATCAATCGCCCTCAGACAATTGTCCAACTTGTCCCCAAGGTTGGATCCTATTCCAATATAGGCGGTTTTTGTTATATCCATGCCATTCATAGTAACGGTTCAGAGCTTTAATCCCTTCAATCGTTCCAATGCCTCTTGAAGCCTTTCCCTGTTTTGGGTCAATGCGACCCGGAAGTAACCTTCGCCGGGGTCTCCGAAACCGTTTCCAGGCGTCACGACTATACCGGAGTCCTCAAGGAGGCGCGTTGCCATCTTTTCTGACGAGTAGCCTTGAGGGGTTTTGATCCATAGGTAGAAGGTTGCCCTGGGTGAGTCCACCTCAAAGCCCGCCTCTGTCAAACCCTTTACCATGAGATCCCGACGCCTTTCATACACCTTGGTCATCTCAGCGACACAGGTCTGGTCGCCGCGGAGGGCCTCTATGCCCGCGATTTGAACGGCCTGAAATACCCCGGAATCAATGTTACTCTTGATGGCGCCGAGTCCCTGTATGGCCGCCTCATTGCCCACGGCAAAGCCGATTCTCCATCCTGTCATGTTGTAGGTCTTGGACAGGGAATGAAACTCCAGCCCGACCTCTTTGGCGCCCTCAACCTCGAGGAAGCTGGGGGGTTGGTATCCGTCAAAGGCCATTTCCGTATAGGCGGCGTCATGACAGACGATGATCTTGTGTTTCTGCGCAAACTCCACGACACGACTGAAAAAGGAAAGGTCCGCTACAGCGGACGTGGGGTTGTTCGGGTAGTTGATGAACATGATCTTTGCTCGGGAAGCTATGTCCACAGGTATGGAATCAAGATCAGGCAGGAATCGATTCTCTGCCAAGAGGGGCAGGAAAAAGGACTCTCCGCCGGCAAAGAGCGTGGCAATATGATACACAGGATAGGCCGGTGTCGGTACAAGGGCTATATCGTCAAGGTCCACAAATGCCAGGGGAAAATGGGCGATCCCCTCTTTGCTCCCTATCAAGGAAACGGTCTCTCTTGCAGGGTCCAGATCAACACCGAACCTCTCGCTGTACCACCACGCGACCGTCTCTCTAAAACGATCCATTCCCGAATAGGATGGGTATCTGTGATTGGAGGGATCATCAACAGCCCCCTTGAGGGCGTCGATAATATGGGGCGGTGTGGGCAGGTCCGGGTCACCGACACCCAGATCAATAATATCCACTCCCCTGGCCATGACCTCGGCCTTTTTCCTGTCAATTTCTTTGAATAGGTAAGGGGGGAGGTTCTTCAGCCTTTTTGCTTTTTCAAACATCTCCATATCCACCAATAACTCCTTCGCCCTATCTAAGGCCTAAGACATCTTGCATATCGTACAGTCCTTTAGGTTGATTAATGACCCACAGGGCGGCCTTGACGGCTCCTTTGGCGAAATTGTCTCGATTGTGGGCCCTGTGGGTCAATTCCAGCCTTTCACCAATACCACCGAACATGACGGTGTGTTCTCCGGTGATGTCTCCTGCTCGCCAGACCTGTATTCCGATCTCCTCGTCGCTTCTTTCGCCGATGAGGCCCTTACGCCCGTAGACCCCTACCTTTTGGAGGTCCTGTCCCCTGGCGCTCGCCGCTATTTTGGCCAGACCCAGGGCTGTGCCGCTGGGAGCGTCTTTCTTGAGCCTATGGTGGGCCTCAAGAATCTCGATATCATAATCCTTGCCGAGGATTTCGGCCATCTCTCGTATAATCTTGAACATCACGTTCACGCCGACGCTCATATTGGGTGCCATGACACATGGTATCTCTTGAGACAACTCCTGTATCTCCGCAAGGATATCTCCCTCTATTCCCGTTGTGCCGATCACCATGGCCACGTTCCTGGCGGCGGCCACGCGTATGTTGCTCAGAGTGGACTGGGGGGAGGTGAAGTCGATCACCACATCTCCCTGATCCACGATCTCTTCGAGAGAGGCGGTGATTTTGATCCCTGATTCGCCGGCAATGTGACCGGCATCATCCCCGACATTGGGATGGTCCGGATGTTCAAAGGCACCGGTCAGCGTGATCTCCCGGTTGGATTGGATCATATGGATGAGCCGTTGCCCCATGCGTCCTGCTGCCCCTGCTACAATAGCTCTGATCATTGTCTTTTCTCCATCACTCGTTTCATGATCGATCGGGCCTTAGAGAAGCCCATAGTCCCTCAGTGCCTTCTTTAATTTTTCAAGGTTGGCCTGCGCCATAGGGCAGAGGGGCAGTCGCATTTCGTCTTTGATTTTTCCCATCAGGGCCAAAGAGGTCTTGACCGGAATAGGATTCGTCTCATAAAACATGGCCTGACAGAGGGGAAACAGCTTATAAAACGATTCCTTGGCCCCCTGGACATCACCTTCCTCCCATGCCCTGACCATGGCAGCATTATCTCCCGGTACGATATTGGCGACAACCGAAATGACCCCTCTACCCCCAATCGCCAGGACAGGCAGGGTCAAGTTGTCATCGCCGGACAGGAGTGTGAAATCATCTCCTGTCAATCTGATGATCTCAACCATCTGTCCGAGATTTCCTGATGCCTCCTTGACCGCAACGACCTCGGGCAATTGGGAAAGACGAGCCACTGTCTCGGGGAGCATGTTCACGCTTGTGCGCGTCGGTACATTGTACAGGACCTGGGGGAGCGGCACTTCCTGGGCAATCGTCTTGAAATGCCAAAACAGCCCTTCCTGTGTCGGCTTGTTGTAGTAAGGGGTCACCTGCAGGGAGGCATCTGCTCCCGCCTGTTTGGCATGGGCCGTAAGCTCAATGGCCTCTCTGGTGCTGTTTCCCCCTGTCCCTGCAATGACCGGGACTCTCTTGTTGACCGCATCCACGGCAATATTAATGACCCTCTTGTGCTCTTCAAAATTCAATGTCGCCGATTCGCCGGTTGTGCCGCAGGGCACAATAGCACTTGTGTTATTTTGTATCTGAAACTCGATCAGCTCACGATAAACCTCTTCATCTATTTCCCCATCTTTGAAAGGGGTCACAATGGCAACGATCGATCCTTTAAACATGATACTCTCCCATTCAATACGTTGAGAGTCCCTGCTCAGCCCAGATTGAGGAAGGCTCTGACATACCGCGATATCTCACAAGGCCTCCTCGTGAAGCAGACCCTGGTATACGACCGAGGTATCGCCCTCAAGCCAGACTTTTTCAAAGGACTCCCCCTTTTTTTCAAAGTGAATCACCAGTTCTTCTCCACCCCTGGTCTTTACTCTGACCGGGGAGTCTGACATGCCCCTGACGGATGATATCAGGGCCGAGGCAATGGCCCCTGTCCCACATGCGAGTGTTTCGTCCTCAACCCCCCTCTCATATGTTCTGACCTCAAGCCGCCCCTTGTCAATATACCTGACAAAATCGGCATTTGTACCGTTGGGAGCAAAAAGGTGATGATACCTGACACGTCGACCCTCCTCTATTATGGGATGCTCCGAAAGATCGTCGATGCCTATAACCACGTGAGGGACGCCCGTATTGACAAAATCTACGGTCTTCCAACCTTTTCCCTCATTCATGTCGAGATTCAGTGAAAAACCGGTGGGCCGGGGCATCAGGACTTTTACGGTGCGACCACTGACTTCCGAGGAAATAGGACCTGCCAGGGTGTCGAAGGTCATGGTGGGGCCGGCAATCCCCTTTAAGAAGGCGAAACGGGAGACACAACGTCCACCGTTACCGCACATCTCAACCTCCGCGCCATCAGGATTAAAGAACCGCCATCCAAAATCGAATCGGTCGGAAGGGACCACAAAAATGACGCCGTCCGCGCCCACGGATTCCCTGCGCCTGCATGCGCTTTTGACCAATCGTTCCATCTCATGTTCAGGTATCCGACCCTCCCTGTTGTCTATGAGGATAAAGTCGTTTCCACTACCATTCATTTTCCAGAATTCTATTCTGTCCATGAGCCTTTAACCGTCCATCAAAAAATCGGGGATCGTTTCTCCCCTGACCAGATCTTGGTGAGTCTCTCTTGCCCGTATAACGTAGAACCGATCATCCTTAACCATGACCTCGCATGGCCTCGGCCTTGAATTGTAATTGGAAGACATGGTGAAGCCATAGGCCCCGGCGCTCATGACGGCCATTAATTCGCCCGGTTCGTATGATTCGACAATCCTGTCCTTTGCCAGGAAATCGCCTGATTCACAGATCGGCCCGACAATATCGGCCTTGACCTCGTTTCGACCTGAAAGATGGACAGGGAGGATCGCGTGAAAGGAATTGTATAGGCTTGGACGCATCAGATCGTTCATGGCCGCATCCACGATATAAAATGTCTTGGCCCCCGAGATCTTTGAATACACGACCCTCGTGATGAGTATCCCGGCATTGCCTACAATTACCCGTCCCGGTTCAAGGATGAGGGTCATGTCGGTCATCCCTATCTTGTCCTGGAGGGCTTTTGCGTATTCCGTGGGGTGGGGCGGGGCTTCGTCATCATAGGTGATGCCAAGCCCTCCACCTATGTCGAGATAGTTGATCGGTATACCGGAATTAACGAGCTGTTCAATCATAGTCATCAGTTTCTCGATCGTATCTACGAATGGACTCACACTGGTCAACTGGGAGCCAATATGACAGGATACTCCGGAGACCATAATGTTCTTCATGCCCGCGGCAAGGGCATATTGTTCCGGGGCCTCGTTTATGTTGATCCCGAATTTATTCTTTTTGAGGCCGGTGGAAATGTAAGGATGCGTCTTGGGATCGACATCCGGGTTGACCCTTAAGGCTATAGGGGCCTTCTTTCCGATCCTTCGGGCGATTTCATCAAGCCTTTTCAACTCCTGGGCCGATTCCACATTGAACATCAGTATATTGGAGGCAAGGGCGTACTCAAGCTCTTCATCCTGTTTACCCACTCCTGAAAAGACGATCTTTCTCGGATCCACTCCCGCCTGAATCGCCCGGTACAGTTCTCCGCCGGAGACAATGTCGAGCCCCCCTCCTTTTCGAGCAAAGAGCCTGAGAATCGACAGGTTGGAATTGGATTTCATGGAAAAACAGGTCAGGTGTTTCACAGCGGCAAAGGCTTCATCAAAGGCCAGAAAATGTTTCTCCAGTGTCCGATGGGAGTAGACATAGAGGGGCGTTCCCACCTCCTGCGCTATGTCTTTGATGGGGATCTCTTCACAGTAGAGGTCGTTTTTTTTGTATTGAAAATAATGCATATTTCTCAAACCTTATCAATCTTTGATACCACAGGTTCTAATTGTCAATAGAGAGGATGGCATTGTCGGAGATGGGGCCAACACCCCTGTTTTGCCCCACAAGGCATACGGCGAAGTAGTGAATACCCGCCTTTTCCGTTCCCGGAAACTTGAGATAAAAGGCGTCTTTTGAAATCACAACCTCTCTGAAGTCCCGGTAATCGCCGAATCTGATCGGGCACCCTTCGCAGGGTTTGTCATCCGGAAAATAGAGGACGTGATAGACTCTCGCGGCAACGATATCCCCCATCTCCCTTTCCCGGTACGGAATCACCTTGCCCCTGAGGACAATAAGGCCCTCCTCAATATGTGCCTCCAGACGGTCAACCCTCAGATCCATTGTTTTTTCAGGCAAAAAAGGAGGGGCCTTCCTTCCGCACGACGGGAGACTGAGGGCAATGACCCCCAGAACAGCTAGGAAGATAGGTTTGAGTCTCAAATCGCCAGCTCCGTCTTGGCCTTTTCCAGGCTCTTCTTAACCATGTCCGGCCCTGTACCCCCGAAGATGTTTCTCCTTTCAAGGCACCTGATAGGGTCGAGCCAGTCATAGACGTCCTCTTCTATCTCATTTGAAAAAGGCTTCATCTCACTCAGGGAAAGCAGATGTAATTCCTTTCCCTGATCCGCCGCGGCAAGAACCAGTTCTCCCACTGCTTTGTGGGCCTCACGAAAGGTCACGCCCTTGCCGACCAGGTAGTCAGCCAGGTCCGTGGCCGTTAAAAAGCCTTTACGAGCGGCCGCGTCAAGCTTTTCAGCATTGAAAGATATCGCGCCCAAGAGAAGGCTCATGACATCAAGGCAGATCAGGGCGGTGTCGGTCGCGTCAAAAAGGGCCTCCTTGTCCTCCTGCATGTCCTTATTATAGGACAGGGGAAGCCCCTTCATCGTGGTCAGCAGCGACATCAGATGCCCATAGACTCGACCTGTCTTACCCCTGATAAGCTCCGGCATATCGGGGTTTTTTTTCTGGGGCATAATACTGCTCCCGGTGCAAAAGGAATCGGAAATAGTGATGAATCCAAATTCCTGGCTCGACCAGATCACCAATTCCTCCGAGAGTCTGCTCAGGTGCATCATCAGAACGGAAAGGTTGAATAGAAACTCCAGCACAAAGTCCCTGTCACTCACCGCGTCCATGCTGTTTGCGGAAACAGCCTCAAAGCCCAACTCTCTTGCCACCATATCACGGTCGAGGTCAAAGGTGGAACCGGCCAGTGCCGCGCTGCCCAAGGGAAGCACGTTGACCCTCTTGAGACTCTGTTCCATACGCTCCCGATCTCTCTTGAGCATCTCATAATAGGCGAGGAGGTGATGGGCCAGGAGAACGGGCTGGGCGCGCTGCAAATGGGTGTACCCCGGCATGATCAGATCGATGTTTTCTTCCGCCGCATTCACGAGAGCCACTTGGGTCCTGCGTATCAAGCCCATCATGCGGTGAATCGCATCTCTTGTATACATCCTCATATCGAGGGCCACCTGGTCGTTCCGGCTCCTGCCGGTGTGGAGCCTCTTCGCCGCTTCCCCTATCCTTTGAAAAAGGGCGCTTTCCACAAAGCTGTGTATGTCTTCACAATCCTCGTCCACAGAGATCTTTCCTTGATCCAGGTCGGATTTTAATTCCTTCAGGCCCTTGACAATTCTGGATGCCTCTTTATCCGAGATGATCTCCTGTTTGGCAAGCATACGACAGTGGGCTATGCTTCCCTCAATGTCATGGGCATAGAGAAGTCGATCAAAGCTGATGGAAGCGTTAAATCTATTGACGAGGGCATGGGTCTCTTCACGGAAACGCCCCCCCCAGATCTTCTGAGTCATAAGAAAGACCTCTTAGGATTTATTGCCGGCGTCCTGTTTCAACAGGTGTGCGATCTTGAGACGGAGGCCGTTCAGGCGAATAAAACCTTCGGCGTCTCCCTGATTGTAGACCTCGTCACCCTCAAAAGTGGCAAAATCAGGGCGGTAGAGTGAGGAATCGGATCTGACCCCGGTAATGGAACAATTTCCTTTGTATAATTTTAACCTTACGAAACCGCTTACGCTCTTCTGAGTCTCGTCGATCATGGTCTGCAACATTTTGCGCTCAGGCGAAAACCAATACCCGTAATAAATCATCTCAGCATACCTCGGGATCAGCCCATCCCGGATATGCATCACCTCCCTGTCCAGAGTGATCGATTCCATGGCAATATGAGCGGCTCTCAGGATGGTTCCTCCAGGCGTCTCATAGACACCCCTCGATTTCATGCCCACGAACCGGTTCTCCACCATATCGATTCTGCCGATTCCGTTTCGTCCGCCGAGATCGTTCAGATGTGTGAGTATCCCAGCAGGCGACATCGTGACCCCATCCACGGCAACAGGGTTTCCTCCTGAAAATTCGATCTCTATTCGAGTGGCCTTGTCAGGGGCCTGTTCAGGCGAAATAGAGAGGACAAACATAT
Source organism: Thermodesulfobacteriota bacterium (assembly GCA_034189325.1). GTDB lineage: Bacteria > Desulfobacterota > DSM-4660 > Desulfatiglandales > Desulfatiglandaceae > JAXHUM01. The sequence goes on from JAXHUM010000070.1 coordinate 15,449, forward strand.
CTTCAGGCGGTTCCTCCCATGGGTCTTCAAGGACGCCGCCCTCAAAACTGATGTGAAGGAGGTTTCTGTCACTGGAATAGGGCTTCTCCTTGGTTACAGGGACCGGGATATTCTTTGATTGCGCGTAACGAATGAGATCTTCTCTTCCACTGAAATCCCAGACCCTCCAGGGGGCGATAATTTTGAGTGACGGATCCAGAGCCATGTAAGCCAACTCGAACCGTACTTGATCATTACCTTTTCCAGTGGCCCCATGACTGACGGTATTTGCGCCCACTTTGTGCGCAGCCTTGACCTGGCCTCTGGCAATAAGCGGTCGTGCCAGGGAGGTTCCGAGCAGGTAATTAGATTCATATATGGCGTTGGCCCTCAAGGCAGGCCACACAAACTCTCTGGCAAACTCCTCCCTTAAATCTTCCACGATGACTTCGTCGGCACCGGTCTTAACCGCCTTCTCCTTAATGCCTTCGATCTCTTCACCTTGTCCCAAGTCTGCTGCATAGGCGACGACCGGGCATTGATAGGTCTCCTTCAGCCATGTGAGGATGACAGAGGTGTCGAGTCCGCCTGAATAGGCCAATACGATTTTGTCAATCTTATGATCCAAAATGGGTCTCCTTGGTTTCAGCTTTTCTGACCCCTATCGGGGCAACAACATTGTTTCTAGAAGCGCCTTGTGAAGGTGCATCTTGTTTTCCGTCTGATCAAAGACGACGGAATGTGGCCCTTCGAGGACTTCGTCGGTGATCTCTTCTCCCCTATGGGCAGGCAGGCAGTGCATCACAAGGGCGTCCGGTTTTGCACTTTTTAGAAGTGATTGGTTGATCTGAAAACCCTGGAAGTCAGAAACCCTTTGAGTCTGTTCTTCGTCCTGACCCATACTGGTCCAGACATCGGTATTAATGATATCTACGTCATGGACAGCCATTAGAGGGTCTTCCTGTAGGGTGATGTTTTTCCCTGCTCCAGCCATCACTTTCGGGTCTGGATGATAGCCCGAAGGGCAGGCAAGGGCCAGGTCAAATCCGACGATCCTGGCGGCGTTGATCCAGGAATGAGCAACATTGTTTCCATCACCTATCCAGGCTATTTTGACCTTGTCAAGATCACCCTTCTTCTCCTTCACGGTCATGAGATCACTAAGGATCTGGCAAGGATGGTATTGGTCTGTCAAGGCATTGATAACAGGGATGTCGGCCCAATGGGCCATCTCTTCCACCATGTCCTGTGAATAGGTCCTGACGGCCAAAATGTCAAGATAACGGGATAAAACCCGGGCCGTGTCTTTGATAGGCTCATTTCTGGATATCTGCGTATCACCAGGGGTGAGAAAAAGGGTTTGACCGCCAAGATGAAACATGGCCGTCTCAAAAGAGATCCTTGTGCGAGTTGAGGCCTTGTCGAAGATCAGGCCTAGGGTATACCCAACAAGACTTCTGTTGCTATTTCTGGATGCCTTTTTGATCTCGATGGCCCTTGCGATCACCGCCAGGATCTCTGATTTTGTCAAGTCTTGAAGCGTCAAAAGGTCTTTTTTCATGAGACGGAAACCTTGAAAAAAATTACCACCAAAGGCCCAAACAACCTAGTCCATTCGGGCAAATATCTTGTCCAGAGTTGTGACCAACTGGTCAATCTCCTTTTCCGTGACAATGAGGGGTGGGACGAAACGTAGGACCTTCTCTTGAGCGCAGTTGATCAAAAACCCCTCTTTCATACACTCGGTCACGATCAAAGCGCCGGGCACGTTCAACTCAAGGCCCACAATGAGCCCCAAGCCTCTCACCTCCTTAATAATGTCATGCTTTTCTTTAAGTTTATTGAGTTTCTCCTTGAAATAATAACCCATTTCTCTGCAATGGCCTATCCACCCATCATTCAGGATGCTTCCCAACACGTCCCGTGCAACAGCCGTTACCAGGGGCGTGCCGCCAAAGGTGGTGGCATGACTCCCAGGCCCGAAGGTCTCGGCTATCTCCTCTGTCGCCAGCATCGCGCCGATAGGAAGACCATTCCCTAAGGCCTTGGCAAGGGTCATGATGTCGGGCGTCACGCCATAGTGTTCGTGGGCAAATAGCCTGCCCGTACGACCCATCCCAACTTGGACCTCATCGAATATCAGGAGCGCATCCCGCTCTTTGGTCAGGGTTTTCACTTCTTTCAAGTAGTCCTTGTCGGGGCAGATCACGCCACCCTCTCCCTGGATCGGTTCAAGGAGCACGGCATAAACGGAATTATCCAGGGCCTTGTCCAGGGCGGAGATGTCGTTAAACGGCACGAATCTAAAGGATTCCAGGAGAGGATCATACCCCTTACGTATCTTTTCCTGGCCGGTAGCTGAAAGAGTGGCCATTGTCCGGCCGTGAAAAGAGTTGGCCATGGAGAGAATACACCTCTTTTGAGAGCCGAATTTCTCATTTGAATACCGACGGGCAAGTTTAATGGCCGCCTCATTGGCCTCTGCTCCGCTGTTGCAGAAAAAGACCCTGTCGGCGAAAGAATGTTCGACCAGGAGCCGGGCCAGTTGGATCTGTGGGACCGTATAATAAAGGTTGGAGACATGGACCAGCTTTCTCGACTGCTCCTCCAGGGCGTTTGTGACGATGGAGGCACTGTGTCCAAGGGCGCATACCGCTATTCCTCCCACAAAATCGATGTATTCCTTTCCATTTTCATCCCACACGTAACAGCCTTTCCCCTTCTCAAGAAGGAGAGGGAAGCGCGCATAGGTTTGAAACATATACTTGTCGGCCAAAGCCATATTTGTATTGGTTGAATGATCCATCATGCTGTCCTTATCTTATGAATGAATGATCTCTGTTCCCACGCCCCCTTTGGTGAAAACTTCAAGCAAGAGGGCATGTTCCTTCCGTCCGTCAATAATATGCGCCTTTTTGACCCCTCCTCTTAGGGCATCAAGACAGCAATTCACCTTCGGTATCATGCCCCCTTTGATCGTTCCATCATCGATTCGATCTCTTGTCTCTTTGGTATTGAGAGAGGAGATGAGTTCTCCCTTTTTATCGAGCACTCCCTCCGTGTCGGTCAGGAGTATCAATTTCCTGGCGTTCAAGGCCGCTGCCAGGTGTCCTGCGACCAGATCGGCATTGATGTTATAAGTCTCACCGCCTGTACCTGCGCCTACAGGAGCAATGACCGGGATGAACTCCTTTTCAATGAGATTTGTCACAAGACCGGTATCTACGGAAGTCACCTCTCCTACCATACCGATATCGATGATTTCAGGCGGTTGATTGCCTTCCCCAGCCTTTTTTAGATACTTCATTTTTTCGGCAGTAATCAGCCTCCCGTCCTTGCCGGATAGACCCACGGCCCTTCCGCCGTTTTGGTTGATAAGACTGACGATCTCTTTATTGACCTTACCCACCAGGACCATCTCAACGACATCCATGGTCTGTCGATCAGTGACACGCATGCCGTCGACGAACTCCGATTCAATTGCAAGCTTTTTCAGAAAATCACCTATCTGAGGTCCTCCGCCATGGACCACAACCGGATTCAGCCCGACATATTTCATCAAAATGATATCAAGGGCGAAACTCTGTTTGAGCTTCTCATCCACCATCGCATGCCCGCCGTATTTTATTATGATGGTGGCCTTATTGAACCGTTGGATGTAGGGAAGGGCTTCGATAAGCACTTGAGCCCTGTAGGTTGTATCACCTATATTCACAAAAGATTACGCTCATTAGTTAATCTTTATGATTAACTAAATGCCTTTCAAGAGAACGTGGCTAATCGCCTGCTTAAACCGTCATGCCTGAATCAGAGGATATATCTGCTGAGGTTCTCGTCCTCCAGAATATCTTTCAGCTTGTCAGTCACATATTCCTTGGTGATTGATATAACTTTTTCCTGAGTATCCGGCGCATCAAAAGAGATCTCGTCGAGGAGCTTTTCCATAACCGTATGAAGGCGTCGGGCCCCGATATTTTCCATGCCTTCATTGACCTTACTTGCCAGCCTGGCAATCTCCTCAATCGCCGAAACCTCAAACTGGAGTTCCACCCCCTCTGTCTCGAGCAGGGCCTCATATTGAGTGATCAGTGCGTTTCTCGGTTCTGTCAGGATCCGCACAAAATCTTCCATTGACAAAGAGTTGAGCTCGACCCGAATAGGAAATCTCCCTTGCAGCTCTGGGAGTAGATCCGAAGGCTTGCTCACATTGAATGCACCTGCAGCGATAAACAGGATATGGTCCGTCTTGACCATTCCATATTTTGTGGTGACTGTGGAGCCTTCCACAATAGGAAGGAGATCTCTCTGAACCCCTTCACGAGACACATCAGGGCCTGATCGTGACTCTGATCCGGCGACTTTGTCCAGCTCATCCAAAAAGACAATACCGTTCTGTTCCGTCAACCGGACAGCCTTTTCAATAACCCTGTCCATGTCAATCAGCCTCTGAGATTCCTCTTGGAAAAGGATCTCCATTGCTTCCGGTATTTTGACACGTCTCTTTTTAGTCTTTTGAGGAAAGATATTTCCGAACATCTCCTTTATGTTAAACTCCATCTCTTCCATACCGGCACTGGAAAAGATCTCAACCATTGGGACATTTGCATTGGTGACCTCCAGCTCCACATTCCGATTGTCCAGTTTGCCGCTTTTCAGCATTCTCCTGAGCTTATCACGGGTTGATGTCCCTTCGACCTTTGCAGACCTGACCACTTCAAGGACCCTTTCACTTTCTATGTCCTCTTCTTCCTCCATCCCTTCCTTTTTATTCCTCGGGAGAAGCAGGTCAAGAAGCCTCTCCACGGCCAATTCACCGGCCTTGGCCTCAACCTTCTTGTATTCCTCTTTTCTGGCCATATTCACGGCTAGTTCCGTCAGATCTCTCACCATGGACTCGACGTCCCGACCGACATATCCCACTTCAGTAAACTTAGTCGCCTCGACCTTCTGAAAGGGGGAATTCGCCAGACGGGCCAAACGCCTTGCGATTTCCGTCTTCCCCACACCGGTGGGGCCAATCATTATAATATTTTTGGGTGCGATCTCATCTCTCAGGTCCGGTGGTACCTGCTGGCGTCGCCATCTGTTCCTCAAGGCAATGGCCACCGAGCGTTTTGCCTGGTCCTGACCAATAATGTACTTATCCAGTTCTGAGACGATCTCTCTGGGTGTCAAAACGGTCCAGAGGTCACCCCCTTTTTCCTCATCCTCTTTCATATTTGCCTCTTAGTAGGGTAGAATCTTCGTGTCACAACCTTGGGTCGGGACGTCATTCGCACACTCACGAACCGAGACGCCCAGTGCAATTGGTCTAACCAAGGCCATGAATCGCTATATGATCGTTGGTATACACACAGATAGATGCGGCTATCTCCATGGCCTTATGCGCGATCTCGGCGATATCCATATCTGTATTCTCGAGAAGGGCCCGAGCCGCAGCCAAGGCGTAAGAACCACCGGAGCCAATAGCGGCGACCGATTCATCCGGTTCGATCACATCACCTGTTCCCGAGATCAATAGGATATGGTCTTCATCGACGGCCAGAAGGAGCGCCTCCAACCTCCGGAGTATCTTGTCCGTTCTCCAGTCTTTGGCCAGCTCCACCGCGGCCTTCACGAGATTGCCGTTGTACTTCTCAAGTTTGCCTTCCAGCCTCTCAAACAGGTTAAAGGCGTCGGCTGCCGCGCCTGCAAATCCTACCAGGACCTTTTCTTTGTACATATAACGTACTTTGGTGGCCTTGTGCTTCATTATGGTATCACCAAGGCTGACCTGTCCGTCTCCAGCCATGACGGCCTTGCCATTTTTTCTGATGGTAAGGATTGTTGTCGCCCTGATTTTCATAGTCTGGTTCCCGCTCGTCACATTAATTCCCTTTCTGTCTACTCCGGGGATGGGATTTATCATAGACTACCATGAGCCTGTCAATGCTCACGTGAGTGTATTTTTGTGTTGTGGAGAGACTCGCATGCCCTAAGAGCTCCTGTACCGATCGGAGATCAGCACCGCCGTCCAAGAGGTGAGTGGCGAATGTATGCCTCATGGAATGGGGGCTTATCTCTCGGGAAAGTCCCACACCTCTGGTATATTTCTTGACAATTCTTGCCACACTCCTTGATGACAGCCTGGTTCCACGGAAATTGATAAAAAGGGGATCCTCCCCTGATTTGCTTTCATCTTTTTTCCTGAGACACTGGGTCGCCTTCAGGTAGGTCTTGACAACCTCAAGGGCTCGCCGCCCAATAGGGACAATCCTCTCTTTTGCCCCCTTACCGACAACTCTTGCAAGACGCTCATCAAAATCAACGCTCGAAATGTCTAGAGACACCAATTCACTGACACGAAACCCGGAAGAATAAAGCATCTCCAAAATGGCCAGGTCTCTGAGTCCGAGAACTTTGTCATGATCAGGTCTCTCAAGGAGCCTGAAAATGTCATCCACCGGAAGATAGTTGGGGATGTATTTTTCCTTTTTCGGGATACCTATATGCACGGCCGGATTCCCTTGGATCAGCCCTCTTTTCTCAAGAAAAACAAAAAAGGAACGGACCGCCGAGATCTTCCGGGCTATCGTGGATCGCTTGTATCGGCGTGAAAGCCTCCCTACATACTCCCTGATGACAAGGGGATCAACCTCTTTCAGGTCCAGACACTTCCCTGGATCACCGGCAGATTCCCCCTTATAGACTAGAAAATCAGCAAATTGCCCAAGATCAACGCTATAATTCCTGATCGTATGCCGGGAGTATCTCTTCTGATTGTCAAGGTGATCGATATATGTATCAATAAGGCTTGAAGTCAGCAAAGGAAATACTCTCAGCTTTGGTGGATTCTTGCCAGCATCACTTCCAAAATAAAAACAGTAACTGTAACATTTTCCAAGAAATTGGCAATCAAAAAATTCCTTCGCAAATATTTGAGATCATTCCCATGATCAGTGGATAAAGCAACGATCTTCTTTCCCCTCTATCCTCCTCCCCATCGTTTTGGCCTTGACCTCTATTCTCTCTCCTATATAATGAAATGATAAAATATTCAGGAAGTTCACCTAAATACTCATGAATTCTCAGGTCGCCCGGAAGAAGTTCCTCATTCGCCGCCATGCCCGGACTTTTCATAGTTTAAGAATGAACACCTAAAAGGATTGAACGAAGATGGTTGATAAGGTCTTGAAAGAGCAGTCCCGATTAATAGAAGAAGTGATCAGCAGGGGAATATGTGTGAAGTGTGGGGCCTGCGTAGGTCTCTGCCCCTATTTTCATTATTTTGACGGAAAAGTAGTTGTGATGGATACCTGTCACGCGGGCGATGGAAGGTGTCTGCAGGTCTGCCCACAGGCAAACAGTCCGGACACTTCCCCAGGGGAGATAGTTTCCGAAATCGGTCCCCTAAAAAAGGTGATTATAGCCCGAGCCACTGACAGGGAAATCGCACAGAGTGCCCAGTACGGCGGTGTTGTATCCGCGCTTCTTTCCTACGGTCTTGACGCAGGGACAATCCACTCTGCCGTTGTGACCGGAAATGATGAGAAAACCTCTCCTTCCGGCCATATTGTTCGTGAAAGATCCGAGTTGCTCCAATGCTCGGGTTCCAGATATTCAGCCTCCGGCACCCTTTCAACTCTGAATAGGGCGATGAAGAGGGGCGAAGAAAAGCTCGCCGTAGTCGGGCTTCCCTGCCAAATGGAGGCCCTATCCCATTTAAAGAAGGTGAAACCGGACGGGGAGGAAATGGCCGGCAGGATCGTTCTAAAGATAGGTCTTTTTTGTACGTGGGCACTCGACTACCGAAGCCTTAGTGCCTTCCTGAAAAAGCAGGGGATTCAGGAGAAGATCCTTAAGTTTGACATACCTCCTCCGCCATCTGAGATATTTCAAGTCAGGACCGATAAGGGATGCATAGACTTTCCACTTTCCCTGATCAGACCTATGATTCAACCGGGGTGTGAGTTATGCCGAGACATGACGTCCGAACAGGCGGATATATCTGTGGGAGCCGTCGAAGGAAAAGAGGGATGGAACATGGTTGTCATCCGGACCGACCAAGGACTTCTCTTTTTTGATGAGGCGGTCAACAACGGTGCCCTTGAATCGGAAGAGGTCCCTCAAGGGAATCTGGAACATCTTAAAGAGGCGGCTCAAAACAAGAGAGAAAGAGGTCAAAGGGCAAGAAATGACAGGGGGGTACTATAAATAATGACTGTGATCAGCCAAAAAACAGGCGGCGCTGTCCTGTTACTGCAGGGCAATGAGGCGATTGCCCGTGGAGCGCTGGAGGGAGGAGCGGTTTTTTGTTCAGGATATCCTGGAAATCCCTCGTCTGAAATCATTGAAACACTCATAGGCGCCGAAAAAGAGCTTCCCATATACGTGGAATGGTCCGTTAATGAAAAGGTGGCCCTTGAAGCAGCTACCGCGGCCTCCTATGCCGGATGCAGAGCTATAGTCTGTATGAAACAGAATGGGGTGAATGTTGCCTCAGATTTCTTGACCAATATGACACTTTCCGGGACAAAAGGTGGGCTGGTCCTCGTTACCTGCGATGATCCAGGCGGTATCTCCAGTACCAATGAGGAGGATGCCCGTCTCTTTTCCCGGTTGACGGATATTCCGCTCCTCGAGCCTGCCACGCCCCAGGAGGCCTTGAACATGACCCGGTGGGCATTTGAGCTTTCAGAAAGTATCGGCAGCATCGTCATGGTCAGGAGCGTATCGCGGCTTTCCCACACCCGCTCAAACGTCCTGATTGGAGACCTGCCAAACTTAAAGGTCACACCTCACTTCGATGTAAACACCCCATTTCACACGTTTCCAGTGGTGACCAAACATCACGCCAGACATGAAAAGCTGAACAAGGCAAAGGAATTGTTTGAGGCGTCTTCTTTCAATCATTACGAAGGAGCGGAAGAGCCGGAACTGCTGATCATAACATCAGGGTGTGTCTACAACTATATCGTGGAAGTCATTGAGATCCTTGAGGCCCAGGATCGCACCGGCATTCTCAAATTAGGGACCACATGGCCTCTTCCTGAAAAACTTTTAAAAAAACACCTAAAGACTTGTGATCGTGTTCTTTTCGCGGAAGAGGTTGATCCTTTTCTGGAGGATAATGTCAAGTCTCTGGCAGGGGATTTCGGAAAAGAGGTGGGGTTGAAAGAGTATTTCGGCAAGGGGTCGGGTTATGTACCGATGTGTGGAGAACTGTCTCCAGGACTTCTCTTGGAGATTATCGGAGATCTGCTGGGGATTCTACGAAAGCCGTCAGAACTCCGCGAGAGGGTTTCGGGCCTGGTAAACCATCTGGTCCCACCCAGAGAGTTCGGCTTTTGCCCGGGATGTCCTCACCGTGCCTCCTTTTACGCTATTAAGCTGGCCCTGGCCTGGGATAACCGGAACGGCTTTGTTTCCGGTGACATCGGATGTTATACCATGGGAATCTGGCCCACAGGATTCGGTCAGGTCAAATCGGTCCATGCCATGGGCTCCGGGGTGGGCCTTGCCTGTGGTTACGGGAAGCTTGAGAACTTCGGTTTTGACCAACCTGTGATCACCGTATGCGGTGATTCCACTTTTTTCCACGCGGCGATCCCTGGACTGATCAATGCCAGATTCAATGACTCGGACATCCTGCTCCTGATTCTGGATAACAGCGCCACTGCCATGACCGGCTTTCAGCCTCATCCCGGGACAGGAATCACGGCTACAGGTTCTTCAACTGCGCCGATTGACATGGAAGCCCTCTGTCACTCTCTTGGGGTCAAGGTAAGGGTCTCCGATCCTTATAACATGGAAGAAACCGCTCAATTGATCTATGAGATGCTGGGTGAGAGCGGCCCGAGGGTGATTATCCTGCGACGGAAATGCGCGCTGGTACAGGGAAGGGAAGGGGGCTTTCCCTATAAGATGCGTATTGATCAAGACAAGTGCCTGGGCGAGGCATGTGGCTGTAATCGATTCTGCACACGGGTTTTTCGCTGTCCCGGTCTGATCTGGGATTCTGAGGTGGAAAAGGCCCAGATTGACGAGGTTATCTGTGTGGGCTGCGGGATCTGTGCAGATATCTGTGTCCAGGAAGCGATAATAAAGGAGTAGTTATGCCTATCAATCTTATTATTACCGGTGTTGGCGGTCAAGGAAATGTCCTTGCTTCCCAGATCCTGGGGCGAGCGGCCATCGGAAAAGGATTTCAGGTCACTGTAGGTGAAACTTTCGGGCTTTCCCAGCGGGGAGGTCCGGTCATGAGCCACATTCGCCTCTCACGGGATAGAAATTACGGACCGATCATTCCTCCGAATCTGGCCCATATCATTGTCGGTCTCGAACCTCTTGAGACGATCCGTGTTTTAGGGGATTTTGCCAACGAACAGACCACTTTTCTCGTCAATGCCAGACCGATTTATCCGCTAAACGCCATTGCCGGTGATATCGAATACCCGGACATGGACTGGATGAGGGGGATTCTTGAAGAATCAGGGAAAAAGCTCTATTGGATTGAGGCCACCAGGATGGCTATGGACCTGGGCGGGCCCATCATGCTCAATATGATCATGGTCGGCGCTCTTTGCGGGCTTTCCGACTTCCCCATCCAGGTTGATGATGTGAAGAATGTTTTGGGAGACATTTTTCCTGAATCCAAACTTCCCTCCAACCATAAAGCCCTTGATATCGGCCGGGACCTGACAGACATCCATGAAAACTGACCTTCACGTCCATTCAAAAGACTGCTCTGACGGTAACTTCACGACACCCGAAATACTGGAAGAGGCGTTCCGGCGGGGTATAAGAATTCTCTCCATCACGGATCATGATTCCATCGACTGCCAGGAATCGGCTCAAGACCTGGCCGGTCAGTATGAGATTAGATATATTGCGGGCTTGGAACTTAACATCTCTTTTTCTTATCCACCCTATCGTGATGGAAAGCCGATCTCTTTGGACGTCCTCGGTTACCAATATGATATTCATAACCGGGCGCTCATAGAAAAATTGGAGGAGATAAGGAATTATCGGAGAATCAGGGCGAAACAGATCCTCGAAAAGATCAATCAGGAGCTCGAAAAAGAGCGGCAAGACCCTTTTACCCTGAAAGACCTGGAGGCGATTGAAGAGACGGTCGACGGGGCGTTCGGTCGCCCTCATATTGCCCAGTACATGGTCAAAAAAGGTCTGGTCAGATCTGTGCAGAAGGCCTTTGACAGGTACCTGGTAAAATGCAACGTGCCGAAGATGCCTGTTTCTCTTGAAGAGGCATCTGAATTGATAAAGGGTGCCGGGGGAAAGCTCATGATCGCCCATCCTGCTGATCCTAACGGGACCTCCCTTGTCTCTATGACTTCGTCCGTGGAAAAACAGTGTCGGATCATCAAAGAGGCGATGCTTCCCCATCTGGATGGTATTGAATGCTGGCACTCAAGGCATGATCCCAAGACAGTCTCCGCCTATCTTGCTTTTGCCAGAGAAGAAGAACTGATCGTTACCGGCGGATCGGATTGCCACCAAAGACCGGTTGTTATGGGGAGCATTGACATACCCCCATGGGTGGCGATGCAGTTTGACAATTGATCCAATGACAAGGATTTGACATGACCTCTATGATCGACGACCTCACTAAGCCCCTATCTCTCCCCGATCCCACGGAAAAAGTCTCTGTAGTCCAGACACACATCTCAATGGTCTTTGTGGCTGATGAATTTGTCTACAAGGTAAAAAAACCTGTTAATTTCGGTTTCTTGGACTTCTCAACCCTCGAGAAAAGAAAACACTTTTGTCACTCTGAAGTGGAACTCAACAGGAGACTCTCGGGCGATATCTACGTTGATGTCTTACCGATCATCTTTGACGGCACCCGGTATACCTTGACCGGAGAAGAGGGTGAGATTGCTGAATACGCCGTGAAGATGAAACGGATACCTGAAAGACAACTTATGAAATCGGTATTTGAGAGGGGCGCGCTGACAGGGCATCACTTGCAAGAAATCGCCCGGGTCTTGGCGGACTTTCACGCGAATACTGAAACAGATTCCGAAATAGAGGAGTTTGGAAAACCCTTCAGATTTAAAGTGAATACCGACGAGAATTTCGATCAGGTAGAGAAATATCTCGGGATCACCATTGATCGAGAGGTCTTTGAATGCCTCAAGCTATGGACGAGCGATTTTTATAGTTTGAACAGCGAACTCTTCGCGCGAAGAATAAAATCCGGCCGGATCAGAGACTGTCATGGTGATCTCCATATGGAGCACGTATGCTTTACCACGCCCCCTGTCGTCATAGACTGCATTGAGTTTAACGAACGATTCCGTTTTTCCGACACCATCTCGGATATAGCCTTTCTGTTGATGGATCTGGAATTCCATGGTGGAAGGGAGCATGCCGATGAACTCTGGCGTATCTATAAGGGCCTTGCAGGAGAAGAGGATGTGGAAGATCTCCTCACCTTTTATAAGGTTTACAGGGCCTTTGTTCGGGGAAAGGTGAACAGCTTCCAGATTGACGATGATCATATCAGCGGCGATGAAAAAGAAGCTGCTCTTCAAAGGGCGAAGAAGTATTTTGACCTGGCTTTTTCATATGTGAACAAGCAGTCTCCCTAATTCAACAGTTGAGTTGTACGAGCAACATAAGTGCAAACCTATCTGATCAACCATATGAATGAGACCTATGGATCAAACAAACGGAATCAATCGGGATTCAGAACAACTGGCGTTGCGAATGAGCCGAATTACGACAACAGGCAGATGGATTTTCAATTACATACTTATAGGATTCATTTCCGGACTCGGGGCGATCCTGTTTCAGTATCTTTGCCAGATTGGAACCCACTTTTTTCTTGATCTGTTATGTGGTTATCGACCTCCATCACCTGCCGGTGAGGGTCACCTCTTTCCTCCTTCTCAGACACCTTTCAGCCGATGGATGCTTTTGTTTATGCCCTCTTTTGGTGGAATTTTAAGCGGTTGGCTCGTTTATACATTTGCCCCGGAGGCTGAAGGGCACGGTACGGATGCGGCCATTGAGGCTTACCACGACAAAGGGGGGTATATTCGTGGAAGAATCCCCATTATCAAGACTATTGCTTCAGCCATTACGCTCACTTCAGGAGGCTCTGGAGGTCGTGAAGGGCCTATAGCACAGATAGGCGCTGGATTTGGATCTTTCTTAGCAACGAAGTTGAAACTCTCTGAACGAGAGCGGAGGATAATGCTGGCTGCGGGAATGGGTGCTGGGATTGGGGCTATTTTCCGAGCCCCATTGGCTGCCGCGCTTTTTGCGGCAGAGGTCCTCTACCGCGAGCCTGAATTTGAATCGGAGGTCCTCATCCCTGCGGGGATTTCATCCGTCGTGGCCTACTGCCTTTTTTGCCTCGTCTTTGGTTGGGGTTCGCTTTTTGAGTCATCCTACTTCGCTTTTCGCAACCCACTGGAACTTGGCCCCTATGTTATGCTTGTCCCTGTTTTAATAGGTGCGGGCGTCTTATACATAAAATCTTTTTATGGCGTCCATCACATTGCCAAGTCCACGAATATTCCGAATTATCTTAAACCCGCAATCGGGGGATTATGCACCGGAATCGTGGGTTTCTTTCTCCCCCAAACCCTTTCATTTGGCTACGGCTATGCCCAAATGGCGTTAGATAATCAAATCCCAATTCTTCTCCTCTTGAGCATTGCCTTTGGCAAGATACTGACAACAGCCCTATCAATAGGTTCCGGTGGAAGCGGAGGGGTTTTCGGCCCATCAATTGTGATTGGAGGGGCTTTGGGAGGGGCAGTGGGCAAAATTTTTCATGCCCTTATTCCCCAGGTGGTCACCCAGCCCGGCGCTTTTGTAGTTGTCGGCATGGCCGGTTTTTTTGCGATTGTTTCCAACACCCCGTTTTCCACGATTATTTTTGTAAGTGAAATGACCAACTCCTATCACCTCCTGCTTCCCAGTCTAATGGTGTGTTCACTCGGATACTTGCTCTCTCGTAAATGGACAATCTATGAAAAACAGGTAAAAACAAAGATAGACTCCAACGCGCACAAGGGAGATTTCTTCGTGGATGTCCTTGCAACCGCCAAGGTACGAGAACTGTTGCCTCATCTCCATAAGGTCCAATTGGTCCCCGAAGACTTACCCTTTGTTCAGTTTCGGGAAGTTTTTAGGTCAAGCGAGCAACACTACTTCCCTGTTATCAACAAGGAGAAAAAATTAACGGGGATTTTTTCCATCAATGATGTCCGGGGATTTCTATTTGACCGAGAGATCGACAAGGTTGTTATCATGAAAGACCTGGCAAATAATAACATTATATGCACCACGCCATCGGAGGATCTGAATGAAGTTCTGAAGAAATTCACAATCCGAAATTTGCACAGAATACCAGTGGTAAAAGATGAGGATCATACAGCCTTTCTTGGGATGCTGGATCGCCGGGAAGTCATTCAGCATTACAATCAACGTGTTGAAGAGATGAAGGCTCATAAGGGAAGGGGAAAGGCTAGAACTGAGACGGAACTTGTTCGTTTAAAAGAGATCCAGGTCAGAGAGGCTATGAATTGCGATCCCGAGTGCATCCATGAAGACATGAAAATGAATGATTTCAAAGAGATATTCTTTCAAAGGAAGTACAGCAGCTATCCAGTAGTGGATAACATGGGGAAACTTTCCGGGATACTCTCAATATCTGATTTTTTGGTGGCTTTTGAGAAAAATGCCTTTTACTTGACAGCGGGTGAAATTGCCACGCGAGATGTGATTAGCGTCACGGAAGATGACTCCCTGTTTTCAGCTTTAACCAGGATCTCTTCCGGCAATTTTGCCATCCTTCCGGTTATTGACCTGCATGACAATAAACGCCTTGTAGGTATAATAAGTCGCGGAGACATCATGATCGCTTCTGGTGGAAAAGGGGTTCGTCTAGAGAAATAGACATCTTAAGCAATCATTTTGGTGAACTTAGAAGGAGAAAAAATGAAAGAACCTTTCGTAGATTTTATGCAGAAGACACTCGAACCGATGACGGTCCTTATCGCCTGTGGTCTGCCCGCTTCCTACAAAACAGAAACAACGGAAGTCATTGCGGACCTCAAAGGGTACAAGATTTTGAGATCAGACCTGATCCGCCTTGAGGTCTTGAAGAATGAAGATATTTTTGATGAAAAAGTGGCCTCCAACATGAAAAAGAGGACCCTTGTCTATGACGAAATGTTCCGGATGGCCCATGAGCTGGCAGGAAAAGGGCAGGGTATTATACTCGATGCCACTTTCGTCACCCAATTGTTGAGGAGACGTGCCGCCGAAGTAGCGGCAAGTTATGGAATGACCTTGGTGATCCAGCAGACCCAGTGCCCTAAGGAGGTCTCCTTGGCAAGGATAATGAAACGAACCAAGGAAAACTACGAATCCAATGCCCTTACAGAGCAAGCCTATACGAACAATGTCAAGAAATTCGAGCCTGTTGACCTGAATGACCTGAAGGCAGGATATCCCAGCCTGAATGTTATACATCTCCTTGTCGATACCACCTCTGATTTGACAGAAGAATGGTTTGTGATTGACACAAAAACAGACTAAAACACTCAGACTCCTAATATCCCCTGCGGGCGGCAGTTTTGCATCATAACTGTTTCGATGCCAATCTTGCAAGTCGGGGTTACCCATGAATACTCGAGAGATGATTGAATCACTCAAGCGGAGAGTTCTTGCCGCCAGAGGCGAAATACCGGCGGATATTGTCCTCAAAGGTGGGGATGTTGTGAATCTGTTCAGTGGTGAAGCCAAGAAGGGCGATGTGGCTCTCTATGAAGGCGTTATCGTAGGCGCAGGTCCTGGTTATAGGGGAAAAGAAGAGGTGGATGTAGCCGGCAAGTGGATCGCTCCCGGCCTGATCGATGGCCATCTCCACATAGAAAGCAGCATGCTTATCCCCTCCGCCATCGCTCAAGTCCTTCTCCTCCGCGGCACCACAGCCATTGTGGCTGATCCCCATGAAATAGCCAATGTTATGGGGCTGTCGGGAATACGATTTATGCTGGAGGATAGTGAGAAGATCCCCTTTGACCTTTTTTTTATGGCTCCTTCATGTGTGCCCGCAACGCATCTGGAGACCAATGGAGCGCGTCTGGGGGTCAAGGAATTGAAGGAGTTGAGAAAAGAACCCCGTATATTGGGACTGGCGGAGATGATGAATTTCCCGGGAGTCCTGGCGGGAGATGAAGAGGTGCTTGAGAAAATAATCGCCTTCAGGGACAGGGCCGTTGACGGCCATGGTCCATCACTTCGAGGACATGATCTGCAGGCCTACATCGCGGCAGGAATCCGCTCTGACCACGAAACAACCGAGCTGTCGGAAGCTGCTGAAAAGCTTGAAAGCGGCATGATGATCATGATTCGTGAGGGGAGTTCTGCTAAAAACCTTGAGACCTTACTCCCACTGGTCAACGACAAGAATGCACACCGTTTCTGTTTTGTCTCCGACGATCTGAACGCGGAAGACATTAAAAAGAGGGGCCACCTGGACTTCATGATCAAGAGGGCCATTGAGATGGGAATGGATCCGATAATTGCCATCCGTATGTGCACATTGAACCCGGCGGAATATTTCGGATTGAGAGGGAAGGGGGCCATTGCCCCAGGTTATGACGCCGATCTCGTAATTCTCGATGATCTTGAAGATTTTTCTGTTTCCTCGGTTTATAAAGGGGGGCGGAAGATTGTGGAAGAGGGGGCTTTGATCTTGTACCCCCACAGGGGGGAAAGCGGTTTTCATCGTAAAGATAACTTATTAAATATACGATCTATCACTCCGAAAAACTTTAGGATACCATGCTCCAATGGAAAAGCCAGAATAATCGAGATCGTACCTGGGGAGATTGTCACACGTGTAAGATATGAAACCCCAAGGTCCAGAGGGGGCTTTGTGGTATCGGATAAGGAATCCGACATACTTAAGCTCTGTGTTGTTGAAAGGCATCGGGGATCCGGCCGGATTGGACTCGGTCTCGTGAAGGGATTTGGGCTGAATCAGGGAGCCATGGCCTCATCAATTGCTCATGACTCTCATAACATCATTGCTGTTGGGGTGAGTGATGAAGAGATCTTCAGGGCAGTGGAGGAATTGAGGCTCATGGGAGGAGGCCTGGCTGTGATCTGCGGTGAGGAAACCCTCGCCAAGGTCCCTCTCCCCATCGGAGGGTTAATGTCAGCGGAACCGGTAGACAGGCTTCTTAAGCAGCTGAAGGCCCTCAACCAGTCGGCGGTCCGTCTCGGGTGCCACATTGATAATCCTTTTATGGCCTTGTCCTTTCTCGCTCTACCGGTCATTCCAGAACTGAAGTTGACAGACCGGGGGCTGGTGGATATAAACCGATTTGAGATTGTCCCCCTTTTCTGTAATGCTTGAGTAACTTGAACTGCGAGATCCTATTAGGTGTAGGTGATTTTTTGTGAAGGAGAATGATATGTCCGCCCCATCGGTTGGTATCATATATAAACATGGGCATGAACCGGCTAAAACAGCGGCCGGAAAGCTTGAAGCCTGGCTTAGAGAAAGAGATATTGAAGTCTTCTCGGAAGAAATGATAGCCAAAGAATCTCTGAACGGTTTGAGGGAGGGTTTTTCAGTCATTCCACAAACCGTTGACTGGTTGGTCGTTCTCGGTGGGGACGGCACTCTCCTGGGAGCCGCTCGTAAGGTGGGACGTCATGGCATACCAATTCTGGGGGTCAACTTGGGGGGACTGGGTTTCCTGACCAATACCCCTCTCAGACGGCTCTTTGAAATGATTGAGATGATGATGGGCGGGGGCCTCGAGGTTGAAACCAGGGTCATGCTTGAATCGAAGGTCATACGCCAGGATAAGGAGGTGTGCTGTTTTCAGGTATTGAACGATGTGGTCATTAATAAAGGGACCCTAGCCAGAATCATCGATCTTGACGTGACTATCAACAGGGAATTCTTGACCACTTTCAGGGCGGACGGTCTGATCATATCCACTCCAACAGGATCTACGGCCTACAATCTTGCCGCCGGCGGCCCTATTCTCTATCCCACCATGGAAAGCCTGATCCTGACACCTATCTGTCCTTTCACTCTGACAAATCGTCCGATCATTCTTCCGGATACCTCTATTATAGAGATACAAATGGGAAAAGAGAGTGAAGAGACGGTCGCCCTGACCTTCGATGGGCAGGTGGGATTTGATTTACTCTACGGGGACAGGGTGATCATCCGTAAGTCACGAGAAAAAATAAGCCTTTTGAGGCCTCCTGATCACAGCTATTTTGAGATTATCAGGACCAAACTCATGTGGGGAGGCGCAACTTATAATCATTACAAAGATGAAAACGACTAAGTATTACTTCCATGTGAATTCGAGGGATATCTGCTATATCAGGACGACAATCGAATCATACGATGGTATGGCCCAGGTTGAAACAATGGATCCCTCAATCGGAAGGATCTGCATTTATACAGCTCCAGGGTGTGAAGATTCTGTTCTGGGACTCCTGGATTCATTTCAAAAGGAGGAAGGACTTGACATTAAAATGGAGATGTCGGCCGATATCCCATAACCTGGGAGTCGTTTTTACGGTCCAACTCAAATAAAATGGTTCATACGAAATTTTTTATCAAGACAATGGGGTGCCAGATGAACGAGTATGATTCCGACTTTCTGGCAGGGTCATTGATTGATTTAGGTCTTTCTCCTGTCGACGTGCCTGAGGCTGCGGACGTCCTGCTTATCAACACCTGTACTGTAAGGGCCAAGCCGGAGCAGAAGGCCTATAGTCTACTTGGGCGCTTTTCAGAGATTAAGAACCGGAAATCGGACGTCATTTTGGGAGTCGTAGGATGCCTTGCCCAACAAAAAAGCGCCGAACTCCTGAAACGATTTCCAGGCATTGACTTTGTTCTCGGTCCTAGGGACCTTTCAGGAATCAGAGGGGTAATCCAAGAACTTCAGAGCGCGATCAGGAAGAGAAAGAAGATTGTGGCCACTGAATTGGAGAACTCCATACCCGCACCAAAGACAGCTTTTACCAGGTCGAATGGAGGCGTCACGGCCTTTGTTTCCATCATGGAGGGATGTAACAATTTCTGTAGCTATTGTATTGTACCATATGTTCGCGGCAGGGAAGTATCCCGCTCACCGGATGACATTATCCTCGAGGTCAGAAACCTTATTGCGTGCGGAGTTAAGGAGATTACCCTCCTCGGACAAAATGTTAATTCGTACTGTTGGGCAGAGGCTCGTGAAACCAGTGATTTTGTTTCCCTCCTCGCTAAACTCGATGAAATAGAGGGGCTTAGGAGGGTACGTTTCACCACATCCCATCCAAAAGACCTCTCCGGCGAGTTAATTGAGTGTTTTGGGACTTTGAATAAGCTTTGTCCGCACATACATCTCCCGTTTCAGGCCGGCTCCAACGAGGTACTAAAGCGCATGAAGCGAAGGTACACCCGTGAGAAGTATATGGATCATGTCGCAAGACTGAGGGAGGTCGTGCCTGATATTGCTATTACAAGTGATGTTATGGTGGGTTTTCCAGGCGAATCTGAACAGGACTTTGAATCGACGCTGGATCTTATTCGAAGTGTTCAATTTGATGGTCTTTTTTCCTTTAAATATTCCGACAGAAAAGGTACAGTATCAAATGAAATGCCTGATAAAATAGGGGAATCCGAAAAGTCAAGGCGTTTAAAAATCCTCCAATCCCTCCAGAAACAGATTACGTTGATTAAGAATAAGGCCATCGAAGGCCGAACCGTAGAGGTATTGGTAGAGGGTCAGAGCAAAAAAGGGGGGCAATTAACCGGGAGAACAGGATCCAACAAAACTGTAAATTTTATTAGCGATAAAGAAGTGATAGGTGAGATCGTTAATGTTTACATTGAGCGTGGTTTTCTAAACTCCCTAAGGGGGAGACAACTCCTGAGAATGTAATCTCAAAAGATTAGGGTATTATGTTTTTATGGATATAGGAGACATTGATTATCGAAAAGAAATAGTGCTGGTGGTTGATGATGAGGATTTTATCAGAGAACCGGTATGCGAAATGTTGGGGCATCTTGGTTTCCAGGTCGATGAGGCCCCAAATGGTAAAAAAGCTATCGACAAGCTGAACAAGAATCCCTTTACCATATTGCTGACCGACATCAAGATGCCGGTTATGGACGGTATCAAGCTCATCGAACGAACCAGGATAGAGTTCCCTCATGTCTGCACCGTCGCAATGACAGGATATTCGAAAGAATACAGATATATTGATGTTGTCAATGCCGGTGCCACCGACTTCATTAACAAACCTTTTGGTATTGAGGAACTTGAGGCCAAGCTAAAAAGGGCTGTTATCGAACGTAAGGTTAAAGAAGAGCTCAACAGGTTATCGATTTCCGACTCACTTACCGGCTTATACAATCAGAGACACTTCTATGACCGCCTGAAAGATGAAATTACTCGTTCTGAGCGACAGAAAAATCAGCTGGCACTGATATTTTTGGATCTGGATGGTTTCAAAAAGTTCAACGACACCATGGGGCATTTGGCGGGAGACGAGATTCTTCAGAAAGTGGGGAGTATCATAAAGGCCTGTATCCGTGAAGGTGTCGATTCAGGTTACAGGTATGGTGGTGATGAGTTTGCCATCATTTTAATCGACGCGGATGAGGATATCGGACAAAGCATTGGAAAGAGAATTCTCAAGGCTATTAATAAAGAGTGCGGTATTACGGCCAGTATTGGTGAGGCCAATTTTCTTGAGGGTATGACCCCCGAGGACCTCGTTGATAAAGCTGACAAAGTACTGTACAAAGTCAAAGCAATGAAGAAGGGTCGCGAAAACATCAAAACGAGTGACATGGAAAACTCTAACTAGAATGTCTGATAATATATATTATGTTAACTTTAAGATGTCAAGATAACTATTGACAAATAGCAGTTCTGTGTAGTAATTTTTACTGCACATTTCGTTTGGAGGGTTTTATATGAGCAGTGTCGTCAGGAAAAGACGCAAAAAAATGACCAAGCATAAATACAGGAAGCAGAAAAAGAAGATGCGTCATAAAAACAAATGATCAACAGTAGGTATCCCCTCTTGTTTCATCTCTTTTTATAGAAAGGCAGTTCAGAGGTGAACTGTCTTTCTATACTTTACCTCTATTACCCGAAAACCTCGACAACGCGGCTATCGAGATAATCTGAGAGTCCTTGGTTGTTTCGAGGTGACCACCCCATGCTCTCTCGCCATACATCATCAGATTCCATACACAGATAGAGAGAGATATCATCCGACCATGCTTCCAGGAGCTCTCTTATATAGGAGTAGAGCTCGACCCTTATGGGCCTAAAATAACGACATTTTCCGTCTAATCCTACAATAAATTCGCCATCCAAGACAGATGATTTTGGGTGAAATCTGCGGATAATGTTCTTGAGATCAGGCATGAATCGGAATGATCCGAGGCTGATCCAGATAATCCCTTTTGGATCTATGTATTGATCCATCATTTCCAAAGTCTTTCTGTATTCGTCCCTCCAATTGGGATGCACTAGAATGGGGTCGAAATGGAAGGATAGAACAAAGCCCTCTCTCTGACATTCGCGGGCCGCTTCCAAACGTTTTCGTATGCTTGGCGCCTTGTGCTCCTCTCGTGAGGCGATAAAAGGGCTGTTCAGGGACCATGACACAATAATGCGATCCCTCTGTTGAGAGGAAAGGAGGCCACCAATATTGATGGTCTTGGTCTTCAGCTCCAGGACTGCGTTTTTGGTCTTTGAAAAGCGTGATAAAAGCAGATCCGTCCAAAAAACCAAGGGGTCAAGGGCAAGGCTATCTGTGAACTCACCTGTTCCTATCCTGAAGATTCGGTGGGGTTGACCATCGATGAGGCGGAAGACCTGATCGATTGCCTCCTCCAGATTAACAAAAACGGCTAGATCGGAGTATGAAAAATAGGACTGGAGTATGCAGTAACTGCAATTGAGAGGACACCCTGTTGCGACATTAAGGATCTGGTAACCGCAGCAGATATATTCTCTCGTCCCGGGGCATGGTTTGAGAAATTCCCCCTTATGAGAAAGAAGGTGTAATGTTTCCTTTGAACCGGTGTATCCTGTTCCATAAGAGGGTTCAGATGCCAGCCTACTTAAGATCCTCTTTGTAAAACTCAAGTTGCGCGCTTTATCATCGTCGATGACGACTTTTCGAATATTCAGGGATGACATCAATGATTCTTCTTCCATGGGTCGCCCAGGTTGTCCAGTTCCTGATTCCGTGATAATCTATATAATTTGTCCTTGAGTTCACATCCCTCTTTAAACATGACTTCAAGTCGATATTGGGGAGTTTCAAAGAATGGGGGGGCTTTTACATGCACACCTTTTGGCAGACGCATCCTGGAAATCACCCTCTTGAAATCCTTTTCAGCATTTGAGAGCCTTGGATAACGGGTATGTCTCAAAAGCTCAAAGACCGCCTTTGCTGTTTGCGGCTTATTTGTATCGCCTTCGGCGATTATCCTGTTGAGTTGGATGTCGTCTAATAGAAGCGGAATAGGCTTGCCAGTTGTATGCGATATATCTATTAAATAGTCAACTAGTTGAAGCTGTTGATTCATGGTTAACTTTAAAGATGATATCAAGTGGAATACTGTTGACCTTGAATCTTCTTCCACCTCTAGAAGTAGGCGGGCGGTTTTCAGTGACAGTCCTCCATGAGCAAGATATTCCTTGATTTCAGCATTCAACTCGTTTTCAACTCTCATGAATAGGTCCAAAGTAGGCCTGTGACATGGAAGACCCAGTAATGGCATGAATTGCTCTAATATCATGGTCTTGGAGATATGCTCTTGAAGCCGATTAAGAAGCATCCCTTTTTCCACATCATTGAATTCTCTGGATACAAGGTTGTCATAGAAATTCACCAAGAGACAGTCAAAGGGAGAAAATTCAGAATGAGACAAGATCTTGCAAGGGATACTCGTTGTCTTTAGTTGGATTAGGGCCTTGATCCTGCGATACCCCGCAACTATGTCCATCTCCCCCGGTCTCTTTTCAACGATCAAGGGGGGGTTGATAAGACCGACGTTCTCTATGGAAAAGATGAGAGATTGAAGCTCGAACCCGAAACTCATACAAAACGGCCCGGGCTCGGTATGAATGTGACGAAAGTCAACCGACTGGATAGGTATCTCCGCGAGATTCAACATTTTCATGATTGTTATCTTTGATCATGAATTCAGAAGAATATCAATGAAAAATCGAGATGAAAAGTCAACCGTCAAAGAATCTTTTTAGCCGGCAGCCCCAATTTGTTTTGGAAGGTCTATAATGAGTCTTCTGCTCTTGTCTTTTGATTCGATTCGTATTTCACCTGAACAAGAATCCAAGGTGGACTTGAATCCTATTGGTATCTCGCGGATCATCTTTCTTAGGTCCTTTAGGCCGGAGTTGATCTGATCCAGATGATTTTTCAGGAATCTCGCCTCCTGGTTCCCGTCTCTTAATGATGAATTGGCACTATCCAATTCCGCTTCCATGGAATTCATTCGGTTTTCCATTGTATTGGAGATGCTTTTGAAATATCGATCAACCTTATCGTTGTCCTGGATTATTAGATACCCTCTGCTCTCCTCCGGCTCCCTTTGGGTCCTATAAGCATTTTCCTTTAAAAGGTTGTCTCTCTCCTTTTCAAGGTTAAACAGATCAATAGCCTGTCTTATGGTTGTCTTTACCTCAACACCGTTCCATGGTTTCATAATATAGCGATACACATTCCCGGTGTTAATACTGTCAAGAACAGAAACGGTGTCGGTCCTCCCCGACAGAATGAGTCTGATGATATCGGGGTATTTCTTACGCACCTCTTTAAGGAGGGTAAAGCCGTCCATTTCCGGCATTTCAAGATCTGTAACAATGACATTTATCGATTCTTTTTCTAGAATCTCCAACGCCTTACGTCCACTGTCCGCAAGGAGACACTTATAGGGTTCTGATCGTAAAACCCTCTTGAGAGCGTTTAAAATTCCATTGTCATCATCAACAAAAAGGACCGTCCTTGTTTCCATAATAGCCTGAAGCCTCCAAATATATGAAAAATTTCAATTATCTTTAGTGTAACTTTTAAAAATACGGTTAAATATTAGAAAAAACAATGATTATTCCCCTGCCATTGAATTTCCCTGCCAGAGGGAGAAAAATAACTTCGTATACGACTCCTTTAAGAAGATATTCTTCAATTCTCTGAACACAACCGCTTTCAAATACATCTTCCACTCTGCTCAGTATGTCGTCTGAAAAATAATCAGAGAGGTTTTTGCCCAACTCAATCTCCTTCCCGCCATTTGTCAGAGATTTCGTTTCTTCGTTGATCAATACGACCATTTTCTCACTGCCGATACCTATAATTGGGATCGGAAGAGATTCAAGGATAGAATGCGAGAGTTCCATCGCCTCGTTTTGCATTTCAAGGTCTATGGTCCTTTCTTTCACCATGTCCTCCAGGTTTTCATTCAACTTCTTGAGCTCTTGATTCTGTACCAAGATTTTGTCGTGAAGACTCCTGTTGGCCTGAACAAGATCGTATTGTGCAAGGGCCTGTTTAATCTCCAGCTTCAGATTTTGATCATTCCAGGGCTTCAGGAAAAATTTATAAATGTGTCCCCTGTTGATCGACTCTGTGATTGCATCCACCTCTGTGTAGCCTGTGAGGATAATTCTGATAACATCAGGGAATTCCTCTCTCACTTGTGCCAGAAATTCCGTGCCACTCATCTCCGGCATCCTTTGGTCACAGATCACCAGGTGAACATCGTTATTTCTCAAAATCTCAAGGCCGGCCTTACCCCCAGTAGCGGAAAGTAGGCGATATCTCTCTTTTCTGAGGAGGCGCTTGAGGGCTCGCGAGACGTTTTCCTCGTCATCGACAAACAAAATCGTGTGTTTTCCTTCATTCATTTTCACTCCTCATTACCATAATCCGGAATTATAGGTGGAACCATCTAAATCTCGTTCAAAAAGAACTCGCAAGCCGACTCGATCTCCTTTGATACCTCCGGATACCATTCCTCCAGGGTGTCCAGCTGTGGTTCCATGAGTTCTTTGATATCACTATTAGACATCAGAATATCAATAGGTTCTCGTGACACGGCTGTCACATTATTCACGATGATATTCGCCGCATGCACGATCATCAAGAGTTCATAATCGTTGGCGGTTTCTGCAGGTCCATGGTGAAAACGGATAGTGTCCACGAGCCCTACGGGAAGCTGCCATTTTTTGGCCAAATACCCCCCTATCCTCGGGTGAGCAATGGGGATCTCTTTTTTCTCAGCTTCATAAAAACTTAAGTTGTTTTCGTGTGTGGAGATCCATACCTTTTTGAAAAGATCTCTGAAGTACTGGACAAGGACAACCTTCCCGATATCGTGCAGGAGACCTCCAGTAAAGCAGTCCTCGGCACGATTCATGCCGGTCATTTTGGCAAGATGTTTGCTGGTCACAGCTACTCCAATAGAGTGTTTCCAAAACTCTGCAATATCAAAATCCTCTGGAATTTCTTTCTTTGAAAAGGCGTTGATAATTGAAATAGAGACAATCGCATTTCGTACAGTGTTGAATCCAAGCACAATGATCGCACGATTAATATCACTTACCTTTGATCGAAATCCAAAGAAGGCCGAATTCACAAGCTTTAGTATCTTAGGGACCATGGCCTGGTCCTTTTCGATGGTTTTGCTCAGTTCATTGATGGAGGTATCGTAATCCTGCAGCATCTTGTTGACTTCCATGGCAATGACCGGCAATGTTGGCAGATCATCGATTTGATCCAGTTTTTTTAAGACATCACTCTTTGATATCATTTAAACAATCCTTTCTTTCTATTAATGCACAAACTCAACTTAAAACAGCTTACACGTGAGACACGTACACGTGACTTTCTATAAGCCTACGTCTACCAACAGCCTGAATAGACTTGACGGACGCCGCTCTGAGCGACGTGCCTTTTGAAACAAGCAGCCTTCCATCATTAACACGCAGGTCTTTGGCAAGCACCATCCCTTCTTTCACATCTTCGTAATGTATTTTTAAGATTTTTTTACCTTCATCGGTGGTTGCGGTATTCTCTATTCTTTTGAGCAGCTTCGTGGCCACTTCCACGTCGTATTTGCGGTTTGCTCCATGCCAGATAATCTCTTTGGCGATCTTTTTGAGCATCTCTTGCGGCTCTTCCAGAATAATGTCATTGAGTATTTCCTTGTACTTGTGAGCCCGATTCATTATCTGCCGCGTTTCTTTAGGCCAGGTATCAATGACTTTGCAATAATCGGCAACGGTCCCCAGGATACGTGATTTCAAGGGTATTTCATCACCTCTGAGTCCATTTGGATAACCCGAACCATTAAAATGTTCGTGATGAAACAGGATCACTTCACCGATTTGGTTGAGTTGCTCTATCGGTTCAAGGGACATGGCAGCAATAACCGGATGCTCGCTAAACATATCCAATTCCGCTTTAGTCATGCTCCCTTCAGGCTTTGATAAAACCTTCTTCGGCAGACCCAGAAGACCAAGGTCATGGACCATTCCGGCCATCTCCAGTTGATCGAGTTCCTCCTGGCTCAGTCCGAAGTCTTCTCCGAGTTCTTTGGCCAGTTGTGCTACATGGCTCATGTATTCGCCAAGTTCGGGGTTCAATGTCGTGATCACTGAGGAGAGTAAGCGAATCGTATCCATGAAGCTCTTTTCGAGCCGCTCATTGGCCTGATTCAACTCCTCGTTTTTCTGTACGATCTCCTTTGTCCTTTGCCTCACCTTCTCTTCTAAATTCTTATTGAGTTCACTTAAGTCTTTGTTCTGTTTTTTTGTGAGTTCGGTGAGTCTGCGGTTTTCAGCGGCCAGTTCATACTGTTCAAGGGCCTGCCGGACCTGAAGAACCAGATCATTATCGTTCCATGGTTTCGTGATATATCTGTTTATCTCTCCCCTATTAATCGCATCAACAATCGCATCCATATCAGAATAGCCTGTCAGGAGAAACCGTATGGAATGGGGATGGATGCCCTTCGCTTTTTCGAGGAATTCGGCACCGTTCATCCCCGGCATCCGCTGATCCGAGATAATCAAAGAGATCGGTTTGTCAACCTTTTGAAGCAGATCCAGACCCTCCTGGCCGCTTGAAGCCGTGGTGATATTGTATCCCTCTCTGCGAAAAAGCCTCCTGAGGGACTTTGTAATGGATTCCTCATCATCTACCAGGAGAATGCTGTGTGAATATTTATTTGTCATCTCCGTCTCCACTATCAAATATATCTAAGAACACCTCCAAGATATCGGGATCAAATGAACTTCCTGAGAATTTTCTCATCATGGCTATCGATTTTTCCTTGGGAATGGCCGGCTTGTATGAGCGTCTATGCGTCAGAGCATCATATACATCCGCCACGCTTACAATCCTGGCCGGCAGTGGGATCTCTCTCCCCTCCAACCCGTCAGGATAACCAGTGCCGTCCCAACGCTCGTGATGACTTCGAGCAATCTCACGTGCAATCTGGTAATAGGGTTTGTGCCCCAAAATCTTTTCTCCTTCAGTCGTATGGGTCTTCATAACGGCCCAATCTTCAGGAGAGAGAGGGCCTTGGTTATTCAATATTCTGTCAGGTATATGGATTTTGCCTATGTCATGCATCACACTGAAAAAACTGATTTTATCGGCATCTTCCGAAGAAAGACCGAGCCCCCGGCAGATCTTGCCGGTCAGGCTACTGATTCTGTTGATATGGTTGCCCGTATCATCGTCCTTGGCCTCAGCCGCCAGCGCAAGCATGACAACGCCCTCCTGGACAGCCTCTTCCAGTTGCAGGGTCCGATCATGAACCAGGCTTTCTAGATTTTCATTCAACCGTTTGAGCTGTTCATTTTGATCAAGGGTCAATTGATGGAGTCGTTTGTTTTCCCTGACTAGGTTATAATGTTCAAAGGCCCTGGCAATGGTCCCCCTCAGCGTATCCGCTGACCAAGGCTTGGTTAGATACTCAAAAACTTGAGAACGATTGACAGCCGCCATGGTGTTTTCAATACTGCTTTGTCCTGTGAGCATAAGTCTAACGGTATCAGGTTTTTTCTCTTTAGCAGCCTCAAGAAATGTCACCCCGTCCATTTCAGGCATCATCTGATCGGAAAGAATAACACCTATATCATTATTTGCAAGCAGATCCAAGGCAGCCATCCCGGAATAAGCGGAAAGAATGTTGTAGTTCTCCCGTCGCAGTTGCCTGCTTAGACTATGAATGATATTCGGTTCGTCGTCTACAATGAGCAAGGTTCTATTTATCATAACGTTAAAGGCCTTCTATGGGAATGCGTATCCGAAAGGTAGTGCCCTTCCCTAGTTCGCTCTCCACGGTAATATCCCCATTATGTTTCTTAACAATATTATACGCGACATTAAGCCCAAGGCCGGTACCCTTTCCCACTTCTTTGGTCGTAAAAAAGGGGTCAAATATTTTAGCAAGTTTATCAGCGGGGATCCCCGTTCCAGTATCACTGATCTCTATCTCTATCCAATCATTATCCGTTATGGTTGCAATCCTGATCTCTCCCTGCTTTTCCATAGCCTGGGCGGCATTCACCAGGATGTTCATAAACACCTGATTAAGTTGCTGTGGGAAACACTCCACAGGAGGAAGGTCACCGTAATCCTTCTTGACGGTCGCTTTATATTTGATCTCGTTCCACACAACGTTCAGCGTAGACTCGATCCCACTATTAATGTCCACAGTCTGGACCTCGTCTTCTCCGGGATGGGCAAAATCCTTTAGGTCAAGGACTATATTTTTGATCCGTTCGGTTCCCTCTTTGCTTTCATCAATCAGATCATGGATATCATCCAAGATAAAATCAATATCAGCCTCCTCTTCGAAGGATTTGATCTTACCTAACAGATCTTTGATCCCCGCAGGCAAATCCCCATTGAGACTGGCAATCAGTTCTCTGTATAGCTCTATTAGAGAGCCGATGTCATCGTGATAATCGGACAAGGATTTTAAGTTGCTGCTGACAAAACCGGTTGGGTTATTGATTTCATGAGCCACTCCCGCGGCCAACTGGCCCACGGATGCCATTTTTTCTGATTGGAGAAGCTGAGCCTGGCTATTCTTGAGGTTTTCCTCCAACTCTATGATCCTTTCTCCTGCCCGCACCCTTGCCTTCAGTTCGCCTGTTTTTACAGGTTTGATCAAGAAATCGTCTGCTCCTGATTCAAATCCCCTGATCAGGTCATCTTGGTCGTCTTTGGCTGTTAAGAGAATAAGATAGACGTAATAAGGAAAACCTGACTCCCTGATCTTACGACAAAGCTCAATCCCATTTATTTCGGGCATTATCCAATCGGTGACCACTACTTGTATTTTGTTTTCTCGCAGCAATTTCCAAGCCTCTCCGCCGTCAACAGCGGTTATAACCTTGTGTCCTGCCTGCTCAAGAGTCTTTTTTGCCAGACTCAGTGATACGGAGTTATCTTCGGCTACCAATACGTTCATCACTTTTCCTTTCAACTATTATAATTGGTAAGAGAGTGTTTGGAGGCACACAGAGGCGCTCCTATTTGTTGCCTCTTTCATATTCCAGTATCATTTCTTCAAATTTCTGATCAAACGATTGAACACTCTTCTCCAACCCTGAAAGAGAACCTGTCTGTGCCTGATCATCTATTTCTTTGGCGAAGTTGTAGAGATCGTCAAGACCGAGATTGCCCGAAGCCCCTTTTATGGAATGGGCCCTTTTATGTATTTCATCAGCATTTCCCTCTGCAAGCGCCGCCTTCAGGCCTTTAAGATCATTGGAAGTTGTTTGCATATACAGTTCCCATAGTTCCCTGAAGTCTTCTGCCTCCAAACCCAAATTGTCGGCAAACTTTGCTATATCCATTTTTCCACTCCTTGATACTGGTTGATAATCACAATACCTCTCTTTCAAGATTGTGTTTTGGGGTTCTCCTTCATCGCCACTTAACCATATTCCTTCCTTCACTCTTTGCCTGGTAAAGATATCTGTCGGCTATTCCAATCAGGGCATCCCATGACACGTTTTCTCTGTATATGTTTGGATCATAGCAGGCCACCCCGAAACTGGCTGTAATGTTGATTTTCCCATCTATGACGCTAAAACTCTTTTCAGACACCTTCATGCGGACCCGTTCCGCCACTGTACGGGCCATTGCTATCTCAGTGTCAGGGAGGACAATGACAAATTCCTCGCCTCCATATCGCGCTATCCAGTCACGCTTGGTTCTAATAGATTCTCTCAGACACTCACTGAATTCCTCCAAGACTCTATCGCCCGACTGATGACCATACATATCATTGACCCTCTTGAAATGATCAATATCGCACATGATCACGGAAAGGGACGATCGACGTTTCTTTGCCATTACCATTTCATAAGGCAATTTCTCAGTAACATGTAGACGGTTATAAAGTTTTGTTAGGGTATCAGTGACTGACATAATCTTTATCTTTTCGTTTGCTTCCTTGAGAGATGCTTCTATTTCAAGATAGCGTTTAACGATGTTCAGCCTTGCTATGAGCTCACCCCTATGAAACGGTTTGACAATATAATCATCGGCGCCGGCATTGAGGGCGGTGACAATATCGTTTTTTGAATCCCTTGCCGTAAGGATAATAGTGTAGATGTAGTAATCTTCATCTTGTTGCCTAATTCTTCTGCAAAGCTCTATTCCATCTATCCCGGGCATCATCCAATCGGTGATAACAACACGAAAAACATGTTGTCGCAGTCTCTGCAAAGCCTCTCCTCCATTCTCCGCGCTTATAACGGCATAACTTTCCGACGTAAGAGTCTTTTGAAGGAGCAACCGTGAGGCGGGATCATCTTCAACCACGAGTATAGATAAAGGGTTTATCATTTTAAACACTCAATAAAGCCGATATATCACTGATAAGGTCTTTATTTTCCAAAGGTTTATAAAGAATTTTATCGACCCCGGACTCTTTTACTGCGGCGAGCTTTGGGTCATCCCTGTGAAGACCCGTCAGGACCATGACCTTAATCCCAGCATATTGGTCGGTATTACGTAGGTAGCGGATAAATTCCACGCCATCCATACGTGGCATCTGAATGTCTGTCACGATCAGATCAGGCTCAAAGGCCCCAAGTTTAATGCTTGCTTCAATACCATTCTCAGCATCTATAATCGTTACTGAAGGTATATTTCTCCTTATGGTTCGAATTAGGGATTTGCGCATCTTTTCCTCGTCTTCAACGATAAGTATCTTGTCTTTCTTTTGTACTTCATTGACTCCTTTATGATGACAAATCCATTTTTCTATAATTCTTTGGATATCCTCTTTCTTGAAAGGTTTTGACAGGTATTCATCCACGCCTGCCTCGAGATAGATTTCCCTGTCACCAGACATAGCATTGGCAGTGAGGGCTGCTATGGGTATATGATCAATCTTCAGATCGTTTTCCCACCTCCTTATTTCCTTGGTCGCCCTTATCCCGTCCATCTCAGGCATCTGTATATCCATGAAAACAATATCATACGGCCCAGTGTTCTGAACCCTTTTGACGGCTTCCAGACCGTTGTTGACGACCTCGACATGATTATATCCCAGACTGGCAAACATCTTTTCGCCTAACTTCTGGTTGACAACGTTATCCTCCGCATAAAGAATCCTGACATTATCCTGAATAGCTTCTGCCTTCTTACGTCCTGATATTCTCTTCTGTCCCTGTTTTGTCTCTATTCCGAGTACTTCACGAATCATGTTAATGAGGAAATTTCGTCGGACAGGCTTGAATACAATGGAAGAAACATAGTTCTTCCATGTTTTATGTACAAAGTCTCGAGCAGGATCAGAGGACAATAATATTATCTTTGTCTCATTGTAGGTCCTTTTGCATATCTCCTTGGCAGCATCTGAACCTGAGATTCCAGGCATTGAGGTGTCTACAATGGCAATGTCCGGAAAGCCTTTTGTTGTTTGTAGATCATCTAGAATAGAAAGCGCCTCTTCGCCACTTCCGGCTTGGATAGGAATCATACCAACTTTCTTGACTATGTCTGTTACGATCCTGAGAGCTGTGATATTGTCGTCTACAATAAGAACGCCCCGCCCACGAAGCTCTGAGGCTTGAACAGAAGGGATTGCTCCGGAAGAACCATTTTCAATTTTGAAACGGGCTTTGAAGTAGAACGTGCTCCCTTTATCTAGCTCGCTTTCCACCCACAAATCGCCTCCCATGAGTTGAACAAGCTTTTTGGAGATAGCAAGCCCCAAACCAGTCCCACCATATTTTCTGGTAGTGCCTCCATCCAGTTGCTTGAAAGATTCAAAAATATCCTCAATTTTATCTTTTGGAATTCCTATGCCGGTGTCCCTCACCGAAAAGAGGAGTTCAATCCCATCGACGTTTCTTTCTTTCCTATTCTGAATCTCTCGATTGAACCGCGTCACGGAAATTTCAACTTCACCCTCTTCAGTGAATTTCAGGGCATTTCCGACAAGGTTCGTAATGATCTGCCTTAGTCGGGTGGGATCTCCAACAACCTCGATCGGGACATCACCGATCTGACAGTTGATCTCGATCGATTTTTCACCTACATTCGTCCTCATCAATTCTCCAACATCCAAAACAAGAGTCTCCAGATCAAACGGTATTGACTCTAGTTCAATTCTTCTACTTTCGACCTTGGAAAGGTCGAGGATATCATTGATGAGATCAAGAAGGGTTTCACCGCTCCTTTTGATTGTTTCAACGGCGTCTCTCTGCTCAAAGGAGAGGTCCTCATCAAGGAGAAGTTCTGCAAAACCCAAGATCCCGTTCATCGGCGTTCTGATTTCATGACTCATGTTTGCGAGAAATTCACTCTTGGTTTGGTTGGCCGCCTCCGCCTTTTCCTTTGCGTTTCTTAAGGCCGCCTCCGATTTCTTTCGTTCAGTGATGTCACGAACAATGACAACATCAGCGGGGCCCCCCCTATATTCAATCCTTGCATTACTGATCTCGGCCGGTATCTTGCGGCCATCCCTTGCGATAAGAGCAATCTCGTAGGACTCGGGAACAGGTTCCCCTCTCATCCGGCGTTCGTATCTGCCGATCGCCAATTTCAGGTAGGTGGAATCAATCACTTTGTCGGGATGTAAAAGTCTGATTTCATCAATTGTATAGCCGATAATTTCCGCCATCTTTTGATTGGCGAAAACAAATCTGAGATCCTTTACGATCACAATACCGTCGTTTCCCTTTTCCACAATAGCCGAGTATCTCTCCTCAGACTCTGCCAACTGATTGGCCGCCTTTTGACGCTCACTGATATTTCTCAGAATAACCAAGTCAGCCCTTCTCCCATCGTATTCGACAAGACCTGCATTGACTTCCACAGGGAGTCTGCTCCAATCCTTCCTGAGGAGTTCAATTTCATAAAACTCGGGCACTTTATTCCCTGCCATTCTTTTTTTGTATCTTTCCTTGACGACGTCTAGGGATTCTGGAGCCAGGACTTTGTCGAATGTCAGCCCCAAAAGTTCTTTTAGGGGGTAGCCGCAATAATCAGCCGCCTTGACATTGGCAAACTTGAATCTGTGATCCTGGACAATCACAATAGCATCATTGGCGCGCTCAAGAAGATGGAAGGCTGTTTCTTTGAGGCGTTTCCATTTTTTAGAATTTAACCTCCTGTTATCCAGAGAATGCTTCACAAGGGCCTCGAGAATTCTAAAATTCACTGGTGTTACCAGCAAATGGCTAGCGCCATTTTCAAGATAGTCCGAGGCCATTGAATCTTGCGTGTTCTCAACGATCACGATCACGTCAATGTCTTCATCTATTGCTTTTAGCTTCCTGATTAAGTTCATCCCATTGATGGGGGACATATTAGGAGTAGCAATAACAACACCGGGTCCTTGCTTTTTAAAAGCATCCAGCGCTTCAGGATCGCCAGTGGTGACATGCACTTGATGTCCCATTTTATTAAGACGATCTTTAATCCCAGCGCCCATATCCAATTTTTCTTCTAATACGAGTACTTTTACCATGTTATCACCAGAGATTATGGTTGTCGCATTAAGATAGGGGAAGACCAAACTCAATTCCCCAATACATTTTGGATCTTCTGGGACAGTTCCTTAATGTTAAAAGGTTTTTGGATAAAGTCGTTACAACCTCGTTTCAAAATATCGCCTGCCTCACCGTCAATTGTGTATCCGCTCAAAAGAATCGCTTTTACATCAGGGTTTATCTGTTTCAATCGGTCGTAAGTTTTGCCTCCGCCCATTATAGGCATGATCATATCAAGGAGAACGATGTTAATATCGTCAATATGCTCTTTGTATATCCTTATAGATTCTTTACCGTTTCTTGCGGTGAGAACTTTGTAGCCCATTCCCTCCAAAAGCTTCTGTGCCACCTCTCGTATGGTGTCTTCATCATCAACAAGCAGGACAGTGGGCCTGTCTGAGGATGTGCTTCCTTTGCTCTTTTCGATGGAGATCTGCTCACGACTTGTTTCCTTCTTTCCGGGGAGATATATGGTGAAAGTCGATCCTTGGGCTGGCTCAGAGACCACATCTATATGTCCTTGGTGTCCGGTAACTATCCCATAAACTGAGGCAAGTCCAAGGCCTGTGCCTTTTGACATTCCCATCTCCTTGGTTGTGAAAAAAGGTTCGAAAATATGTTCCATTGTCTCTTCGTCCATGCCCTTGCCTCTGTCCTTAATGCTTAACATGACATATCTGCCAGGCCAAGGATCATTGAGCCTGTCCGACGTCTGGCTATGACTCTCATTTTCCGTATGAAGAAATAAATCGCCTCCCTTGGGCATGGCATCTGCTGCATTCATATACATATTGAAGAGGACCTGTTCAATCTGTTCTTGATCAGCTTCAATTTTGAATAGATCCTGTGATAAATCCAGGTGCACGTTGATCTCCTTATGGGATCTGCCGAACATGTTCGCTGTCTGTTTAATAAGCTTGTTCAGATCAACTGTCTCCACTTTATATCTACCCTTTCGGGCATAACCCAGAAGTTGCTTGGATAGCTTTGATCCATTCTGAATCTGTTGTTCAATATTGTGGAGCATTCCGATTTGAGGATTCCTTGAATCGGTTTTGAGTAACATGAGCGAAACAAAGCCCTGAATAGCCATTAGGATATTGTTGAAATCATGGGCCACACCGGCAGCTAGTATACCCACTGCTTTCATCTTCTGTGCTTCTCTAAGCTGCTCCTCCTTTTGTTTTTGTTCGGTCAAATCATTCATGATGACAATCGCCTTGCGATCCTCTCCCTCAACTGGAAGGATGGTCATCCCAATCACTCTTGATGACAGACTAAAAGGAGATCCCGGACAAGATGTCTGTGGTCCACTGTCAAGGGAATCAATCATCGCATCGACCTTTCTGCGATCCTCTCCGGAAAAGAGATCTGCGAAATTACTGGCTAGTAAGTCTCTTTCCTCTCTTCCAGTCAAAGAGATAGCCGCCGGATTGGCAAGGACGATACGTGCCTCAGAAGTGATCTCCAATATCCCTTCAGACATACTCGAAAGAATCAACTCAAGATGCCTCTTGTCTGCAAGCAACTCCTTGGTGATCTCCCTTGAGCTCAGGTATTCAAGTTCCATGGCGCTTTCGGATGTCCATACTGGTAGTCTTTCTATAACATTAAGGACATGTTTCTTCATCTTATTGGCAGGCGCCTTGGGAAGATAGGCATCGGCCTTGAAAGATGCAATATCCAGTTTCTCCTCAGCAGCAATACCTGACAAAATAACAATCTTTACATGTTCCAGCCTGGGCATTTGGCGGATGATACGACAGAGTCTTTTTCCGTCGATATTAGGCATAATCAGGTCAATAAAGATGACATCGGGGATAAAATTATCCAATATGTCTAAGGCTGAGAGACCATCTTCCGCGGTCAGAACAGTATGCCTCTCTTTCCTGAGTAGGTTTGCCATGAATTCCAATATGACAGGATTATTGTCCACTACTAGAATCTTCTTCTCCATTTCCCTCTCACTTCGCTTTGTAGTCCATCATAAGTACCCTGTTAGAAAGCCCATTTCTTGATCATTTCGAAGATAATCTCCCGTTTGATCGGTTTCGACATGTAGTCGTCCATGCCTGCTTTCAAGTATTTTTCTCGATCCCCTTTCATGGCGTTAGCTGTTAGGGCTATGATCGGAACCCTGTTTGCTTTTGCTGATAGGCTACTATGCCCTTTTCTTTTGAGTTCTGCCTCCATTTCTTCTTCCCATTTTCTGATCTCCTTTGTCGCTTCAACTCCGTCCATTTCAGGCATATGAATGTCCATCAATATGAGGTCGTACATCTCAGGCGAGGAGCTATACTTTCTAATCGCTTCTTTCCCATTGACAACCATATCCACCTGATAGCCGGCGGTTTTGAGAAGTGTTTTGCCAAGTTTTCGGTTGACCTCGTTATCTTCCACCAGCAGAATTCGTACAGAATGCTTCTTATCCTCCTTGACAGAATGTTGTGTAGCGATCGATTTCACAGATGTATGTTCAGTTTCTCCCCTCTCTTCTACCTTTTTCCCAAGAAGCCATTTCATCATTTCAAGAAGTTTTTCCTTGTCCACAGGATGAGGCAAGAACCCATCAAACCCAGCCTCCCGACAGTATTTAGCGCCCTTTTCAAATGATGAAGAAAGGGCAAGCAGAGGAATATCACTATATTCAGAACTTTCAGATCTTATCTTTTGAGCGACTTCGTAAGCTCTCTCAGAGCCGTGGGCAACGCTCATCAAGCAGATATCAAAGACATTCCCCTCTTCTACCGCCTTATTCAGCGCAGATACCACTCCTTCATCGTTTGTCAGCGTTTCTACATGCATGCCTGCTGATCTGATGATAGCGGATAACATGGACAAATCCGTGGTGTTTTTATGGAGAATAAGGACTTTCTTGTCACAAACAGATACATGAGATCGTTTTGATGTTTCTTTTGTTGATATCTTCCTTAACAAGGCTGTGAAATGAAAGTCACTTCCCTGTAAATCTCCAGGGCTTTCAGCCCAGAGATTTCCCCTCATTGCCCTTGCCAGCTCTCTTGAGATAGATAGACCCAAACCAGTACCCCCAAAATTTCGTGTGGTAGACTCATCCGCTTGGGTGAACATATCAAAAATAGAGTTCAGTCTGTCCGCCTCAATACCTATACCGGTATCTTTTACAACAGTATGTAGCTTGACATCACAGGTGTGCTCATTATCTTCTTCCCTGTAAAGAAGAATCTCGATTTTCCCAGCTTCCGTGAACTTTGAAGCATTTCCCAAGAGGTTGACAAGCACTTGTCTAAAACGATAAGGGTCTCCTCTCACTTTAGAAGGTGTGTTGTCGGCGATATGAGTCAGCAACTTGATATTTTTTCCCCTGATTCTTGGGCGGATCATCTCGCATACGTCATAGACCAGTATCTCAGGATCAAACTCAATATCATCAAATTCGAGGTGACCTGATTCGATCTTACTGAAATCGAGCACATCATTTATTGTCGACAACAAGATTTCCCCACTTTTCTTAACCATTCTTGCATATTCTGTCTGTTGGTCGTCGAGGCTCGTTTCCAGAAGCATGTCTGTGAAACCTATCACACCATTAAGTGGGGTTCTTATTTCGTGACTCATACTGGCAAGGAAATCACTCTTTGCCCGGTTTGCTGTCTCAGCCGCTTCCTTTGCCTCAGCATATTTCTTCGTTCGTTCATCGATGAGACCTTCTAAGTCTTTCGTATAAGACAAAAGATCCCTCCGGATATTCCATTTCTCAGTAAGTGCATGGGCAAGCTGTCTTGCAACCACGCTGTCGAAGGGTTTTTTGATTATTAGGAACTTGTCTGTAGTTCCCAGCTCATTTAACATATCTGACCACGAATAATCTGAAAAACCAGTACAAAAAACTACTTCCAGATCCGGGTATATCTCCCAGATTCGTTTCACAGTCTGGATTCCATCTATTCCGGGAGGCATTCGAATATCCACAAAGGCCATGGCATAAGGTTTTCCCTCTACATTTGCTTCATATGCCATTTGGACTCCATCTTCACCCTGAAAAGCTGAGGATACTTCGTAACAGATTGTGGTGGAGGTATTTTTGTCAAACAGAGAATTCTCAAGCTCCTCAATATCACCGCAAGAACTCTCCAGACAACCGAGGATCTCCCTGAAGTCATCGTGAATCGTTCGGTTGTCGTCGATGATTAAAATACGATTGTTTCGGGATCGCATTCTTTCCCTTTCCTCTATTCCCCTTCAATAAAACAATTTTTTGATGGACAATTTTAATAGTTGTAGTGGTCGACTCTATAGAAAGCGATCGAAAAGAATACTCAATAGGGTATCTCCACAACAAACGCCGTCCCCATACCTTTCCCTTCACTTCTGACAGAGATTTCTCCTCCCATATCCTTTATGGACAAGGCTGTGGCATGGAGGCCGAAACCGTTACCATAGTCTTTTGTTGTAAACCCGTACTCAAAAACCCTTTCCAAATGTTCTTCGGCAATGCCAGGGCCGTTGTCTTCCACCGATATGACCAATATCTTGCCTGTTCCATTTTCGCAGGCATCTATTTGAAGCTTCAACACGAGATCGCCTTTATCTTCAGCGCTAAAGAGCGCTTCTCGGGCATTTTTCACTAGGTTTAAAAGGGCTTGAATCAACTTCTGCCTGTCGACAGTGATAAGAGGGACCTCACTGTATTGTTTTAAGATCCTGACATTGTTTCGTTCAAAGGCGCTGGCATGCATGCCAAGTGCATCATCGAGGATCTGGGCAGGGTCTACCTGCTCCTTGACTCCTCCAAATCGGGCATAACTCTGCTGCATTGAGATCAGCTCTTTAACCTGATTGATGTATTCAAGCAATTTGTCGATTTTTTCAAGGTTGCGGTTTCTTTCCTTTGCTACGGTGTCCGTTGCTTTTCGAATATAGTCAACAAGCACCTTTCCCTTGGGATCATTGGCCAAAAAGCAATCAAAGCGATCCACGTTCTCCTCAATCAGACCTACTGCCTTCTCCAATCCGTTGATCCTGGATTGCCTCAAATTCTCCTGAATCAATTCAGAGCTTAGATTCACGCTGGTCAACACATTATTCACATTATGAAGGACACCTGTCGCTATTTCCGCCATACCTGATTGATGGGCCAGGTCCATGAGTTCTTGTTGCATCCTCTTCTGTTCCCGTGTATCCGATATAGCCATAATCAGACCCGACACCCTGCCCTGACTGTCTTTTCTAATGGCAGCATTCAGCATAGCTGGAATCTGCGATCCATCAGGATGGATCGCTATGGCTTCCGCATCCTTTATCTCTCCGTTGGTTTGAGTCCGCTCAAAGGTCCCCTGCTTCAAAAATGAAATCAAGACCGACGAAGACAGAACAGATTCAAGCGAGACACTTTTTAATTCATTGGCGCTCCTGCCAAAAAGAATCTCCGCAGCGGGATTTGCCACCTCTATCCTGCCGTCCATCCCAACTGAGACGATAGCCTCTGTTGTCTGTTCAATGAGAGCTAATTTTTCTTCCTGGGCAAGGCGCAGTGCCTGTTCAGCTCTTTTTCGGTCCGTTATATCGCGGCAAGTGCCTCTAAATCCGATCGGAGTGTCTTTCTCATCTCTCATAAGGTAAACCGAACCCTCAACGTACTTCTTCTCCCCATGTTGTGTTATTGTATCGTAGTAAATAACCTTTTCCGGTTTCCCTGTCCTGTAGACTCTGTTATAGGCCTCGTACACCCTTCTCGCATTTTCTTCATCCATAAACTCCCTATAGTTGAGGCCTATCATGTCTTCTCTTGAATACCCCAAAGTCCTTCGCATAGGCTCATTAAAAAAGGTAAAACTCCCCCCCAAGTCGACTTCATGATATCCTTCATCAATGCTTTCCAAGATGGACCTGTACCTTTCCTCACTCTTTCTTAAGCTCTCTTCAGCTACTTTTCTTTCTGAAAGATCTCTTAAGAAGACTAGGTCCGCCGGCCTCCCCTCATGTTCAATGATCCCGGCATTTACCTCCACAGGCAACTCATGGCCGTCTCTGTCAAGAAGCACTGTCTCATAAAAGTTCGGCACCCGCTTTCCCCTCATCCTGTTTGTGTAGTTTTCCTTCACCTTAACAACGGAATGGGTCGCGATGAGTTCCTCGAAGTCTTTCTCCAAGAGTTCATCCTCACTATATTTCACAAGTGCCATAAAACTGCTGTTCACATACTTGAACACATGATCCTGTATGACGACGATTCCGTCATTAGCTCTTTCCACAACGTTTGAATATTTTCGTTCAGACGCTTTAAGCTTTTCTTCTGATTCTTTAATCTCCGTCAGGTCCCTGCCTATCCCGCAGAGTCCTACGATTTCCCCTTGATTGTTTTTCATGGGGGCAGCCTTCCATTGATACGGGACTTCCGTCCCGTCTTTCTTTAGGATAGGGAGTTCTACAGGGGAAAGTCTGTTGAAATATCCATCTTTGATTGCATAGGCGGCAAAGTCCCTCATTCGTTCAGGAAACATCTCCTCGGACGGTTTGCCCGACAATTCTTCCGCTGTGAATCCTGTAATAATTTCCATATTCGTATTCCAATCAACAATTCTTTGCTTCATATCCAGTGTGTAGACTATGTCAGGGATGGTATTCATAATACTGCTTTTTTCAGTCAAAGCATCCGTCATCCTCTTGTGAGTTTCTTCTTCTGTGGTCAGGTTTCTCACAATCGCCATAAAGCTAATGACATCCCCATTTTCGTCCTTTATAGCTGAACAACGCAATTGAAGAGGAATTTCCCTTCCATCCTTTGACAAATGGGAAAGCTTAATGGAGGATAGCACATCGGTTCTCATTATCTCTTTTGCGGATTGGATATTAAGTGCTCTATCTTTTTGACAAATAAGGGTATTGATACTCATCTTCAATAGCTCTTCTTTTGTATACCCGATCATTTTCTCATACGCCGGATTACAGTCAGTGATCCTTCCTTGCAGATTAGTCACTAATATACCATCCATAGAGCTGTCTATGATTCTACGGTTGAACTCGCTCTCTTCTTTGATCTCCCTTTTCAAGATCTTTTTCATAAGTGCACGATTAACTGCGAAATCCAAGTGGGTAGTGTCAAGAGGTTTCATCAATAGATCGTTTGCCCCGGCTTTGAGGCATTTTACAGCCTCGCTGTAATTGGACATGGCCGCTATAACAATCAACTCGGAATTCTTGTTGGTCCATCTTACACTCTTGATGAATTCAGTTGGATTCTCTCCATCTGTATCCACATCAAATATCAAGAGGTCAATTTCTTTCTCCTTTAAGGCATTTATTCCTTCTCTGCTACCAGGTGCCTTCAATACCTCATAGCCTGCTTTTTCGAGATGAAGCTGGATTGTTGCCGCGCATTCCTCTTGCTGAATCACGAGTATTTTTTCCATATTTATTCAACCGCCTCCGCCACGGCCAGCCACGTGCTCGTAGGTCTTTTCAGTGGACTAATCACAAGTTCTATCTTTCGCTTATCGCCATTTTCAGGACTCAAAACCACCACAAACCTGTCTGGGACGGTATCATCTCCCTGAGATCTTCTTTTGTTATAATTTATGAACATTTTTAATGAATCTGGATGAATAAAATCTTCGATTCCGATGCCCACCAGCCTGGAAATATCGACCCCACATAATTCGGCCCACTGTTTGTTCCCCGACCACAAATAAAGGTCTTTGTATACTGACGCAGGTTTGTCGATTTGATGGACAAAGGCCATTCTCGGTTCGTAATACTCCTTGAAATACAGGCACTTGTGACAACTAAAAGAGGGATTTGCTGTTTTACCTGCAGTGGCAGTGAAACACTCACTTATCTGGCGCCTAAACACATTACACTCTTGGCACCTTCTGTTGTTGGCATTGTTTTGCCAGTACTCCCAACAGCGCAGGAATGAAGGAAATGTCTGAGCATGAGTATCGCCAAAACACTCCAAGAGTTCTTGACGTATCGGTCTGCCTTCAGACTTTAGAAAAAGAACGAGGTCTTCTATTGAAACCATGAATTTGTTCCCAAACCTCTGGGCCTGAAGGCCTTTCTTTGAAATCCAATAAGATACCGTGCTCCTGGCAACGCCACATATTGCCGCAATGTCCATTACTGATAGATTTTGAGTCTCCCGTATCATATTAACTCTCCAGTAATATCATCGGAATTTTTTGGAAGAACTTTAGAAAATTTGGAAGTTTCGGGCAGAATTCTTCGGCATTCTGCTTTGACGTAACTGAAAAATACTGATATTCATGAACATGAGAAACGACTTATTCTCAATATGATGAGCTAGTCGAATGGATACGGCTTTTTTAGTAGAGGAGACAATTATGAAAAGACAAAAAGTGTTAATTATCCTTTTGTTGTGTACTTCGTTTTGTTTTTTTTCGTTCGCCTTCACTCCAGCGGTTGCTGACACTATAAAGGTGGGGATTATCCTGCCCCTGACTGGAAAACTCGCCGAATTTGGTCAGATTGAAAATAAGTCCTTTCTCATGGCCCTTGACGAGATCAATGCGATGGGTGGCGTAAACGGGCAAAGAATCGAACTCATTATAGAAGACACCGCCGGCAAACCGGATGTCGGTCGATCGACCGTTGAAAACCTCATTTCTCAAAAAAAGGTGTCTATAATGGGTGGTGGTTACTCCAGTACTGTAACGTGGGCGGCCGCGGCTGTTGCACAGCAACGAAAGGTCCCCTTTATGGTCAACACCGGATCGGCTGACAGGATCACAGAAAAAGGATGGAATTATATCTTCAGGCTCACCCCTCCTGTCAGCGAACACTACAAGGCTCTGAGTTCCTTTCTCCGGGAGGCCACGACGGTCAAAACGGTGGCTATCCTTCACGAGCAGAGTCTCTTTGGAGAATCGGGGGGCAAAAAATTCTTCAGGCAATGCAGAGATCTGGGTCTTAGGATAACAATGAAGGGAGGATACGAGGTAGGAGTGATGGATTTTGAGCCCTTATTAACAAAGGTCAAGGAGAAAAATCCGGACCTTGTCTATATGGTTTCTCATGTGGCGGATGCAGCGCTCCTTATCCGCCAATCAAAGGAACTGAGGATTAGCCCAAGATTATTCCTAGGCGGCACTGCCGATTTTGCTCTTCCCGAGTTTCGAACAAACGCAGGCAGTGCCTCAGAATACGTCTTCTCGACCGCTTTGTGGACTCCTTCTGTCCCCTATCCTGGAGCCAAAGCTTTCTATAACAGATTTATTAAGAGGTATCATCATCCAACCGACTATCATGGTGCGCAGGCCTATGCCGCCATGTATGTGATTGCGGACGCCTTAAGAAGAGCAGGTTCATCATCACCGCGGGATGTTCGAGATGCCCTTGCCCGAACCGATCTAATGACCGTTTTTGGACCGGTGAAGTTCGTGTCGTATGGGAACAAGACTCAACAGAACAGCCTTCCCGTTCCTCTAGTCCAATGGATAAATGGTAGGCTTGAGACTGTCTGGCCGCAACGCATTGCTACTACCAAGTATGTGTACCCTTTGCCTCCGTGGGATGAACGCTAGGATACTCCCGACAGTCAACTTTGCATCGCCCCCTATCGAGATC
This sequence comes from Thermodesulfobacteriota bacterium, assembly GCA_034189325.1. Classification (GTDB taxonomy): domain Bacteria; phylum Desulfobacterota; class DSM-4660; order Desulfatiglandales; family Desulfatiglandaceae; genus JAXHUM01. The sequence goes on from JAXHUM010000070.1 coordinate 59,059, forward strand.
GTATTTCCTGATACGCCTGCTGAATCTCTTTAAAACGATTCTCCGCCATATCTCTGAATTCTTCACCTAGGTGACTTACCTTGTCCGGATGGTACTTATTGACCAGTTCCCTGTAAGCCCTTTTTATTTCCTCAGGTGAAGCATTCCTTGATACACCTAAAACCGAATACGCGTCTCTGGGAACCTCTTTTTCCTGATTATTGCGACCTGTACGGTTTTGCTCACCGTACGGAGGGGCTTTTCTCTTACTCCTGTCATCAGCAGTCCCTTTGGGCCTAAAGAAACGCCTGAACGTAAGACCACCTTTCCTATAGAAATAAAACCACAGAAGTCCTAAAATTAACAGGTCATCCAACCAGCCCCAGCCAAGCATGAAGTCGGGGAGGAGATCAATCGGAGATAGGGCATAAATTAGTCCAAGAATGGATAAGAGAAGTTTCATGGTCACCGGATAGCTCGATTATCAGCTCTTTCCCGCCTTGGCCTCTTTGATAAGGGTCTCTCCGAATTGATCAAGAAAAGTGTTCAGGTCTTCTTTCCAGTCAAGCATCACATTGACTTTCTTCTTTTTTAACAACCTGTTTTCCAGGATACAGTTGGAGGGTCTTTTTGCCGCAGCATTCAAGTCTTCCATCTTGCATGGTTTGACAGTCGCTTTGATTCCGAGGTTTTTAAGAATATACTCAGCATATTCAAGGCGGGAGCAAAAGCCTTCCGCCGTTGAATGATATGTCCCACGTGAATCGTGGGCAAGAAGAGTGTTGATCTGTTGTGCGACCCGATAGGTCCATGTGGGCGAACCAAATTGATCATTCGCCACTCTGATCGGTTTGCTGGGCTTCTTCAGGGCCTGCCTTAGAATGGATCGGACGAAGTTCTTTCCATTTATCCCGTATAGCCATGCGCAACGAAGTATGATGTAATTTGGAGAGTTCTCCCTTACCGCTTTCTCAC
>JAXHUM010000071.1:0-29266 GCA_034189325.1 Thermodesulfobacteriota bacterium
TTTGGAGCCCCGCTGGTGCGGGACATAGCATCAGCTTGGAATAAAGCTCAGATGAGCGCAGGAGACATGAGGGGAGCCACTGAATGATGGATAACATCAATGCCAACGCCACCGAGCATGGGGATTACCAGTATAGGTATGATGATCTGTACCGGTTGACCAGTGTGAGAAATGGGCGACCCCTATTGCATGGCCCCTATCTCTCCTATCTTATGATCTCTCTTATCGCTTATACTTACCAATAAGTTGCCCTTCGGCCAGGATATGGTCTTCCATTGCTTTGAGCAATTCACCCTTGGTCAGCCCCGGTTTTTCCATGAGTTCTCTATCAAGGGCATAGAGCTTGAAATAGTAACGATGCGTTCCACCTGGAGGGCAGGGACCTCCATAGCCGAATTTCCGAAAATCATTAATTCCGTGTTTCGCGCCGTTTTCTAAAACCTTGTCAGGTGGAATGCCCTCGGGCAGTCGGTTGATGGTTGCAGGGATGTCAAACAACACCCAGTGCACCCATGTGCCCACCGGGGCGTCTGGATCATCACAGATGATCGCAAGGCTTTTGGTACCTTCAGGAACATTGTCCCATACCAGAGGGGGAGATATATCCTTGCCATCGCAGGTATAATCCCTCGGTATCATGCCGCCTTCTGTAAAAGCAGTGCTCGTGATTGTGATTGCCATTTTGTTACCTCCTCGGGTTTTTGCGTATACCCCATCTGTCGTACCCTTGAAGAAGTACAGACAAGCCAATGAAATAACCAGCAGGTAAAAAATTCTCCTCCTTGCAGTCATCATTTACTTCCCCCTATTGAAAGGATCCTTTTCCAATTCAATATGGCCAACCAGGACGGGGAGGGGTCTCACGGCCCCCCTCACAAGCCTTCCCCATAACGGTGTCTTCCACAGACATACGGGTCACACTCCACGGCGATTTAATGGGTTTGCCTTTCCTCATCCGATTTCCGTGGCGTGAGCATCTACCCTGTTTTGGAACCGGCCGCTTTTTATAGCCAAAATTCAGGTTTTCTCAGCCACAATAACAAGCCTCTTTGCATTTTGGTTGTATGGCCCTCCTTTTAGATCTCCATAAACCTGCACGCCGGAGAAGCCGGCTTTTTGAATGAGTGCTCTCAATTCCGACCCACAATACAAATTGACCGACATTTCAAATCTATGTGCCTTGTCATCGTGAACATAGATCCAATCAGCATGGGAACGAGTCCAATCTTCATTTACTTCTGTTCGGTGAAATATGAGATCTCCGTTAGGCATTTCCTGTGAAAAGCTTCTGACATTTCCCATCGCGTGAATCTCTTTACCTCGGACATCCATTAGCAGCTTGCCACCAGGCTTCATGGAATCAAATACATTCTCTAATACCCTGAAGTCATCTTCTGAATCACGAAAATATCCGAATGAAGAGAACATACTGATGACAAGATCGAAGGAGTCAAAACGCTTAAACGTCAACATATCTTCTTCGATATATTCGACATTTACATTTTCGTTGATTGAGTATTCTCGTGCCTTTTTCATGAGAATCGGCTGGAGATCAACGCCAGTCACTTGGAACCCTTTTTTCACGAAAGGGACACTGTGTCTGCCTGGTCCACAGCACAGATCAAGTACCGCTCCACTTTTCACTCCGGTAATCTTAATTATATCATCAACCTGGTCCTCTGCCTGATGAAAAGATTCTTCAGGAAACATCCATTCATAGAAAAGGGACCAAAAATGCTCATCATTAAACCAACTCATTGTATTATCTCCGTTTGTGACTAACGAGGCTTTCAAAAAACGACTGTTTGGGGCATTATTGTTCCCAGACAAGGGCATCAAAAAAGTTGGGATTACGCAATAGGGAATATACTGCAACTATCCGGCAGTTGAAATCAAGGTAAAACAAGTTGTATCTCTTATGCTGCCCTGACTTTTCTCCTAGAAGATATGTGCCCCTGTCTTTAGGAGGAACGAAGCATCGGTCGAATTATCTTCTTGGCCTGGTTGTAAGTCTTCAGCAGGGGGCTGATCCTAGTATGTTTCTATAAAAGATTTCTTAAAGAGATTTTCTGCGTGAACGAATTTCAGGGTCTCTCACGGCCTGCCTTCATAGCATGGCCTGACAGGCACTTCTTCGGAGCTAATCTTCGCCGTATACTCGGATGAGTGTGTTTTTGTGTTATGAAAAGGCGGGATAAAACCGGGTTTTTTGCCCATCGGCTTCTATCATGTGCGGGCAATCCGTCCATTGACAGCTATGTGGGTGGAGTAAACAGTCTGAGAAGGCCTTCCGCCCGGGAAAGGCCTTCTCTCGGTCTTTTAAACCTGTTCCGCCAGATCCCTGGCAATAATCATTCTTTGGACCTCCGATGTCCCTTCCACGATCTGGAGCAGCTTGGCTCCCTTATGAATGAGGGACACAGGGTACTCGGCCATGTAGCCGTAACCGCCGTGGATCTGCACCGCATCGCTCGCCGATTTTTCCAGCATTTCAGAGGCAAACACCTTGGCCGCGCTGGCCTCAAAACTATGCTTCCGTCCCTTGTCCTTGAGCCAGGCCGCCTTCAGGTACATCATCCTTCCCAGCTCAATAGAAACCGCCATATCAGACAGCTTGAACTGGACTGCCTGAAAGTTAAAGATCGGCTGTTTGAATTGAACCCGTTCGTGGGCATACCGAAGGGAATGGTCCAGGCAGGCCTGAGCCGCTCCCACGGAGATGGCCGCGATGCTGATACGGCCTGTCTCCAAAACGGCAAGGTGTTGGGCAAAGCCTCTCGTTGGATCACCCAAGAGGTTCGATTTTGGAATACGGCAGTTATCCATCACAACCTCATGGGTCGCAGAGCCTTGCCAGCTTATCTTGTCATATCGTTTCCCCACGGAAAAACCAGGGGCGTCTTTGGGGACGATAAAGGCGGAGACCACACCCTTTCCACCATCTTTTTTTTCGGTCTGGGCGGCCACAAGGAGCACAGAGGCGTTTTTCAGACCGATGTTGGTCACGAACTGCTTGGTGCCGTTTAAGACCCATTCATCGCCGTCCGCGACGGCCGTCGTCCTGACACTTCCCGCGTCAGAGCCGGCATCCGGTTCTGTTAAACCAAAGGCCCCTATCTTGACACCCTGGGCGATCGGCACCAACCACCTCTTTTTTTGTTCCTCAGTACCGAAGGCAAATATCTCCTGAGCAGCGACACTGGTGGTTACATCAAGAAGGGCCCCCATCACGAGATCACCCCTTGAAATCTCCTCAATACAGAGGTGCATGCCAACCCAATCACCGTCGCTTCCGCCATATTCTTCGGGAAAGGGGATGCCCATCATGCCCAATTCGGCCATCTTTGCCATGGTTTCATAGGGATATTCACCGCTCTTCTCCACCTCTTCGACCTTGGGTGCAACAACCTCCTTGGCAAAGTCTCGCGCCATGTCCCGGATCATCTTATGTTCTTCTGAAAGATCAAAATCCATCTTTTATCTCCTCGAATCAGGTTGAGGCCTTTCGGCTCAGTTATTTTCCTTGATAAACAGGCTTTCTCTTTTCCACGAAGGCCTTGATTCCCTCAGTCTGGTCTTCTGTTGAAAACAGGAATTCGAAGCATCGTGATTCATAGTCCAAACCGGACCTCAAATCCATCCCCGTCCCCTTGTTGACGCAGGCCTTGATCATCTTGATCCCATAGACAGGCTGTCTTGCGAGTTTTGCGGCCATCTTCTTGGCCTCATCCATCAGGGCCTCAAGCTTCACCACTTTGTTGGCCAGGCCGACCCGATAAGCCTCTTCAGCATCAATGGGGTCGCCGATATAGAGCATCTCCTTGGCCCTTCCGGCCCCTATGAGACGGGGCAATCTCTGGGTTCCGCCCCCCCCGGGAAGGACACCGATTTTGACCTCCGGCAGTCCAAACTGGGCGTTTTCCGCAGCTATTCTGAAATCACAGGCAAGGGTCAATTCGCACCCTCCTCCCAGGGCCAGACCGCTGACCGCAGCGATAGTCGGTTTCTCAAGATTTTCAAGCCGGTCGAAGAGCGGTCTGATTACATTGACAAAATCATGCGCCTTAATGGCCGAGTCGATCGTGTTGATCTCTTTGATATCCGCCCCGGCCCCAAAGAATTTCTCATGGCCGGTGAGGATAACAGCGCCGATCCCCTTGTCCGCCTCGATCTCCGTAAGGACCTGGTTGAGATCGTTGATCAATTCCAGGTTGATAGAATTCATACTCTTAGGCCTGTTCAGTGTGATAATACCGATATTGCCCTCTTTTTCGTAGATGATGGTGTTGTACCCCATAAGTCCCTTCCTCCAAAATAGGTTCACTCTCCGCAGGACACTCTACTTTGCGGCCATCCTGATGCCCCCGTCCAGGCGGATGACTTCTGCGTTCAGTATTGTATTTTCAATAATGTGTTGGACCGTCCCAGCAAATTCACTTGGCCTTCCGAGCCTCGGGGGAAAGGGGACCATCTTGCCGAGCGACTCTTTGACATTATCGGGGAGCCCTGCCAGCATGGGTGTCTCAAAGATACCAGGGGCGATGGTCAAGACCCGTATGCCGTATTCAGCGAACTCTCGGGCTATGGGAAGGGTCATGCCTACCACGCCGGCCTTGGACGCGCTATAGGCGGGTTGACCGATCTGTCCCTCAAAGGCCGCAACAGAAGCGGTATTGATAACCACACCCCTCTCGCCATCTTCGGTGGGCTCGTTTTTGACCATTTTGTCGGCGGACAGACGGATTACGTTGAAGGTCCCTATGAGATTGATCTGCACGACCCTGTTGAACAGGTCAATGCTCATAGGGCCATCCTTTCCCAGGACCTTGGCGGGGGTCCCCACACCTGCGCAATTAACGGCAATATGGATTGCTCCGAAGGCATCCATGGTTTTATCAACGGCAGCCTGAACACTCTTTTCATCAGTGACATCGGTATTGCAGAATATCACACTGTCTCCCAATTCTTCAGCGACCTGGTTCCCTCTCTCTTCGGCAAAATCAAGTATCGATACTTTTCCACCAAGACCGACCAGATTCCTGACACAGGCCTCTCCCAGACCCGAAGCTCCACCAGTAATCACGGCAACTGTATCCTTTATGTTCATGCTTTTCTCCTTCTTTTGATTTTCGTTCAATAGTTTATAAAATTGCTCCAAGGCTCGACGACCTTTACGTCACGCCTTTGTACCATCACAGGTTATACTGCCCATAGAAAAGTGAGGCAGCAGGGCAACTCAAGAGGAAGGGATTCATATCCCTGACGAGGTGAATAGGACCTTACCCCGACCCCCTTTTACTTTGAAGCGCAAGAGCAATCTGATCCTTGTGGAATCCGGAATCACCGCAGCAAAACTCAAAGGCCTTTGTGCGAAGATGGTAGAGACCTACGTCCTGCTCCCTGGTGAATCCTATGGCTCCATGGGTTGTCATGCTCTGTATGCAGATCCGCTGGTAGATCTCATTGGCTTTCGCCTTTGCCATGGAGACCAAGAGATCCGCTTCAGAAGATTCAATGGACAACTCATGCCCGGCCTTATAGACCAGGTATCTTAAGCCATTGATATCAATCCACATATTCGCCAAGCGATGCTGGACCGCCTGAAAGGATCCGATAGGGCGATCAAATTGGACCCTTTTTTTGGCATAATCATTGGTCAGCTCAAACGCGGCATTGGCCCCTCCGACCATTTCCGCACACTTGAGGATCGCCCCTCTTTTGAGAATAAAATCAAAAATATCTGAGCCTGTGTCGGGCGTACCGAGGATATTCTCCTTGGAAACTCGAACCTTATCAAATGTTACCTCATACTGTTTGTCATGAGCCGTCGTTGGAATCGAGGTGATTTCAATTCCCGGGGTCTTGGCATCCACGATGAATAGGGCGATCTCTTCTCCCTCCTTCCCAACGACTAGAAAGTAGTCAGCCACGTGGGCGTAAGGAACAAAGAGCTTGGTTCCCGAAAGGACGCATTCGTCTCCATCTAAAGCGGCGTCGAGTTTCATTGTGGAAGGATCGCACGATCCGTCTTCCTCCATAAAGGCAAGTGTCCAGATCTTTTCTCCCTCTGCGATAGGAGGAAGAAAGGCCTCCTTTTGACTGCTCGTTCCAAAGGCCGACAGAGGCAGGGCGCACAGCCCCACCGTCGTAAAAAAGGGTGACGGCAGCAACCGTCTTCCCATTTCTTCCATCACGATCATCAGCTCGATAAAATCGCCTTCCGTACCCTCATACTCCTCTGGGAGAACGATGCCCATCCATCCCAGTTCGGCCATCTTTTCCCATACAACAGGGTCATATCCTTTCTCATCTTCCTCCAGTTCTCTGACGATATCTGAAAGACATTCCTTGTCGAGGAACTCCCTTACAGATGATTGGATCATTCTCTGATCTTTTGAAAATGCGAAATCCATTGTTGTGCGTGCCCTCTTAATAGGATTTGGGTAATTTTAAGGCAAATTGGCCGATAATATTCCTCTCAATATCATCGGTACCCGCAGCAATAGCGACCCCGGGAAAAAGCCAGTAGAGGCTTTCCACAATGCCCTTCAGTCTGGTCCATTTGGAGTCCCTTTGGAGGGAATCAATTTGAGAATAAGCTCCCAGGATCTCCGTACCGGTGATGGCAAGCCGCTCAGACACGATGTCGGTAAAAACCTTGTCCCTGGAAGGTTCAAAGATGACCCTCTCGCCGGTATTCATTTTCCATATGGTCTGATAAACGAACAGCCTCAGGATCTCAACATCGATAGCACTGTCGGCCAGCTTATGTTGGATCACCCGGTCTTCAAAAAGACCTTTTTCCGTCGTATATTCCACCAAGAGCTCAAGGAGCCTTCTGTACAACCCACAGCACATCGGTCCGATGCTGCTTCTTTCATGGGCCAGTGAATGCATCAACTGATACCAACCTCGATTTTCAACGCCGATCAGGTCCTCCTCAGGGACCTCCACATTGTCAAAAAAAAGCTCATTAAAAATATGGTACCCGGCGTAGTTGACAAGGGGCCTGACGGTCAATCCTTCACTCTTCATGTCAACGGCAAAGATGCTGATGCCGTCATGTTTGCTTGGGGCGTCAGGATCGGTCACAGCAGCCAGCCACAACCACCTTGCCTTATGCGCGGCGCTAGTCCATATCTTCTGCCCGTTGATAATGTACTTGCCGTTCTTCTTGACCGCCCCGGTCCTGATGCTGGCAAAATCACTCCCCGCATCCGGTTCACTGTATCCGGTGCACCAGACGCCGTCGGCACCACCGGATGCGATCAGAGGCAGATGTTTTTGTTTGAGTTCCTCACTGCCGAACTGGATAAGACCAGGGCCTACCCAGTCGATTCCCCCCACTCCCATTGTCACGCCTGGAATGGACCAATATCCCGCTTCCTCTCTGTATACCAGCTGTTCAAACAGGGAGGCCCCCAAGCCCCCCTGCTCCTTTGGCCAGGACATTGTCAGCCATCCCTTTTGAGCGAGCTTTTTAGAGATCGAGAGGACGAATTCCCACTCTTCCTCAAAGGCGTCCTCTTCTAAATGGACCCGAATCCATCCGGGAGGTAACTCCTTTTGTGCGAACTCGGCAATTTCCTTTCTCAACGTCTCTTCTTTTTTCCCTAATCGAAAGTCCATTATATGCCCGATATCATCAAGTTAACCGTTATATAAGCAGACCGCCGCTACAGACGACAAGCTCTCCCGTAATATAGTCTGCAAGGGGAGACGCCAGAAAAAGCACCGGCCCGGCTGCCTCTTCCGGAGTGCCAGCCCGAGCCAGCGGGGCCAAGGACCTGAAGGCCCCGGCTGTTGCCTTGGGCACGCCGACAGCGATGTCTTTTCCCTCTACCTGGATGGTCGTGCCTTTCTCCTTCTCTCCTGTCAACCGCGTCTCGATAAAGCCGTAGGCAACCACATTGACATTCACGCTGAATCGTCCCCATTCCTTGGCCATGGCCTTGGTGATCCCGACGAGAGCCGCCTTGGCCGCGGAATAGTTCACCTGGCCGGCGTTGCCGCAGACACCGGCAAGAGAAGTAATATTGACTATTTTGCGATGTACCCTTTTTCCTTCCGCCATCTCCTTTTTGGCCGCCCCCCTCATATAGGGTGTTGCCGCTTTAATTATTCGAAAGGGAGCCGTAGCATGAATGTCCATCATGGCATACCACTGTTCTTCCGTCGTATTCTGAATCACCGCGTCCCAGGTGTATCCGGCATTATTGACAATGACATCAAGCTTGCCGAAGGCGTCAATAGTCGTTTTCATCAACTTTTCCGGAAAATCGATATCAACGACATTTCCAGGACAAGCCACTGCCTTTGCTCCCATTTTCTTGAGTTCATCCACTGTTTCTTCAGCAGGACCCGCATCTAAATCATTGATGACGACCGACGCACCCTCTTTTGCGAAGAGAGTGGCTATCGCCTTTCCGATTCCCCGTCCCGATCCCGTTATGATGGCAACTTTGTCTTCTAACAATATCATATTCTCCTCCGTTTCTTGAGAAGCAAAAAAAGGACAAAAAAAAGGGCATTACAAATTGCAATGCCCCATATGATCAGTCTCTGCCAACAATCGCAAGGCTTACTACATTCGCGCTCGGCACGCCTCCCAGATTGTGCGTCAGGCCCAGTCGAGCGTTTTTCACCTTCCTCTCCTCAGGGACTCTCTCAAGGATCTGTTCATACATGGCATAGAGCATGCGCAATCCCGAGGCCCCGATAGGGTGGCCGAAACACTTCAGGCCGCCGTCCACCTGACAGGGAACTTGGCCGTCGAGGTCATAGAACCCATTCATGACGTCCTCACAGGCCTTGCCCCTTTCAGAGATGTGCAGATCTTCGTAGGTCACCAGTTCTGTGATGGAGAAGCAGTCGTGCAGCTCCATCATGCTGATTTCCTTTCTCGGATCTTTGACACCTGCCTCTTCATAGGCCTTGAGGCTTGCCCTGGTCGTGGTTTCCAGGTGGGCCCCATCCCAGGTGGAATAGGTGCTCTCTTCTCCGGAACTCACGGCAATTTGTAGAGCCTTCACCATGACAAAGTCCCCATTTTTCTTCAGGCTTTTTGCAATTTCGGGGGTCGTTACAATAGCCGCTGCCGCCCCATCACTGACGCCGCAGCAGTCAAAGAGCCCCAGGGGATAGGCGATCATGGGAGCGGCCATGACCTGTTCCTGAGTTACAGCACGACGCAGATGGGCCTTTGGATTCATAGCTCCGTTTTGATGACTCTTAACGGATACGTGGGCAATGGCCGGCTTGATCGTATCCATAGGCACACCATATTTCGCCGAATAAGCCCCTGCCAGCTGCGCAAATTGGCCCGGAGCCGTCCAGGTACTGCCCATGAGAAAATTATCAACTCCCATTCCGGCCCCGCCCGGAAGACCGCCATAACCGGTGTCTTTCAGTTTTTCGACACCTAAGGCGAGGACAATATCATATGCCCCGGCAGCCACGGAGTAACAGGCGGCCCGGAAGGCCTCTGTGGCTGTGGCGCAATAGTTTTCCGTCCTGGTGACCGGTATGAAGGGCAACTTCAAGGCCTGGGCCAGAGGAAGGCTGGCCTTTCCCACATTGACTTCATCAAAATGAGTACCCAGATAGGCTGCCTGTAATTCCTTTTTTTCAATGCCGGCGTCTTGCAGGCATTCAACAAAGGCCTCGACCATAAGATCGTCGGCGCTTGATTCCCACCTTTCCCCAAATCGGGAGCATCCCATGCCAATAATTGCGACTTTATTATTTATTCCGTCAGCCATTTATTTCACCTCCTTCACGGGTATTGCCTTCCAGAAGTATCCTGAGATATCCCTCTTCTCATCAAAATACTTCCTTCTAAAACTCATGGATACCGGCATGCCGACTTCCACCTCTTCAAGTTTGCAATCGGTAAAATCAAAGAAATACCTGCCTCCTACGTCAAACTGGATCTGACCGTAGATGGCCGGCGGGTTATAGGAGGCGGCCAGTGAGTCCCCTGTGAAGCTGATAATATGACCGATTTTATCGGAAAAAAGGAACTCATCCATCTGATCAACAGCCCCGCAATCAGGGTTGGCACAAATGACCTGGGGCGGATACTGGGGTGTTCCGCATTTCTGGCATTTGGTCCCCCATAGTCCCAGAACAGCCTTCCGCTTTCTCCAGAGAACCGACCATCGGGTCCATAGATCCTCTTCCGACCTCATACCGGCGTCAGCAGGCAAGATATTGCGCCATACAAGGTACTTCTCATACCTATCCAGCTCCGCCCGGTTGGCGAGACTCCCTGAGATTCCACGGTTGCCGTTCTTATTGTTAATATCTTCCGTCACTTCAAAATAGAGGGCGTCACATCCGCTTCCGTAACCAACCACCAGAATCTTGTCACCCGGTTTGGCCTCTTCAAGGGCATTGACCAACATGACTAGAGGTTGGGCCGTACCGGTTTCCCCGATCTGGCCGAGGAGGTTGTCCTGATCGACCTCCGGTGCGATCCCGAGTATCTTGTCCAGTTTCTTTCTTTCCGCTCCGTAATGGCAGGGATACACGACCTTGGCGAAGTCTGCTATGTTTAATGAATACTTCTCAAGGAGACCCCTGACGACCTCAGGGATAAACTGGTCCAGGCCGAGATCCCTGATCCACCGGTCTTCCCATTGACGGTCGAACTTCGCAGTCTCACCCCGGTAATGATCAACAAAGTCATATGTCGTCGAATAAGAACCCTTAAACTCGGCTATCACATTGTCACTGCCTATCACTAACGCAGCGGCGGCATCTCCGAAGATCATCTCCTGGGCTGAAGCAGGTTTCCCCAACCGGCAATCGGATGAGCATACTACGATGTTGTTGAGTCTCTTGGATTCGGCCCCATCAAGGGCGGAAAGCAGCGCCGTGGTGCCGGCCTTGAGACCACCAGTGTAATCCGCCGCCCTGACATGGTCATTCAGCCCTAAAGCAGCCGTTATAATGCCCGCATTGAGCCGCTCCTTGAAAGGCATACTTGTCGAGGCGAAATAGAGCGCTTCCACCTTTTCCCGATCCATTCCATTCAAACTGTCGATCGCCGCTGCCACGGCCATGGTGACGCTGTCTTCGTCGAAGTTGGCCACTGCCTTTTCACCCCTGGCATTGGCAATGTTTCCCTGGTTCATCCACCCCATGGCACCGAAGATTGTTTTCCTGTCAAGTCGGTACCTCGGTACATATCCACCGTAAGAACATATTCCAACCATACTCCCTCCTTTATCGTCTAGGACCATTTTGCTCAGTTTGTGATCATTACAGAACCTAAATTTATTACTCCATTAATAGACTACTGTCAAGGAACGTTGAACGGGCCTTGGTTTGTCAAACAAAGGCGCTAACGCCCAAGGCATCCCGGGCAACAATCATCTTTTGGATTTGGGTTGTTCCATCCGGAATGGTGGAGGATCTCGCATCTCTGAAATAGCGCTCCACAGGGTATTCATCTGAAAGCCCGTAGGCCCCGTGAATCTGTATCGCTTTTGAGGTGACGTTCACGGCGATTTCAGTGGCGTAATACTTGGCCAGGGAGGATTGTGCGTCACATCGGACCCCTTTGTCCAAAAGCGAGAAGGCGCGGAATGAAAGGAGTCTTGCGGCCTCGGTTTCGGCGATCATATCCGCCACCATCTCTTGAATCATTTGCATGGCGGCCAGCGGTTTTCCAAACTGGTGCCTTTCCTTTGCATAGGTGATAGAGGCGTCAATCGCCGCTTGGGCCATCCCTACCGAGTTGATGGCCATGTTGGCCCTGGCCCCTTCAAAGAGCTGAAGGACCTTTTTATGCCCTTGGCCCGGCTCCACCAGAAGGTTCTCCTTGGGGACCCGGCAATCTTCAAGAAAAAGCTCCGAGGTAGGGAAGGAACGGAGGCCCAATTTGGATAATTCCCTGGTCTCGTAAGGGGATTCCTCCCGATCCAGCAGGATGTGACAGATTCCAGCTGCTCCGGCCCCCTTCTCGGTCTGGGCCACCAAGATGCACGCGTCTGAGATCGACCCGTTGGAAATCCAGGTCTTGGTCCCATTGATAACATAATGATCGCCATCCAAGATCGCCATGGTCTCTATCCGGGAAGCATCGGAACCGACATTCGGTTCTGTAATGCCGCAACACAGGATTTTTTCACCCGTTACCAAAGATGGGAGGAACCTCTCCTTGAGGGCCGGTGCTCCAACCTCATAGATGACCCGCGACGAACTCTGGATCAGGATAATCCCGGCCAGTGAGGCATAGGCCCTGGCCAGTTCTTCTTTCAGAATTCCCCAGGTCATAAAATCGGTGCCCGCACCGCCGGCCTCCTCGGGGATACGTAAACCGAAATATCCCAGGGGGACCAATTTGTCGGTCAGTTCCTTCAGCTTTTTTCGGTCCATGAGCGCCTTGGTTCGATCATACTCATCGGCAATAGGTATGATCTCCTTTTCCATCAACTTTCGAGCCATGTCTTTGACCATTTTTTGTTCGTCGGTAAACTCAAAATCCATTGATTTGCCTCCACTGAACTAAAATGTCCTCAAAAATAGTAATGGGCAAAGAAGCCCTCTACCTAACCTTCCATGCCCATTATCATCAACCAACCAATATTACCTTGCAAGAATATGGATGCCACAGGCCCCTGCTTCCAGCCCGGCAACGGTCCCTCCCAACATATGAGCCAGACCGATCTTGGCATTGGGGGTCTGTCTTTCACCTGCCTGTCCTCTCAGGTGTAAGACAATTTCCGCTATATTCCGAACGCCTGAAGCGCTCAAGGGGTGACCAAGGGCCAACAGTCCGCCGCTGGGATTGACGGGGATCTTTCCTCCCACCCATGTCGCCTTGTCCCTGACCAGACCGGTCCCCTCTCCCGGCTTACAGATGCCTAACTCCTCATACCGAAGGATCTCTTCGCTGGCAAAGGCGTCATGGAGTTCTACGAGATCAATATCTTCAGGCCCCACACCGGCCATCTCATAGGCGGCCTGCGCCGTCTTAACGCCCAGGGGAGACAAAGTGATATCCTCCTGGAGATACTTATAGTCGCCGCTCAGGAGGGCCGAACCAATCACCTTGATAGGCTTTGTCGTATGTTTCCTGGCCACATCCATGGAGCACAGGATTACGGCGGCCGCTCCATCGGTGTTGGGGCAACACTGGAGCAGTGTGATGGGATCACATATCATTCGGGACTCAAGGACCTCTTCGACGGTGAACTCCTTCCTGTACTGGGCCAATGGATTCAGGCAACCGTGGTGGTGATTCTTCACCGATATCATGGCAAAATCTTCCAGGGTTGTTCCATGTTGATACATCTGCCTGTTGGCCAAAATAGCAAACAGTCCGGGCATGGTCAGCCCGAGCTGGCCTTCCAGGTCCTCCTTGGCCGGAGGGATTAACCGACCTGCTATGGGACTGGTCGTCATTGATTCAACACCGACGGCTATCCCGATATCATATCTATCGTCAGCTATCTCCTTGAAGACCCCCCTAACGGCGGTAGCACCGCCGGAGCAGGCATTCTCAACGTTGACCATCTCTATGCCCGTTATACCCACTTCCTTGAAAATACTCTGACCGGTAACCATGACATCGTACAGGCGGGAGGTGTACCCAACCTGGATCTCTTTGGGGCTTATACCTGCATCCTTGAGAGCCGCCGCAACCGCCTCCCGTCCTAATTCAACGACGCTTTTCTCAGGGAACTTTCCAAAGGCACTCTGCCCCACACCGATAACTGCTACTTCTCTCATGACTCATCCTCCATAATATGCGCGCCTTCATTAAATCAAGGTCTTGCGCCCGACCTATCAGACAGGCATGAATTTATATCCGATGACCTCCTTACCCTCTTCCTGCCATAGTTGTTCAATGACAACCTCCATATCCATGCCAATATGCACCGGCGTATCGTCCGTTATTTTTAACGGCGCAAAAATCCTGATTCCTTCGGGCATATCAACATAGCCTATGGCATAGGGAGGCTTGAAATGCATCGAGGGCATACGTCCTATGGTATAGGCGTAGAGCTTTCCCCGCCCGCTTAGCTGCATCTCCTCCAACTCTTCGCTGGTGCAGGTCAGACAGAGAGACGCTTTCGGGAAAAAAATCTGACCGCAGGATTGACATTTATTGGCTACCAGCACATCTCCTCCCGGACTTTTAACAAAGGCACCCTCTCTCACTGGAATCTGTTCCGTCACCTTTTTACCCTCCTTTCAATCGAGTTTATTGACGCGACATCATAAACATAGCAAGGACCACAAAAAGGTCCAAGTCAGTTGTTTTAATGATTTAAAGCTATTGAATCAAGATCGCCGCAGACTTAGATATCTTTACAAGAATACATCTTTAGGAGCATTTAACTAAGCAAGTATGAGGAGAGTCTGCATGAGAGTGTCATTTGGCGATATAAGTCTCTCTAGAAAGCGTTGATGTTCAACCTTTCTCTGGCAACTACCATTTTTTGTATTTCCGTCGTGCCGTCGGGAATGGTTACGGTACGAGCATCGCGAAAATAACGTGCTACAGGAAACTCGCTGGAAAGACCGTAAGCCCCATGGATCTGAAGCGCGATAGAGGCGACCTTGATAGCACTCTCACAACAAAAATATTTGGCAATAGAGGTCTCCCGTGCGGCCCTTACTTTTTGATCGAGCAAATAAAAGGCCCTGTATGCCAGGAATCGAGAGGCATCCGTGAGCGTATCCATTTCCGCTATCATGTTCTGGATGGTCTGGTGTCCTGAGAGCGGCTTCCCCCACTGTCTTCTCTCTCCCGCATACTTCACCGCGGCCTCCAGTGAAGCCTGTGAGATTCCCACCGATCCGACAGCCAGAGTGGATCTCCCAGTTTCGAATACCTTAAGGGTCTCTTTAAGGCCCGAGCCCTGGGCCCCCACATGATTCGAAGCAGGCACCCTACAATCTTCGAAATGGAGCTCACTGGTCGGAGAGGCCTTGAGCCCCAGCTTGTCAAGCTCCCTGGTCCTAAAGGGAGATACCTCTTTTTCGACGACCAGGACATTCAAACCGGGCAGGTCCTTGATTTTACAAATACAGAGAACGAAATCAGCCACACTCCCATTGGTTATCCATACCTTGGTCCCGTTCAAAACGTAGTGGTCCCCCTCTCTGACCGCAGTTGTTTTGATTTCCCTGGGGTTGGAGCCGACATCCGGCTCGGTGATCGCAGCACAGCCGATTTTTTCTCCGGTGGCGATAGGGAGTACAAATCGTTCGATCATTTCTTGATCTCCTGATTCCATAGCCCACCACGCGGGTCCCGGGTTCACAAGGGCCATAACTCCCAGGGCGGGCCAAACCCTCCACAGTTCTTCGATCATCAGGCCATGGCTCAGTTGCTCAAGCCCACTACCGCCGTATTCTGTCGGGAAGGGCCCCGAAATGAAGCCGAACGAAATAATTTTCTTCAAGAGAGAACCTGCTGTTTCTTTATCCATGGGCCCTTTTCTCTCCTGGGCCTCCACATAGGGCTTGATTTCCCTCTCCATAAAATTCCGAGTATTTGTCTTTAAGATCCTCTGTTCTTCTGTCAGGGCAAAGTCCATTTTAATTTCCTCAATTGATGATGGTTAAACGAGATCTTGCTATCTCCTCAACACAAGAAAGGCTGTTAGTTGACGGGGGACCCATGATCGTTATTGTCTGCAACTATAAAAGACTTGCCTTTTCATGTCAATTACGACTTATAGCGACATCACCCTGTGGCTGAGGTGTGACTTGGCGCGTGACTGTTGAGTCTAAGGTCGTAGCTCGGACGTTGTGAAAATAAAGAAAAGGTCTTGATCTGGATCGTCGTTGTGATCAAGACACTTTTTTCAAAGCGACCCAAGATTTTTATTGCATTTCAAAAAAAGGTACATTAAGTTCTGGCGTAGCTTAACGGAAGTTTGGATGTAAGCTTATAAAACAGGATCTGAGACACAGCACTGTTTTGCTTTCGCAAATCGCTGAACCTCCTACTCTTCCAGTAATTAAAAGTGCTCTGATCTGCTTACCAAAACCCTTGAAAATCAGTCCATAACAAATTATTGAAGAATTTCTCGTATGAAGGCCTTTGAAAATACACAACCGTTTTCGTTTAGGGATTAGTGTTTAGACCTTCAAGGGCTGAAACATTGGTCCATAGAAATCATGTCTCATGACTCATGCTGAATGGTATACAGGAATTCTTGGCCTATCTGTTAAAAACGTGACGGAATTTCAGAGACAGGCTTACCTGTAGCCAAGTTCAGACGAAAGAACCTCTTAGCTACCTGTGCCGTGACAAAATGCATGTGCAGTGCTTTTGTGACGGCTGATTGAGCAATTAAATGAGAACAGTGGACAGAGAAATCAAACTCCAGACGGAAAAAATCTCTCTTTCTTTTGGAAAGGTGAATGCCCTTAACGGGGTAAGCCTGGATGTCAGAGACGGCGAAGTCCTATCGATTATCGGTCCTAACGGAGCTGGAAAGACGAGCCTGTTGAACTGCCTCAGCGGATTCTACCGACCCCAATCCGGGAGAATCTATTTTGAAGGCAAGAATATCTCGAAAGTCCCTTCCCATAAACGGGCGACCATGGGGATTGCCCGGACCTTCCAGGGCATCCAATTGTTCCTGGGCATGACCGCCCTTGAGAACATCATGGCCGGCAGGCATATCCATATGCGTACCAATTTTGTGCAAGACGCCTTCTACTGGTTCTGGGCTGATAGGGATGAGACCGAACAAAGGGCCGTGGCTGAGGAGATAATAGACTTTCTGGAGATGGAGTCTATTCGCGATACAGTCGTCGGGTCGATGGGATATGGGCTCAGGAAGCTGGTGGACCTCGGCAGGGCCCTGGCCATGGATCCGAAGCTCCTTATAATGGATGAGCCCATGGCCGGCATGAACGTGGAAGAAAAAGAGGATATGGCTCGATTTATTCTCGATATCCAGGAGGTCAGAAAAATCCCTATTATTTTGGTGGAGCACGACATGGAGGTGGTGTCGGACATCTCCAATCACGTAGTCGTTCTCGAATGGGGGAATCTAATAGCTGAGGGGACTCCGGAAGACATTATGCAGAATCCAAGGGTGATTAAGGCCTATCTGGGTGAGGAGTAGTCGGATTGGCTCAGAGCAAAAGAAATTGGAAGAAGGATATCTACCTTTACACTGGTGAATTTCCCGAGGTTGAGGCCGACACGGTCCCCAAGTTTTTTAAGCTTCGGGCGGACCAGTTTGCAGACCAGGTCTTTATGACGAGGAAGAACCTGGGAGTATGGCAGACCTATACCTGGAAAGAGGTCTATGACCATGTCAAGCACTTCCATCTGGGCCTTATAGATCTCGGTCTTCAAGCGGGGGAGACTATATGCATCGGCGGCGAGAATGAGCAGCAGTTCTTCTGGACGGAATACGCCGCCCTGGCCGCGCAGGCCAAGGTCGCCTGTTTATATCCCGATATGACGCCTCCCGAGGTCAAATACATTCTTCAGGATTCCGACGCAGTCTATGTGGTGGCCGAGGACCAAGAGCAGGTCGACAAGGTCCTTGAAATCAAAGAGGAGTTGCCTCTTTTGAGAAGAATCATCTACTGGGATGACAGAGGTATGTGGCAGTATGATGATCCTCTTTTGATTAACTTCGAGGAGGTTGAACAGAAGGGCAAGGCCTATTCGGAAAAACATCCAGGGTTATTTGAAAAAAACATCGAAGCTGGAAAGGGACAGGATGTCGCGGTTTTGAGTTATACCTCCGGGACAACCGGCCTGCCCAAAGGCGTTATGATGACGCACGAGGGCCTGATCGATACGGCCTATCGCGTTATGATGCATATGCCGATTAAACCCTTTACGCAATATCTCTCCTATATCTCACCGGCCTGGGCCACTGAGCAGATGTATGGCGTAACCATGGGCCTGGTAGCGCCGATGGTGCTCAACTTCCCTGAGGAACCTGAGACCGTGATGCAGAACATCAGGGAGCTTGGCGCCGAAGTGATGGTGTTCGGCCCCAGACAGTGGGAGGCCCTGGCGGCGATGGTACAGGCCCGGATGCTTGATGCCGGCCCGGTGAGACGGCTCTTTTACAAGGCGGCCATGGCCGTGGGTATGAAGGTGGCCTTGGCCCGGACGGAGGGTAGGGATATTTCCGCCCTGTGGAAGATCTTTTATCCCCTGGCCGACATTCTTGTATTGAGGTCTCTTCGAGACAATCTCGGCCTGACAAAGACATACTATGCCTTTAGCGGCGGCGCCGCCATGTCTCCGGACGGTTTCCGCTTTTTTCACGCTCTCGGTGTGGATCTTCGAAACGGTTACGGCAGCACGGAACTGGGACTCCTGACAGTGCACATGGGTAACCAATTTAATCTGGAGACCCTCGGCAAATGGTATACCTCCCATCCTGATTTCGGCACACCCCTGGAACACAAGATTAATGAAGATGGGGAGTTGCTCGTTCGAGGGGCCACAGGCTTTGCCGGCTATTACAAAAAGCCCGAGGCCACTGAAGAGGCCTTAAGCGACGGATGGTATCATACCGGGGATGCCGTGACCATGACCGAAGATGGTGAGATGATCTATCTTGATCGGGTTTCCGATCTGCGCAAGTTGGAGTCAGGCCATTCCTTTCCACCTCAGTACATTGAGACACGCCTTCGGTTCAGCCCCTATATTAAAGATGTGATTATCCTAGGTGACGAGAACAAACCCTTTGTGTCTTCCATGATCAATATCGACGTGGAGACTTTGGGGCGATGGGCGGAAAAGCGGGCCATTCCCTATACCACTTTTGCCGACCTGTCTCAAAATGAGCAGGTTCGTCAAATCATCCAGAAGGAAGTTGAAAAGGTCAATAAGGTTCTTGATGAACAATCCCGGGTAAAACGGTTTGTCAACCTTCCCAAAGAATTGGATCCGGATGAGGCTGAATTGACCAGAACACGGAAACTCCGTCGAAGCTTTATTGAGAAGCGCTACGCAGACATTATAGATGCTATTTACGGCGGGGAGGATAGTCTGATATCTGAAATTGAAGTCAAATACCGCGACGGCCGCGTTGCGGTGGTCAAAAACACAACCTTCATAAACAACGCCGCATAGGAGGGCGCGTTTAAAAAATGCCCGATATCTTCATCGACCTCATCCAGTATACGGTGGACGGTGCCCTTAAGGGGATGCTTTACGCACTCGTGGCAATGGGTTTTATAGTTATTTACCGGGCCGGGCGTATCCTCAATTTTGCCCAGGGAGAGGTGGTCGTCATTGGAGGGTTTATTATCTACACCTTTGTTTCACTCCCTTTTTTCCCAGGGCTCCTAAACACCCTGTTCGGCCCTGTTCCTCACTGGCTGTCGATCTCGCTCTCTTTGCTGGTGACGGCCTTGCTGGTGATGCTCTTCGGCCTCTTGATTGAGCGTATCGTTTTTCGTCCCATGATCGGTCAGCCCATGTTCACCCTTGTGATGGTTACGATAGGGCTCATGATTCTCCTCCAGGGGCTGGTTATTGCTGTTTGGGGTGGCGAGGATCGTCCCTTTCCCTTTCTCTTTGCGCAGGAGGCCGTTCAGATAGGACCCTTTACCTTCACACGGGCTATTTTTTTGGGAGGGATTTCATCGATAGCTCTTTTTGCCGCCCTTTCGTGGTTATTTGAGAGGACCCGGTGGGGGCTCAAACTGACGGCCGTGGCGGAAGACCACTCTGTGGCGCAATCTATGGGTATCTCGGTCAAACGATCGATTGCAATTGCCTGGGTGATCGGATGCCTGTTGAGCGCCTGGGCCGCTGTTGTCTTTCTTAATGGCCAGACCTTGACTTTCGCGGCTTCAACCATTGGGCTCACGGCCTTGCCTGTTGCTCTACTGGCAGGGCTGGAGTCGATCTGGGGAGCCCCTGTCGCCGGATTGATCGTGGGTATCGGCGAGTCTCTCGCCGCAGCCTACCTGGATGAATACACAGGAGGGGCCATGTCTGAGGCCTTTCCCTATATTGTGATGATGGTGATCCTTGTCGTGAGACCTCAGGGATTGTTCGGCTGGAAAATCATCGAGAGAGTATAACAATGGCAATTCTCCCCTGTGGGATCCATTTCAGGACATATCGCGGCGATCGGGCCTATCTCCACACCAGGGCGCAGTGGGTCTGTTTCATAGCCTTTATTGCCCTGCTGTTTCTGCTTCCCTATATTATCCCCATCAAGTTTATATCGATGATCACGGTGACGTTGATCATGATGATCGCGGTTGTCGGCCTTCAGATAACTACCGGCTACGCAGGTCAGATCAATTTGGGTCAGTCGGCCTTTATGGGCATGGGCGCTTATGTATGCGCCGCTCTAGCCGTCAATGTCGGTCTTCCATTCTGGATCACCATTCCTGCGGGAGGCGTCGGCGGCGCTATTTTCGGCGCCCTATTCGGCCTGCCTGCCCTTCGCATCAAGGGGTTCTATCTGGCGCTGACCACGATCGCTGCTCAGATTATGTTTCCTTTACTGATAATGGCGCTTCCTGATGCGTGGTGCGGGGGCGCGATCGGACTGTCGGTGGATCCGGCCCGGATCGGAGGGATAACGATTGATACGGACAACTCCCTGTACTTCCTTGTCGTCAGTATAGCGATCATTATGGTCTACTTCGCGTTCAACATGGTCAGGACCCGCGTGGGGAGAGCCTTAATTGCGATACGAGACAATGATATCGCCGCGGATCTCATGGGGATCAATATCTTCTATTACAAGACCCTCGCCTTCTTTATCGGGGCCTTTTACGCTGGTGTCGCCGGGGGCCTTTGGGCCTATTTTATTCGATTTGTAGGCGCTGATCAGTTTACCCTATATTACTCCATCTGGTTTGTGGGCATGCTCATTGTGGGGGGGTTGGGCAGTGTTTTAGGTGCTATCCTGGGGACCATTTTTATTCGCGCCCTCCAGGAATCGATGATGTACCTGGGACCCATGTTGGTCAATGTTTTTCCCAACATCGCCAGTGCCCAGATGTGGTTCGCCGGCATGAATATCCTCCTGGGCGGGGTCATCATTCTTTTCCTTATTTACGAGCCACATGGTCTGGCCCATCGCTGGAACATTGTTAAGACCAACTATCGCGTGTGGCCTTTTCCCTATCTCTAATTCTATGGCCGTTGTCCCTGCCCGCTTAATGTCGGACAACGGATGTATTGAGGGGCAGGGAAAGGACGGGCAGCATATAAGATAGATCAAGGATCAACAGTAGATTATTGCAGATGGTTCATTTTTTAATTCTAAGGAGGGTTTCCAATGAAACAGAAAACAAAAAAAATCGTCGTTCTTCTGGTTGTCCTTTTTGCAATGGTCGTTTTCAGCAAAGCCGCAATGGCAGTGGAATACAATATCACTCAATCCGTTGACTTCACAGGCCCCTACGCCGTAATCATGCCGGGGATGGACGTGACGGCTAAGATCTACTTCGCCTGGTGGAATGAAGAGGTGGGTGAGAAGCTGGGTGTCAAGCTCACCAGGAAATCTTATGACACACGGTACGATCCCGCTCTGACCGCGAGCCTCTGGCCCGGGATCCTCACAGGGGACAAGCCGATCCTGCATATGGGGCTGGGCGGGCCTGACGTGGCCGCTCTGATGAAACGACTCCCCAATGACAAGGTGCCTTTGCTGATGTCTACCGGGACCTACGGATTCATCTGGCTCCCCAATCAATGGGTTTTTCAATTTCGTCCCACATATGTCCACGAAGGCGCAGGCTTCTTTAACTGGGTTCACCAAAACTTGATCAAGGATCGACCGATCCGGATCGGGATGATCAACTCCAAGGCCTCTCCGGCCTATGTGGATGCGGTGAACGGGACAAAGGTTTTTTGCAAGGCCACCCCCTGGGCCGAGTTCGCCGGTGTGGAGTGGGTGAAGGTGAAGCCGATTTCCCTTGTCAGCGAGGTCCGACGGCTGGCCAAGAAAAAACCGGACTATATCCATATTATGACTAACACCTACCATGGATTAGGCACTATTAAGGCCTTAAAGGAACTGGGCCTCACTATCCCAGTGATTCTGGCTTCTCATAACGGCATCCAGAATTCCGTTATGGCCTGTAAGGACATAAACGTTTTAGAGGGCCATTACGACACATATGCCTTTGATGCGGCCCTGGATATGTCTGTGCCCGGCGCTCAGATCTTTGAAAAATATAGAAAGAAACTGGGCTTAGAACAGGAGTGGAATCTCATATGTCTCCAGGTGGCCACCCAGTGCGCTGTCGCTTTCAAGGCGATTGAGAGGGCGATCCAAAAGGTCGGGACTGATAATCTGACAGGAGAGGCCGTGTATAACGCGTTTTATTCTGGAACCTTCACTGAAGAGGATCTACTCGGTTTGGCACCGGCCCAGAGTTACACAACAGCGGCTCCTTTCTCTGAGAAGGATCCCAAAGTCAAGTGTACTACAGTCAAGAACGGGAAGCAGGTGATGGTTGGCGATGGTTGGATTCCTATTCCTCCTGTGCCTAAATGGGTCAAGAAGTAATAAATCATGGGAACAAGCGGATGATGAAGCTTCCTTTCCAGAGTTGAGATAGGGCGATGCTCGAATTGACCAATGTAGAAATGATGTATAACAACGTGATCCTCGTATTGAAGGGGATTTCCATGGCCGTTTCCAAGGGGACTATAGTGACTCTCCTTGGGGCCAACGGAGCCGGAAAAACCACCACCTTGAAGTGCATCTCCGGCATGGAGCATGTCGAAGAGGGGGATGTTACAGAGGGTCAGATACTGTTTGAAGGGAAACGGATCGACCACATGGATCCCACCGAGATCGTGCGCCTCGGGATCGTCCAGGTACTGGAGGGCAGGAAAGTCCTGGAACACCTCACGGTTGAACGGAATCTCCTTGTCGGTTCCCATCTCCAGCCGGATACAAAAGAGGTGAAGAAAGATATCGAACTTGTTTACTCCTATTTTCCTCCCCTGAAAGGGCTCTGGAACAATACTTCGGGCTACCTTTCCGGCGGGGAGCAGCAGATGCTCGTCTTGGGTCGCGCCCTGATGGCGCGGCCCAAATTGATACTCCTTGATGAGCCCTCCCTGGGTCTGTCTCCGTTACTGGTCCAAGAGATCTTTCGGGTCCTTAAAAGACTCAACGAAGAACAAAACCTCACCATGCTTATCGTGGAGCAAAACGCCCGAGTGGCTCTCGCCATATCTCAATACGGGTATATCCTTGAAAATGGAAGGCTTGTACTTGAAGGCAGTGGCGAGGAACTTATCGAGAACGAGGATATCAAAGAATTCTATCTCGGCCTCAGTCTGAAGGGAAAGCGAAAAAGCTATCGCGAGGTCAAACATTACAAACGAAGAAAGAGGTGGCTCGGGTAAACCGACAAAGCTTCTTTTATTAGGCCCTCTCTCCTCTGTGTTCCGATGCCACGTCATTGAAAGGAACAAACTCGCCTTGTTAGTCTATTCATGACGGTCTTGTAAAAAGCCCGATATCTGCACTCCGCTGCATCCTTCCATCCTTCGTCACTGCGTCGTAGGATCATTGCGCCTCATTCCTCAGGATTTAAAGGCTTGATCTTGAACATTTTGCGAAACCGTCCAAATCCCACTTTTTGCCGAACCATCATTGAAAATCTTCGCACTGCTTTTGCCCCATGAATATTGTAAAAGGCATTTATCCAGGGTATAGTACATTCTTTTATACTTCTCCGAAACATACGCACAAAACAGGGTATAGAGACAAGGAAGGGACGTTTTCATGGCGGAGAATCCTCCCGAAGGGACAGAGGACAAAATTGCATGGGCAGAGCAGATGTTCGAGCTCTTCGGAAGGAGACTACTCGACCAAAGTTCGATCGTCGACCTCTTGGAGAGGCTAAGGGGAGCGATTCAGGCCTCTCATCAAGCAATGGCCTCTTCCGGCATTATCGAGATATGCAGGACATGTGATCAGGACGAAGGGGGATCTTGCTGCGGGATTGGACTGGAGAGGAAATATGACGGCTGGATTCTGCTGATTAATCTGCTCCTGGGCGTGAAAGTCCCGCGGAAGAAATTGTATGATAAGAGCTGCCTGTTCCTGGGTGGTGATGGATGTTCTCTCCTTGCCCGCCATGTCATTTGCGTGAACTATCTGTGTCAAAAGATAACCCGCCATATTGATCCGGCCAGCATCAAGGCCTTACGAGACAAGGAGGGTGAGGAGTTAAATGCCCTTTTTTTCCTTCATGAAGAGATCAAAATGACGGTCAGGAGATGGCAAGCCCAATGATCCGACTATATCCTCTCTTGTCTTTTCGTCGATTCTGCTGCTATGGTTTTAACGCTCTCTAAGATCGTCTTCAGAGGAGTGAACGGATGAAAGACCTCCTTAACCCCCAGACCTCTTAAGATAGCTTCGTCCTTTTCCGGAACAATCCCGCCGACAACGACGGGGACATCTTTTATGCCCCTTTTCGCCATCTTCTCGAAGAGTATTTGTATCAAGATCCTGGGGGATGCATTCATAATACGGTATCCAATAAGATCCACATCCTCCTCAATGGCCGTCTCAACCGTGTCCTGCGGTGTCTGGATACCTCCCAGGACCACTTCGATCCCGCCGTCGCTCAGGGCCTTGGCCAAAACCCAATACCCCCTTTGGTGATAGAAATCATCTCTGCTCAACAAAAACCTTATCTTCTGTCCCATAAAACGCCCCCTTTTTCATGCAAGAACACTCGAAGGACTGCAGATATAGGGCCCTTCGCCCGGCATATTGAAGACTTGTGATTTGACCAGGGCAAACTCCCCTCTGGTCATCCCCGATTTCACGGCATCAATGAGAGGCGGGATCATGTTCTGTTTTGCATTGATAGCGTCCACCAGCTCTCCTTTCGCCTCTTCCAGTTTTTTATTGTCCCTTTCTTCTCTGACCTTATTCAGTCTGGCAATCTGTTTGTCCGCTACCGAATCGGAATATTCAAACAGGGCCTCAAAATCGGCGTGTTCCTGAAGTGTCTTGAGAGCGCGCATTTGGATATCATCCTCTTCGACAAGGGTGTTCACACCGACCAGCTTTTTTTTGCCCGAGTCGAATTCCTGCTGGTTCTTGAGGGCCGCGCTTCTGATCTCACTGCACATCCAGTCCCAGGCCTTAAAGCCTCCCCCTTTCGATTGAATGACACCGATAATCTCCATGGCTTCTTCCTCTATCCTATCGGTCAACCATTCAGTGTAGTAGGAACCACCTAGGGGATCGATGACCTTGGTGACACCTGTCTCAAGGTCTATGATCTGCTGGGTCCGGACAGAGAGGGCGGCGGAAAACTCCGTAGGGATTGCCAGGGCCTCGTCAAAGGAATTCACGTGAAGTGACTGGACACCTCCGAGAATGGCCGCCAAGGCATGGATCGTACTCCTTATCAGATTGTTGAAGGGCTGCTGCAGGGTAAGCGTGGGGGCATAGGTTTGGCAATGCATCCGGCACATGAGCGAACGGGGGGCCTTTGCTCCATAGTCTTCGCGAAAGGTCCTCGCCCAGATACGCCTCATGGCACGGAATTTTGCCGCCTCTTCAAAGAATTCCGGGCCGGAATTAACAAACCAGGTCAACCGATGAAGGAAGTCGTCAATGTGGAGTCCCCGCTCGATTAAGCCGTTGCAGCCAGCCATGGCGATGGCAACGCCAAAGGCAATTTCCTGTGCTGCCGTGCATCCTCCCTCTCTCACATTACGCATATCAAGATATCCCGCGTTGAAGAGAGGAACGTCTCTGGCGCAGAATTCCATGATATCCAGACATTCCGTTTCCGGCCGCATCCAGTTGGACATGCTCCCCCTGAGTTCTCTAAAATCGATACCCCGCCTTTGCGCAAGGGCGAGGTAGCAGGCCAAGGCAAAGGCGTTTGTCGTGATGATGTGGACCGGGTATTTCAACATGTCGATACCGTCAAAGAGGGTCTCGTAATCATACAAGGTATCCAGGGCAACACCCCCCTTGCCGACGAGTCCTCGGACCCTCTCATCATCGCTGTCGGCTCTATTGCCTGAGCCATCATCAGGAACCACAGAGAGGGCGTTGGCGCCCTGGGAGAGAAGAAATTTCCATCTCTCATTGGTCTCTTCTGCTGTTCCAAGTCCTGTGACCTGCCTGATGTGAAGATCGCGGGTCAGGTAACCGGCCTCAAATACACCTCGCGTGAAGGGATATTGTCCGGGGAAGGAAATGTCTTTAAGGAAGTCTGTTTGGGCCATATCACGAGGGGTATAAAGGGGTTTGACTTTCATGCCCGAATAGGTGACATGTTCGGATTCCGCACCGGGAATCTTACTCAAGACCCTGTTTACATCCGCCTCGTATCTCTCCTGAATATCCTTCAGCTCTTCTATTAATTCCTCTTTGAACATGACCATGACTCCTTCTTTTGAGGTTGAACCGGAAATTGCCTGAAATAGGGCTGCTCACTTTATAGGAAGAGTCTCTTTCACAAAGAGACTTAAGCGTTAGATGGAGGATACATCTCCATCCGGGAGCATAAGAGTTCGTCAACAGCCACGATCGGCCTATTTTATGACGTAGTGACGGACTTTACTTTTGAGGACTAGTCAGCCCTCCGGTATCAGTCGGCAGTTGAAAAGACTTGAGAGCATGTTCAGTCGGAAACGTTGTTCTTAAGGCCACTCAAAAAAACATCAAAGGCCCTTGACAGAGTCGGTTTGAGAAAATCTTTGTCAGGTTTGGTTTTTCTTTTTCCCTCTTCCCACAGGACCAGGCCTGCGAAAATCGACCACATTATCTCGGCATGGGCCATGCCGTGGCCCGGTCTGAAGATCCCTTCGCGGACGCCCTCTTCGTAGACATCCTTGAACATGCACATGACCCTGTGCGCGAGGCGGTTTATTGCGCCAATAGTCTTCGGACTGAGAGAAGAATAGCTGTCTTCAAGCTGAACTCGAAAGATATTCTTGAGGATAATCGGATCATACTTAAATGTACGATACATGGCGTCTTTGAATTCGAGTATTTTCCCCTCGACAGACAGGTTTTGGTCGTTGTAGATATCTGAAACCTGTTTGTGGAGGTACTCCAGGGTGATCAGATTCAGGGAGGCGTAGAGATCCTCCTTGGTACGGAAATAGGAATATATGGCTGAAGGACTCAATTCCGCCTGATTGGCGATATCTTCCATGGTCGCTGATTTGAGCCCCTTCACCAGAAACACCTCTTTGGCGGCATTCTGGATCAATTGCCGCCTCATTGTTTTTTCCCTCTCTTTTCTTTCCTTAATGCCCATGCTTAAATCACACCCTAATTTAGACGATCAATCGCTTTAAGAATGATATTCTCGTTTAGAATAAACTTCAACGCCTTATTGTCAACAAAAAACAGCAAGTAAAAAAGTCTCACGTTACAGGAGGGGGTTCAAGAAAATTGTCTTTTTAGGGCTTTTATGAGATAGGGTTCTACAGCATTGATTTGGCGGATTATTGTTTCAGGGTATCAAGGTATTCTTTTTCGTATAAGAACGGATAAAAGAGTTTCAGGGCCGGTGGCCAATATACATATTCTCCAGGATTGTTTAAGGGACGGTTGGGGAAAGCAGCTATGTTGCAGCAGATCGTCAATAGATGCAACAGGTTCGTCACACTCAAGCACCAGATCTAAATGAAATTCTGGGTCTGTAACATGAACAAAAACCATCTATCAAGAAATGCTTATAGGGTATGTCCATTGAAAGGGCAGATAACCAGGCCAGCCAACATCCAGCCCCGACAATTGAGGATCATGGGATTGTTGGACTACGAGATGCCCCCCAAGGCGTCCCTTTAGCTCTTCACCGGCTTCCCTGACACTCAGGCTATCTTGGCGACCCCAGGCATTATCTCGGGAAATTTTTTCAACACCTCTGTGTCGTGTCCCGGGACAAATGTCCCGTTCCTTCCCAAGATCTTTCTGAACCTCTGCATCCCGTCAAGAGCATCCGTCATCTCCCCGTGAATGATACCCACGGGCCAGTCTTCTTCGTAATTGCTGTAGGCATAAGAGGCATCACTGGCAAGTACAACCGGCCCCTTGGCCGTTTTTACATTCAGCGACTGCAAACCCACATAATGTCCGTCTACACGGATTGCGTCGATCCCTGGAAGGATCTCCTCTCCCTTGCTATCCTTTTTTCCCGGTACGAGCACCAGATTGCCTTTCATGTGGCATTTGACCACGAGGTCGATATCCTGGTTGGCAGGATATCCTATCTTGCGCAGCATCGGGTATTTGGGTGCTTTCTCCACTGTCCAGCGATAACAAGCCTCCTGGATATAATGCCTGGCGTTTGGAAATTGGCCTATTCCATTTACATGGTCCCAGTGGGCATGTGAGGTGACCACGGCGTCAATATCCCCTGTCTTCAGGCCTAATTTACCGAGCACGGTGGAGTGATCTTCGTAATTCAACAGCCTGTGGGCCTTGGCCGTCGCAGCGGTAACTCCCGAGTCAAAAAGGATGTTCATGCCATGTCCCTTAATGAGCCAGTAATAGAAGTGGGCGAATAACGGAGGCTGATTGGGAACAAAAGGGGGCCTCCCCATCCAATGCAAGACATAGCCTGGGAAATAGTCGGCGGAAGCGTATTTAAGGGCGTATATTTCGTAATCAGGTCTCTCGCCCGCATAGGAAATACCGGAAAAAATA
Organism: Thermodesulfobacteriota bacterium; assembly: GCA_034189325.1. Classification (GTDB taxonomy): domain Bacteria; phylum Desulfobacterota; class DSM-4660; order Desulfatiglandales; family Desulfatiglandaceae; genus JAXHUM01. The sequence goes on from JAXHUM010000071.1 coordinate 28,638, forward strand.
TTACCCTCCTTTCCTGCTTTCCCTTTCAACGCGGGTATGAAACCTGTCACACTTGCCGCTAATGCAGCAGCCCCCGAGATTCTCAGAAAATCCCTTCTCGTTGTCTTTCTCTCTCTTTTTTCCTCTTCCATCATGTTTCCCTCCTTTGTTATGATGACTTTCCTGCGGCAAACAATGCCCCAAATTCCAAAAACCCTGCTGAGAGAATCCCTATCAATACCTGCGGCCTTTTGGCAGCAGCCTTATCCCGATTGAAATCCTGGATAACAAAGGCCGACGTCATCTGTGTGGATAAAGAGCCCTCTGGGTGGTTGGTCATTACAGGGTGAAAGGTCAAGGATAGATCCCTCACTAACTTATAAAGGCCTTGATGTGATGTTCAGTGGGAGTTCCTTCTTACCCACAAAGTGATCGTCAAGAACAGGGCCTCTGTTTGAGTTTTCATAATCGTTTGAAGAGAAAACCGCGGTCGAAATATCTGCTGTCAGATCCTGTGTATTTTTAACGGTCTGGTGGAAGTTATTCGCATAACTGAGGTGAGGTGAGATGATAAGTAGTCTTCTTTTTTACAAGCTTTACGTGATTCAGCCTTGTGTGTCAACCATAATACGATTGCAGGATATTGTAGG
>JAXHUM010000072.1:0-19954 GCA_034189325.1 Thermodesulfobacteriota bacterium
TGAGCATGCAATTGGTCCGAGCTTGGGGAAGTGTTCGCCTGGCATTTGAACTTACTCTATTCTGACCTCTATAGCGGCGCTAACCCGATCATTATCGTTTCCATCTTTCTCTCTGGAAGAAAAAAACAGGTCTTAAAACTCAAATTCCATTGTAAGGGTCACATGAACGAAGAAGATTTTGTTGAGCTTCGAGACAAACCGGAGATTAACGGGGTAAGGGAAATAGAAACTTACTTGGCTGCCCGGTTTGAATTGATGTGTGAGGAGCACCCTGATAACACCGCCATTATATTCCTTGATACCAAGTTCTCTTACGCCAAACTCCAGGACCTGATCAAGAGATTTGCCACGGCTCTTTCCGATTTGGGTGTTGGCCGTGGCGACAAGGTCGTCATCTATATGTGGAACTGCCCCCAATGGATCATCTGTTATTTTGGGATTCAGGCTATCGGTGCGGTTGCCGTGCCTGTGAGCCCAATTTATACTTACTCCGAGCTCAAGCATATTGTTGACAACTCCGGAGCCGAGACCATCATTTGCCACGACACAAACATCGGTTATGTCAGGCGGATCATGTCAGATACCAGCCTGAAACGAATCATTACCTCCAATATTGCTGATTCGCTGCCCTGGTGGAAGCAATGGTTTGGTCGGGCATTCGACAGGATACCTACGGGGAAAGTCGTTAGGGATAATCATGTTTATTCTTTGGTTAAACTGCTACGAAAATATCCTCCGGAACCACCCCTGTTGGAGATACGACGGGGAGGTGAATTGGCAGCCATTCTGTACACCGGTGGCACGACCGGACCTCCAAAAGGAGTCCCCTGTACCCATAGCTACCTTTTGGATGTGGTGATTACGACCAGAGAGATGTGGAGAGATTTTATTGAAGGGAATGACAATCGATTTCTTCTGGTCAATCCTCTTTTTCATATACTCGGACAACTTATGCCCGTTGTCTTGAGTTTCCACCTCGGTAACACCTTGGTATTAATGCCGAGAGCAAACATAGACGCTATCTTGGAGGCCATACAAAGATACAGAATAACGCTCTTTCTAGGTGTTCCAGCCCTCTATCGCATGATATTGGAGCATGACCGACTGGATTTGTATGATCTAAGTACGCTTAGGCAGTGTATGTGTGGAGGCGACCGCCTCCCCTCTGAGGTGTATTATAGATGGCGAGACAAGACCCAGGTATTGATGAGGCAGACCTATGGTTCAACAGAAGGCAATATGATTTCAGTAAGCCCGATGGACAAGGAACTGCCGGCTGACAGTGTGGGCTTGCTGTTGCCCGGTAGACATGCCAAATTTGTAGACCCGGACACTTTGGAGCCTGTCCCTACGGGTCAGTCAGGCGAACTGCTGATCAGTACCAAATACATGGCCAAGGACTACTGGAATCGTCCCGAGGAAACAGCCTATTCTCTCATAGAAATGGAGGGAAGGACTTGGTATAAAACAGGAGATATGATCCAGAACAAAGAGGGTTATCTGTTCTTTGTGGATAGAACCGGAGACATCATCAAGCACAAAGGTTACAGAGTTGCTGCTTCTGAAGTGGAAGCGGTATTGCAGGACCATCCGGCGGTTATCGGGGCCGCGGCCGTTGGGGTATCCGACCCAAAAGTAGGGGAACGAATCAAGGCCTTTGTTGTCCTCAAGTCAGACGCCAGAGGTGTTACATCATACGACCTTATGAGGTGGTGTCGAGAAAGAATCGCCTCTTACAAAGTACCAGCCTATATTGAATTTCGAGATATGCTGCCTAAATCGAAAGTCGGTAAACTCTTACGGCGAGAGCTGAGGGATGAAGAGCGAAGACGCATGGAAAAACAATGATGAATGGATAGTACACCCGATTAAGGGCATTATCATAACTTGATTCCTGAGTACAGGCTCGGGCAATCTTGAGGATACGTTCAATATACGCCTCTAGATCCAGCTTTTCGACCAGACCTTGTCCTGCCGAATGAGAGGCGGCCTTTGCGGTATTCATTCGTAAACAGCCTATCTCGATGGAACTCCCTCTTTTACATTTACATACGACTTTCCTGGGTCCAATCTCTTGATATTTAATCGGTTTTGGTTTAGACTCTGGTCCCATAGGTTATAGGTTGCTCGATATGCATGGCATTAAATATATGAAATTATTGCCATTGTAATATAATGTATGGCCTGCTTCCACCGTGCATGTGTGGTGAGAAATGTCGGCCAATCTGCATCCCCATTTCCTCAGTCTGTCTTTTTACCTGTATTTCGGGCACCGAGAAGAATCATTTTCAACCACAAAAAGCGATTGACCTGTTTTCCTAGGTGGCTTGTGGTGATATTGATTAGGAAAACATACATTTCTCAAACCCTGTTGGAAAAACTTATGAGAAATGAAAGACAGATACGTACGCACTTTTCATCTCCAACCAAAAATTCGAAGCATTAAAAGGCGTTTTTCGTTAAGGAGGCTGGTTTATGGCTAGAAAAGGAGAAATTGTCATTGATGAGGGCTTGTGTTTAGGTTGTGGCTATTGCGAGTTGTATTGTCCGAAACAGTGCATTGAGATATCTAAAGAGAAATACAACTTTATGGGAAACCCCTTGGCAGTCTTTGTTGCCCCTGAAAAGTGCAATGCCTGTGCGAGTTGTTCCACCATGTGTCCGCAATTTGCAATTGAGGTCTATCTATTGTCCGTGGACAATGAAGGAAAGGAGGAAGTTTGATGGCCGAGATAATAGAGGGCAGCATTGCCATTGGATTAGGGGCTTTGGATAGCGGCTGTGACGCTTACTGTTCGTATCCGGTAACACCACAGAATGAAATCATTGAATGGTTTTCAAGAGAATTTCCGGCAAGAGGAAGAACATTTCGCCAGTCCACTTCGGAGATTGAGTCAACTTTTATAAGTATGGGCTTTGCCGCTGCCGGGGCGAGGACTATGACATCTACGGCAGGACCCGGGTGGGGTCTGTATCCTGAGGGTATGTCTCATATTGTGGCTGCGGAACTGCCCCTGGTCGTGGCCTTGATCATGAGAGGCGGCCCAGGACAGGGAAGTACACGTCACTCTCAGATGGACTATACCTCTGCGACCCGTCCTGGCGGGCAGGGGGGCTATAAAAATATTGTCCTGGCCCCTTATTCATGTCAAGAATGTTACGATCTCACTCAGCTGGCCTTTCATCTCACGGAAAAATATAGAAACCCGGTGATGATCCTGTCCGAGCCGAATGTGACTCGTATGCTCGAACTTGTTGAAAGAAAATCGACCGACTATGGTCCTGTTCCTGATAAGGACTGGGCATTGAAAGGACGAGGCCGTCACAAAGATCAAAGGCCGTCCCTAATCACATCCGGCCACGGGATGACACCTACCGAGGAGTATCCTGATTATCGTTCCTACCTCCATCGACTCCACGACAAGTTCAAGGAGATGGAATCTGAGATCAGGTATGAGGAGTATGAAACGGAAGACGCAGAAATCATTCTGGTGGCCTACGGATACCCTGCCAGGACCTGTCGGGAGGCGACCAAACAGGCTAGGTCCCAGGGAATTAAGGTGGGGCTGATTCGTCCGATCTCATTGTGGCCTTTTCCGGTTGAGCCGATCAGAAGACGGGCCGGGACAGGAGCCAAATTTTTGGTTGTGGAAGATAACCTGGGTGACATAGGGGGGTTGGTCGATGATGTAAGGCTGGCTGCATCGGGAAAGGCGGAAATCAGAATGGTAACGGCTCTGGACCGCCACGAACCTGGAGAAAGCGGCGCCATATATACGGGTAAGGTCCTTGAAAAAATAAAAAATATGCAGGGGTAAGATACTATGATGACTGAGAAGAAAGAGAAGGTTTACGGGAAATCAGATCTCTGGCGAGAGGCCTCTTCAACACCTCCTTTCTGTGCCGGCTGCCAAGAACCTCTGGGGGCTCAATTGATTCTTGAGGTTATCGAGGACTTAGGGATAGAGGACAAAACCATTTTTTTAGGCGGTGGTGGTTGTGTCTACTCCTTACCCCCTATGGTCAAACTGGATGCCATGCAGTGCCCTAAAGGGCGTTCCGTCAGCATTGGATCGGCAATAAAGCAATACTTGGGAGATGATGCTGTCGTGGTGATATACCAGGATGACAATGATACCCTTGCCACGGGAACGGAGTCCATGATTCAAACCGCCTCACGGGGTGATCCGGTCACGGTGATCATGGCAAATATCGGCAGTTATGGGAGTACGGGATGGCAAATGGTTTCCAAGGCAAATGCCATTAATGTGCCTGAGATCGGGAAACCCAACCCCGATTTTAATATCGATATTGTCGATTTGATGCGCGAATTTGAAGGGGTTGCCTATCTCGCCCGAGGGTCGGCCCATAACCCGGAGTCTGTTGATACTGCCAGGACCTATGTAAAAGCAGCCATTCAAAAACAGATCGATAACGCTGGTTTCAGTCTCGTTGACATATTGATGGCCTGTCCCGACGGGTGGGGGATGACACCCGCTCAAAGCCTGAAGTGGGTTGAAGAGGAGATGGTGTCCAGGTTCCCTCCAGGTGAATACAAAAGTGTTGATCAGTCTCAGAAAGGAGAATGAGAATGGCAGATAAAATCCTAACAAGGGGTTTTGAAGCGATAGGTTTGGGTGCTTTGGCGGCAGGCTGTCAGGTTTTCCCGGGCTGTCCTACCGGTCCTCAAGACGAGTTCTTTAAATGGCTTGCCGAAGAATTCCCAAAAAACGGCCGACATTTTGTCAGGACATCCTCCGAAACGAGCGCCATCAACGTGGCTTATGGAAGTGGATCTGCCGGAGGGAGAGTCTTAGTCCTTGTTTCCAGCGCCGGGTGGGGTTTGATCCAGGAATCGATTTCAAATATGGCCAATGGCTTTGTTCCCGTTGTGATCGTCCTGGTTCAGAAGGGCGGACCAGGCGTAGGCTCCGCCTCCCACGGTCAAATGGATTATTTTGCAACGACCCGAGACGCGGGTAACGGAAATTACAGGACCATTACCCTTGCCCCTTACACTGTGCAAGAGATGTATGACCTGACGCAATTGGCCTTTCACCTGGCCGACAAATGGCGAAACCCTGTTATTATTTCAACGGATGTTATCGGCATCCACCTTCAGGAGTCTATTGAAACAAAGATTTTGGAATATGAGCCGTTGCCCGAGAAAGACTGGGCCGTCACAGGTAAAGGGACCCATGCGGATGGTGTGCGCAAATACATCTCCTCGGGTCAGGGATTTATTCCAACTCCTTTGTTTTCCCAGTACCTCGAATTCCTGGAGGGATTGAACGGCAAAGTTGTCGGCATGAGAAAAGAGGAGCAAAGGTATGAGAGTTATTCGTTGGATGACGCGGAAGTCGTCATGGTTGCCTACGGATATTCCGCCGGAACCTGTCGGGAGGCCTTAAAAATGGCGCGCAACCAGGGGATCAAGGCCGGTCTTGTTCGACCTATCACGCTGTGGCCCTTTCCCGCGGCCCCTATAGAAGAAAAAGCAAAGAAGGGGGCCAAGTTTCTTGTGGTTGAAGATGGTCTGGGAGGACTCGATGAAGATGTCAAGATGGTGGTACAAGGGGAATGCGAGGTCCAGGTCATGAGCGCCCTGGATCGAAAAGAGCCGGATGAGACGGGCATGATTTACCCGGAAAAGGTGTTGGAAAGGATTAAAGGACTCGTCTAAGAGGGGAGATACGAATGATGGAGCAAGCTGTAACCAAAAAAAAGATAAGCGGTACACCAAGCTTGAGATTTGCCATTCGAGCGCCGATCGCCTTTTGTCAGGGGTGCCAGCACCCTTTTCTGATTCGGATTATCAGTGAAGTGGTGGAAAAGCTGGATATTGAAGACAAAACCATCATACTGCCCGGCGTTGGATGTCATGCCATGTTGGGAGGGCATATCGATCTGGATTCTTTTATGCCCACGGCAGGTCATGGTCGATCTCCTGATGTGGCAACGGGCATAAAACGGATACTGGGAGACAAGGCCGTCACCATAAACATCCAGGGCGATGGCGATGCCATGGCTATCGGGACGGAACCCATTATCCAGGCCGCCGCGCGAGGTGAGCGGATAACTGTGATCATGTTGAACAATCAGGTTTATGGGACAACAGGCGGACAGCTCGCGCCGACCACGGTATTTGGACTGAAAACAACGACTACCCCGGAGGGAAGAAAACCTGAGAACGGGTATCCAATTCGTACTGCCGAACTTTTGGCGCGGCTCGATGGGGTTGTTTATTCGGCTCGGGGATCAATGACAGGCATGGCCAATTACAACCGAACCAAAAAATATGTGATCAACGCCGTGAAAAAACAGATGGACGACAAGGGATTCAGTTTTGTCGAGATCCTTTCCGCCTGCCCTACATGTTGGCGGCTCTCTCCAAAACAGTGTGTTGAGTATATTGAGGAGGTATTGACCCGACACTTCCCTCTCGGAGAGATAAAGAACGTCGAATAATAGCCCGTCCACACTCGATCTGATCAGGATGGCGTTTTTCTTATCATAGTCCGTCCATTGCAAGGAGGAGTTCATCGTGCAAGAAAGAAATGAGGTCATATTTGCCGGTCTTGGAGGCATGGGTGTATTGCTGTCAGGAGAATTACTCACCAGGGCCGCTGCCAGACAGTACAAACACGCGCTCTGGCTACCAAACTATACTACTTCACAGAGAGGTGCTCCCTGTAACTGTATCGTCATTATTTCGAATGAAGAGATCTATTCGCCCCTCATCGATCAGACTGATGTGGTTGTGGTCATGTCACCTTCTGAATATGGCGCTTTTGGGAAGAGGGCAAAGCCGGGAGGCATAATTATTAACGAGTCGTTTGGGCTAACGGAAAAACCGGACAGAGATGACGTGACATCCCTTGAAATGCCCGCGATTCAAACCGCGATGAAGAGAGGGAGTATGATGGGAGCCAACCTGGTGGCCTTTGGTTTCCTGTTGGGTGTTACCAACATGGTTTCCATTGAAAATGCCAGACAGAGCATTGAAGAGAAGTTTTCGGGCAAAGAAGCGGCGCTCAGAAACAATATGGAACTTTTTGAGGAGGGACTTGGTTTAGGCGGAAAAGCCCTGCCCTAGATATGTTTGATGTCCACCCCCTGTCATCACCACTTTTCGGCGATTGGGGCCCTCTTTTCCACCTTCCTGAGGAGGGCCCACCGGGAGAGTGAACTTATGTTCATTTCAATTCCTCATATGGTTTTTCACACCGGTCTTCAACGCATCAAACCGGGTAACCAGAGGCTGATTTGAGGAAAAGTCATGAGTATCAGCAGCCCCAAGAATATAACCAATACATAAGGAAGGGTGCCTTTGAGGATGGTCTCCATACTCACGTCATCACTGACTGTGGCCAGTGTATATAGGTTGAGGCCGACCGGAGGTGTTATGACCGCCATCTCGATGTTTGTTATCATGAGCACTCCGAACCAGATAGGGTTCCAGTTCTGGCTTAGCACGATGGGGAGGAGTATGGGTGTTGTTATCATGATCATTGAGGCACCGTCCACAAACATCCCCAGAACGAGAAGCATGAATTGTATGGAGAGCATAGTCACAAAGGGTGACACATGCAGGGAGGCGACAAATTGTGCAAAACTGTCAGGCACCCTGAGGATATTGAGAAACTGAGTAAATACTACGGCCCCCACAAAAACCATTAAGATGGTGCCTGTAACACGGGCGGAATTTGCCAGTGTATCCAGAAAACTGTTCCAGTTCAAACTTCTATAGACTATAAAGGCTATGAAATAGGCCCCCACGACACCCAGGGCCGCTGATTCGGTGGGAGTGGCTATTCCGATATAAATAGATCCCAGGACTAGGGTAATGAGCGCTACCGGGGCCCACAGCCGGATGAGGATGTTTATAGTCTTAGTGCCGGATGAGGAGAGGGCTTCTTCGGCAGTGTCGCGAGCCGCGCCCCTGGACGATATAATTACCCTGATAAGTATATAGAGACACATCAATCCGGCCAGGAGAATACCGGGTAGAATACCGGCGATGAAAAGTTTCGCAACCGACACGCCTGCCACCTCACCGTAAAGGATAAAGAGGAGACTGGGCGGTATCAGCATGGCCAGGGCCCCGGGAGCGCATACAGCACCCGCTGCCAGTTTGGGGTCGTAACCCCGTTTTAACATCTCGGATAGGGCGATGACCCCAATGCTGGCCACTGCGGCGATGCTTATTCCGCACAGAGCGCCGAAGATGGCCGATGCAAATACTGTGGCTATGGCGATCCCGCCCGGAACTCGTCTCAGTATCCGGTTGAAAGCTTCATAGAGGTCTTTGCTGATGCCGCTTTTGAAGATTATCTCTCCCATGAGGATAAACAGAGGCGCCGCCACCAATGTGAACTTCGATAAGGCCCCAAACACTGTTGTCTGCAAGACCGAAAGACCGGAGATACCACTGTAAAGAAAGATCCCAAGTCCACCTGCAATACCCATGCATAAGAAAATAGGACACCCGGACATCAAGAGGACAAGCAAGATACTGATGCTGATAATGATTATCATAGTCGCGCTCATTGTGACCCTTCCTTCTTATGAACTTTCATGTGGCTGATATCTTCGACCAGGTCAATGATGCTCTGCAACAGGAGCATGAGCATGGCCAGGGGGATGATCGAATAGGGGATAAAAAGGGGGGTTTCCAGCAGGGAATTTGATAAAGAATCGTACCTATAGGCTGTGATGGTCATCTTCATTGAACTCCACAGCAGCAAGAGGCTGAATCCAGCCGTCCCCATGTGAAAAAGCGCATCCAGGCAAGATCGCACGGCCTGAGGGAATACGGAGTAGAAAAAATCCATCTTGATATGCCGTTTTTTCGCCTGGATATCCGCAGCCATGAAGAAGCCAAGGAAGACCAGCATGTATTCACTTATTTCCAGTGCCCAGATAGTGGGGTTGTTAAAGACATAACGCAAGACCACATCGTAGAAAACGATCATGGTCAAGATAAAGAGCACCCATTGAGAGACCTTGGAAAATGCGGAAAAGATCTTGTGGAGCGCGGATGTAACGGCGGAAAATATGCCCATGGTTTCTACCCCCGTATCCCATGATTCTTGGCGCCCTCGAGCCCTTTATGGGCAAGAGAGTGCCATGAGCCCCCAGGGAAGAGCTATTTGGCTCCTGCTAATTCCAGGGCCTTGTTACCCACATCGGCACCGGTCTGTTTGACCCACCACGCCAATACCGGCCTGAGGGCCTCGTCAAAGGCCTTGGCCTCGTCTGTTGTAGGGAATACCGCCTTTATGCCTGATTTTTCGTAAAATGGAATTATCTTCTCCTTGAGAGGGTTCTTAACGGTGATCAAATACAGCATATTTTTCTCCCAGTCGGCCGCGGCATCGCTCAAGACCTTTTTGACATTGTCGGGCCAGGCCTTCCATGTGCTTGCCTTTACGTAAATAGGGGTGGACTGGTTGGAAATGGAAAAAATCAGCATATACTTGCAAAATTCCTCAACGCCGCGACCGGTCGAAGACCACGGATTCATCAATGCACCATCCACCACCCCTCGCTGCAAGGCCTGGGGAAGCTCTGCTGAGGGCAGGGTCACGGGAATTGCGCCCAGTGTCTTAATGGCGATGGCCTCTACCTTGCCTGCGACCCTTATCTTGAGTCCTTTTAGATCTTTGGGAGAGCGCACCAACTTGTTCCTGGTCCAGATAAATTCGGGAACAGTTGCGCCCGCGGCGATCTGCAAGAGGTCTTTCTTTTTCAAGATATCATTTTGAAGTTCGGCTAGGGGTGTTTCCATCTTCAGTTTTTCGTGCGAAACACTACGATCCGGCCATATCGGCAGAATCTGTATCCCGAGGACAGGAAAAGATCCCAGGAGATAAGCGCCCGTTTGAAAGACGATATCGGCCGTCCCTGCTTGCAGGCCAGGTAGGACCTCCTTCCCTTTTAGAAGGGTCCCTCCCCAATACATATTGATTTGAACGATTCCCTTGCCTGTCTCATTGACCCGGTCAACAAAGAATTTCTGTTCCTCATACACCAGGGGATAACCCACAGGCACATATGTGGCCATTGTAAGGGTCATCTCTTTTTCTGCCTTTTTGGACTCTCCGCATAAACCTGCCCCTGGCAGCGCCAGCAATAACATGAGAGCTATCAAGACCGATACAGATCTCATTCCCATATATTTCTTGCCTGCTTTTGACATCTTTTTTCCCTCCTAACTCTTCTTAATCGTTTACATTGAACCTGCCGAGGTCCCTTGGGGGCCTCCCTGAGATCGCCAAATCAAGGGCTTGATTAATCCCTCAATCTAGAAGACTGTAGACAATTGAACAATTCATGTTGTTAATATTGAAGCGTTCTTTAGTTTGAATAGGAAAATATGAAAGCCTTTTGTTTTGTGAAAACATGGGAAATCAGGAACAGTCCAGTCAGAATGCATAGTTGGGAAGACAGAAAACGCTCTGTTTACTGAGACCCAAAATGTTTAGTCTGCACCTGCATACTTTATCGTGTAGTATATGTCAAGCTTAATTAGAAACTAAATTGTATTCAATTTAGTTTATTGGTTCTGTGCGGGAACAGGATCTCACATTGCCAAACCAAATTGCCGTCTTATTATCGAGATATCTATCAAAAACGAGCCGGAATTTCAGAGAAAAATCTGGACTTTTCAGCGTTTATGGTCTGATGAGCGGACTTTTGCGTGGGGATAAAGCATCTGTAGACACTCTGTAGCTGTGAGGTGGGTGGCACCCACCCTGCCTCTCATAACGCTCTGTCTGAAATGAACTGACAATTCAAGTATCTCGGCCTCTCGCCACCCGTACGGATTTATCTTAAAGGTCTGCCGATAGGGCTTGACGGCCTTTTTTTTTTATGATAGTCAGGTGTGGCCAAAAAAAGGGGTGTATTCGACCCGTACGCAACGCCGGTGATGACAGTTCGAGGCTATAGAAAGAGGCTCCATTCAGCTCAATGCCATCAACGATTTGATTCTTGGACTGTCAGTGAAATGGGATGCCCGGGGATTTTTCAAAGACTCAATACACTCAAAACCGGCAATATCAACAATAATCTACAAGGAGGAGAACGCAAATGGCTTACAACGCAGTAGAAATGGCCGACTGGCAGATTTCCGAAGAAGCAGAAAAAAACATGCCGATGCCGGACGAATGGAGGGAGAAGCTGGGCCTTGAAAAGGACGAAATGCTCCCTATGGGACGACTCGCCAAACTCGACTTTCTGAAAATCATCGAACGATTGAAAGACAAGCCTGACGGGAAGTACATCGAGGTGACCGCTATTACCCCGACCCCTCTGGGAGAGGGAAAGAGCACGACCTCGTGCGGTCTCATGGAAGGTCTCGGCAAACGTGGCGTCAATGTCGGCGGTGCCCTGAGACAGCCATCAGGGGGCCCCACCATGAACGTCAAGGGCACTGCAGCAGGCGGTGGAAACTCTCTGCTTATCCCCATGACGGAGTTCTCCCTCGGGTTGACCGGAGACATTAACGATATTATGAATGCTCACAACCTGGCCATGGTGGCGATGACCTCCAGGATGCAGCATGAGCGAAACTACAACGATGAGCAACTCCAGAGGTTGACCGGAATGAGGCGTCTGGACATCGATCCTACCCGCGTTGAGCTGGGGTGGATCATGGACTTCTGCGCCCAGGCCCTCAGAAACATTATTATCGGTATTGGTGGTCGTTTTGACGGCTTCACCATGCAGTCGAAGTTCGGTATTGCGGTCGGTTCTGAATGTATGGCCATCCTGGCTGTTATCAAGGACCTTGCTGACCTGAGAAAACGACTGGATGAAATCACGGTTGCCTTTGACAAAGGCGGTAATCCGGTCACCACGGGCGACCTGGAAGTGGGCGGTGCCATGACCGCGTTTATGCGTAACACCATCAATCCCACCCTGATGTGTACGGCAGAGTATAACCCATGCATGGTCCACGCAGGTCCCTTTGCCAATATCGCTGTGGGACAATCCTCCATTATTGCCGACCGTGTCGGTCTGAAGCTGTTTGACTATCACGTGACGGAAAGTGGCTTTGCCGCGGACATCGGGTTTGAAAAATTCTGGAATGTCAAATGCCGTTTCAGCGGTCTCAAGCCTCATGTCTCGGTCCTGACAAGCACGATTCGCGCTCTTAAGATGCATGGCGGTGGACCAAAGGTCGTGGCCGGTATCGCCCTGCCTGAAGAATACACCAAGGAGAATCTTGAACTGGTGGAAAAGGGTTGCGAGAACATGATTCACCACATCAATACGATCCGAAAGGCAGGCATAAATCCGGTGGTATGCGTCAACCGTTTCTACACTGACACGGATGCCGAAGTCGCTATCGTAAAGAAGGCTGCCGAGGCTGCCGGCGCTCGTTGCGCCGAGTCCAAGCACTGGGAGCTGGGAGGCGATGGAGCCCTTGAATTTGCCGATGCCGTCATTGACGCATGCAATGAAGAAAACGAATTCAAATTCCTGTATCCCCTTGAAATGAAACTTCGTGACAGGGTTGAGAAGATAGCCAAAGAGGTTTACGGCGCTGAAGGCGTGGCTTGGTCACCGGCCGCAGAGTCTAAGGCCAAGATGCTCGAAAGCGATCCCAAGTATGCAGACTTTGCAACGATGATGGTCAAGACTCATCTGAGTCTCACCCATGATCCCACACTCAAAGGTGTGCCAAAGGGATGGACACTCCCGATTCAAGACGTATTGATCTATTCCGGGGCCAAGTTCCTCTGCCCCTGCGCAGGAACCATCAGCCTGATGCCTGGAACTGGCTCGAATCCTGCATTCAGGAGAGTGGACGTAGATACAAAGACCGGTAAGGTAAGCGGTCTTTTCTAACCCGTTTGTAGATGCTAAGCCATCGAGGGAGGGCCTCTTATGGGCCCTCCCTTTTATTTAAGACGAAGCCCTGCCATAACGTAATGAGCCGTTTGGCAGGGCCTTCAAACTCAGAATTGCATTGAAGAAAGGATGTGATTAAAATGCTTTGTACAACTGTCAAAGAGGGTATTGAGTGCTCCTTTATGAGCAAAAAGGGCTGTCAATTTAATGGCGGCGCGTGTCATCCTATTGTTGATAAGTGTGAAGGATGCCAAAAGGTTTCTGATTTGGAAGCCGGAAAGTATTGTTCTGCCTTCCCTGATCCCTCCGCAAAGTGGCGCTTTGGGAACTGTAGCATGGCAACGCATATCAAGAAGGATACCAAACAGGGGAATGGAAAGATAAACCCCTTAAAGGCCTCAAAGCGCAAAGCTGCATAGTTTGGATTTTCTCTTAGTGAGAATCTTCCCTTCTTAATACATTAGAAATGATTCCCGCTGGCTCCGGGGCGACGCTGAGGTGTGCGCGGAGTGTGCCATGGCACTCGTGCGCCTGGCATACTCTTTCGAGGGTTCAGGTCTCGTAATTTGACAATCCCAAGGAAGTATACTACTTATAACCGTCATTGGTGAGGAAGTTTCTTTGGCCTACATTTTCATGTCTCTATTTTTTTGAATGGTGATACCCGAAACCATCTTCTTGTCGATTGTAGAGATCTCCCCTCACGGCGCATAAGGATACGTCGCCCATGGATATTGTCTCTTTTCTCGAGGCCCTGGAAAAGGAAGTCGCAAATTATCACACGCCCATTGTTGATCTGGTAGCGGTGCAGAGCCGTGATCCCTTCAAGGTCTTGGTCGCGACCATTCTGTCGGCCAGAACAAGGGACGAAACCACCGCCAAGGTCTGTGAAAGACTGTTCCGCGAAGTGGACGACGTGCATACCCTGGCCAATATGAGTGAAGGGCAACTCCGCGTATTAATAAGGCCGATCGGCTTTTACAAAAACAAGGCGAAGTTTCTCTCCCGATTGCCCGCTGCGCTGAAGGATTATGGCTACAAGGTACCTGACCAACTGGAAGAACTCCTCAAGTTACCCGGCGTGGGGCGAAAAACAGCGAACCTTGTTCTATCCGTGGCCTTTGACAAGCCCGCCATATGTGTCGATACCCACGTCCATCGCATCATGAATATCTGGGGTTTTGTCAATACCAAAAACCCGGAGTCCACGGAGATGGCTTTGCGGGAAATAGTCCCGGTCACATACTGGAAAAAGCTGAATTCAATAGTGGTTGCCTTTGGACAGGAGAGATGTAAACCAATGGGCCCGCAATGTGACCTGTGCCTGTTTGAAAAGGAATGCCCCAAGAATGGAGTGACGCCAAGGCGAGTAAAAGAAAGAAGCAGGGACAGCCTGAAATTCATTTCGTGGAATGTTAATGGACTCAGAGCGGTTGAGAAAAGAGGATTTATCGAGATCGTAGAGGGATTGGGCGCTGACATCTTTGCGATCCAGGAGACGAGGATTTGGCCGAATCAACTCTCAGATGAGCTAAAGAACATCCCGGGCTATTCAAGTTATTTCACCCAGCCCAAGAAAAAAGGTTATTCAGGAGTCGCCGTTTATACCAAGACGAGACCGTTGAATGTTCTGATCGGTATTGGGGTGGATCGCTTTGACGACGAAGGTCGCGTCATCACTCTGGAGTTTCCCCGGTCTTATCTGATCAACGCCTATTTTCCCAATGCCCAGCCTGAACTCAAAAGGATAGACTACAAAATCGAGTTTAATAACGCCTTACTCGCCCATGCCAAGGCCTTGGCCGCCAAAAAAACAACCGTTATCTGCGGCGATTTTAATGTTGCCCACAAAGCCATTGACCTTGCAAACCCTGAGGCCAATGAGAAGAATCCCGGTTATTCGATTGAGGAAAGGCATTGGATGAATGGATTGCTCAATGCCGGATGGGTGGATACGTTTAGGGAATTCAACAGGGAACCGGGACAATATACATGGTGGAGTTACCGTTACAACGCCAGGTCTAAAAACATTGGATGGCGAATTGATTATTTCATAATAGACGAAAACAGCAGATCAAAACTCCTCAAAGCCGATATCCTTCCAGATATACTTGGCTCCGACCATTGCCCGATCGAGCTTGAATTGAAGCTCTAGCCGATCGGTCCCAGAGACGACTCCAAGAGGCCCCTTGCACAGGGAGCGAGGTCCTCGTATCCTAAAAGAATCAGGCCGAGAAGATAGCCTCTCTCCTCCGGTGGTGTTGTATGAGACTCATGAGGGACGAGGCGGCCCAGTCATTGTTACTGAAGATCGGAATCCCTGCATCAATCAGCCTTGGCGTCACTTCCGCCAGGCTCTTCCACCGAAGGTCATCAAACTCGTTGGGTGTCAGATGTCCGGTGTCTATCACCGCAACTACCGGTTTGGTTCCCATTTGACGAGCCTCTATAACATCTTCAACCTGCCTCTTGAGGTAGAGATGTAACTGCTCCTTGGAGAAGGGCCCGCCAATGGCAAAATTCGCCACAACAAAATCAAAGGCGTCGCTTTTGGCCATCATCTTCAGGATGTCGCCGCTCAGGTTGGGACTGGATTCGTTGATCGGTAGAATCGAGAGATCTACGGGGTTTCTTATCCATCCCCACCACAGCTCGGGCATTATCTCCCTGATCATCTCCTCTGTATCCTGCGGCAAGGGAGCCACATCAAATCCTGCCTCTCCCCATTCGCCGGCGGAGAGTACGCTATTTCCGCCACCCCCTCCTGCAATACCGACCCTGGTCCCCAGTATGGGGGGGAGGAAATAGAAAGCCACGATCAGATCAATCATGTCTTGGAGGGTCCGGGCCTCAATAACGCCGCTCTGTTTGAAAGCTGCTGTCCAGGCCTGTTCGGACCCCGCCATTGCGGCCGTATGGGAGGCTGCCGCTTCAGCCCCTGCGCTTCCTCTCCCCGCCTTAAGAATGACTACCGGTTTGGAGGGTGTTGTCTGACTCAGTTGTCGGACAAAAGCCCGGCCGTCTCTTATCCCCTCTACATAGCCGGCAATGATTTCCGTGTCCTTATCATTGGCCAGGTATTCGAGGATATCCGTTTCATTGATATCGAGGGCATTGCCATAGCTCATCATTTTGCTTATCCGAATACCCCGAAGGGCCGCGTAATAGACAAACTCAGAGGCAGCGCCGCCGCTCTGGAGAAACATGCCCAGTTTTCCCGGCTCTTTGGGGAAGTCAAAGGCGAAACCGAGCCCCTGTTTCGGGTGATAGACTCCCATGCAATTTGGGCCGATAATGCGAATAGAGAGTTTCTTTGCCAGTCGCAATATCTCGTTTTCTAACTCAGTTGCTTCTTTTTTTCCTGTTTCGCTGAATCGTGCGGTGAAGAGATGCACGACCCTGACATCCTTGTCGGAACATTCCCGCAAGAGATCCATAATCTCAGAAGCGGGCAGACAGCAGATCACATAATCGACCTGTCCGGGGATGTCCTTGATCGTGGCATAGGCCTTGAGCCCGACGACCTCAACCCGGTTTTTTGTCACGGGATATATATTCCCGCGATAGCCATATTCTTTGAGTTGTTGGATGAAATTCCGTCCAATGGAAATTGTCCCGTTCGATATCCCGACAACAGCAATAGATCGGGGGTGAAAGGCCAAATCGAGTTCTTCAATAGTCATAGTGTCCGACCTCGTGAAAGCATTCGTTGTTTACACTCAAACAGATGTTCAAGGTTTTTGACTTGGCAGCCAAGGGCCTGAAACAGGGACGACCCTAGAGCATGTTATAGGCAAAAGAGCCTCTTCTCGTCAACTTGCAACAGTATAAGGAGGGGTTCAACCCGCCTTTGTTGAGGGCTCAAGACCGAGAAGTGCCTCTGATGCCAGCATTCGCTTGTATGTCTTGGGCGGATAAAGACGACCCACAGACCCGGTCATGAGGTCAAAGAGATTAATATAAGGTCTACGTATGGGTTTCCCGTAAATATGGAGTGTGATGGAGCCCCTTTTTCCGGGGTTTCCTGTTTTGTGGATTCCCTTGTTTAAGGGCAATGCCACGTCTAATTCTCCCGGTCTTAGGGTCAGGCGCTCCTTTTCTTGGATGCGGGCAGAGTCGGCCTCGGAACCATTGTCCGTTCGTTCGTACTTGACGATCTCAAGGGATTCTGAAACCGTACCGATGACCCCCCAGGAACTATGGTCGTGTATGGGAGTGTATTTCCCAGGGCCCCACAGGTATAATCGAACAGAAAACTGCCTTTGGCTGTCAAGATAGAGCATTATCTCATTGTCGAACATGGTGGCCCTTCGAATATCAGGATAGGCTGCCCCATCCTGAACATCCCTCAAAATCGAACGAAAAAGGGATTTGTCTGATAACAAATCCGGCAGGTTCTCCAGGACATAGTTAATCTTTTTCTGCGTCTCAGGAATCTGTTGGAATACCTCAGACCATTGCCTGCACACCCGTTGGAGCGGATCGGGGACAGCTGACGATTTCATCATTCTTTTGCTCCTCCTTTGTGGTTCTGTGTCTTTTCAAGCCTCACGTATTGACTGTAAAAGGGCGCCCCGTTTCCAATATCTGATAGGGTCGCTTCCACAAGCTGATTTAAACCACCTCCAAGTTTCATCCAGGTGCCTCGTCTCGCCAAGACCACCTTTGGGTGGAGCCCTTCAAGGGTATGTAGCTGGACAAGCACTCGACCCAAGATGGATACAAGCCAGACTTTATCCTCCGGGGCCATCTCTTTTAAAACAGTATTATCCGACGATACCCAGACATCGATCGGCAGTTTGTGATCCTCGGGCAATATCTGTGAATGCATGGCCTCTTTCCGGATCAGACTGAGGAGTCGAAAAGGGAATTCTTCAGGAGGGTCGGGTTCGGCATGCAGGGCCTTGGGCAAACGATATTTTCCATCAGGGTGATCAAATATAAGGTCCTGATAGGCCAATCTCTCCCGTTTCGTCCTCACAAACTTCGCTGCCTTGAGCTCTTCGAGAGAGATGTTCAGATAGGGTGTATCCAGAGAAGAGCGAAAATAGGTTTCTTTGTCGTCGAGCACAATCGGTGGCGTCAAGCGTTTTCCCAACTCCCTGAGAATCCAAAAATCACTCTTCGCCTCGCCGGGCGCCTTGAAAACAGGTTCCACGTAATGAACATAGTGGTGTAAATAAGAGGCCACAATATCTTCCTGCTCCAGCATGAGGGTGCTGGGGAGAAAAAGGTCGGCCCTCTGGGCCGTGTCGGTCATGAAGGCATCCACGACAACCTTGAATGGGACCTGTTCAAATGATCGGGCCGTATTGATCGAATCGGCTGCCTGGTTCACGAAATTGGAACCATTAACCCAGACCATGGAAATAGGGGGGGTGTCTGTCTCGCGGAGGACCTGTCCGATCATCGGCATAGGCAAGGCCCTTCGCGCTGACCTTGCGATGCTCGAAGCCCAATCGTAATTGAGGCTTGTCAGGGCGTGTTCATGGAAGTAGAAACCCCCTCCGGAGCAGCCGAGGTTTCCCGACAAAAGCGTCAGGGCATTGATAAACCGGACATTTTCACCGCCATAGAGGTAGCGCTGCAACCCTGTGCCGACAATGGTGGCGGCTGGTCCGTTGTGGACATAGAAGTCGAAGAGATGGTCTATATCTTCCCGCCTCACCTGACAGACGTCTCCAATCTCTTTCAGGGTATATGAAAAGATCTCTCGACAGAAGGCATCCCAATGGTTTGTACGCGCGACAATATTTTTTGGGATGAGATCCTGCTGTATCAGGAGCTGAATGACCGCCGCCGCCAGGAACCTATCGGTCCCCGGACGAATCCTTATATGAGAATCAGCGTCGGCCCGGCCTTCATGCATGTAGGGCGCAATGGTAAGCATCCGGGCCCCCCTCTTTTGTGCCTTTCGCACCAGAGCGGCCGTGTGGACCGAACTGCGGTCGAGATCTTTGCCCCAATTGATTATTTGTCGGGCATTGAGAAGATCCTCTATATCATTGCTGAAACGGGATCCGCAATCCATCAGGGTGGCAATAAAACCGGCTGCGTCGCACAGGGAGCCTTTTGTCCTGCTGGCGCCGAGAATCGAAAAGAAGAGTTTGTTTGCCTGTTTTAGGACTCCTTTGGCACCTTCGCCGTGAAAATGGAGGATGGAAGAAGGCTCTTTTCGAAGGGCGTTGATTTTCGTCGCGCAGATATCGAGCGCTTCATCCCAGGAGATGACCTTCCAGTCACCTTTATGGCGCACCATCGGATGAACAATCCGGTGAGGGCTTTTGAGTCTCAGGGGCAGCTTTCTGATCTTAGCACAGCAAAAGCCCGCCGTAAAAGGGTGGTCGGGATTGCCCCTGATCTGGATCGATCCTTTGGTATCCTTCCAAACAAGCAGGGAGCAGGAATCAGGACAATCCATGGTGCATGCTGTGATGCTTTTCATATACCGGCCGCCTTTAAAACAGAAGAGAACGGACTAAAACGGGTGACCATAGGCCTGTCTCAGGAAGGCGCTGTGAGATTCTTGGGTTCACCTTTTCCAAATAATAAATACCATGGAGGCGTTCTTTTGTCACCTCGGCTAAGAGGGTTTTTCCAACTTTCAACCTGAAGGTCCTTTAGAAAATCCCCTATCTGTTTTCTTAGCTCCTTCGTCACTGCGACGTGGGACAGTGGCTCATTTTCCAGAACGTGAGGGTAGGGGGCCTGTGTGAGGAGAATGGGTTGAGCCGGCCAAACAGAGTCGGCAACCAATGCAAGCCTTGTTCAGGGCTTGATGGAAATGGTCTTGTGCCGATCAAAGGTCTTGATATTAGACTTAGGCTCATGCCACCATAAGCCCCCCAGGTGGTTAATCCTAAGAGGCAAAAGGAGGCATTCAATGCAACAATTCAATTAGTTAGGGTTTCCTCAAAAAGTGTACTTAATCAAAAAGGCCCATAAATATCAGCGGTGAACTTCCAAGTTGCCATTATACACACGGTCATAAATACTTGCGCATAATATCCTTTTCAGCTATATTGTCTGTAGCAGAAAGGAGGTAGTACGATGCGCAAGCTTGAGGTTAAGGATGCAGAGATCATGCAAATCG
>JAXHUM010000073.1:0-12890 GCA_034189325.1 Thermodesulfobacteriota bacterium
AATTAAAAAACAACTGTTAGAGACATGAAACGGAACAGGTACATTGGATGAACATACCGTTGATTGTTGATGAACCATAAATAAGGTGTGATAACAGCTACATGTTTAGCCCAATTCCGATTCCGATTGTTAAGAGACTATGCCCTCGGCTATGAATCGGCCCGTACGACCTACAAGGGGCTCTCATCTGGGATCCCCATTTCTTGCAGGTCATCGGCCACGTCCTTCATGCCCAACTGCTCAAGTTTCCGCCTTGTGGGAATTCCGGACTTCAGGTCCCATCCCCTTTCATCGTAGTAGTTGTCCAGGGTCTTTTCAAAATCCTGCGGTGTGAAAGCCTTTGACTTGAAATAATCGGTGGCCGGTACCAGGGTGTCTCCTTTCTCGAGAGGCTCTCTGACCCATCGTTCAGGAAACCGGTCATCCTTTCTTGTGAATCCTTCTCTGGCGTTGAGTGCCTTGTAGATATTAAAGGCCCTGTCAGCGGATCTTATCAATTCCTCAGGGGTGATATTGATGCCTGTTGCCGCCGTGAAGAGCTGGGCGCAGGTTTCAATGCTATAGAGACTACTGCACTGCATCCTGAAACAGATGCCCAGGCTATTGAGGACTTCGGCCCAGTTTTCATAATGGACTTGAAGTCGCCCGATATCAAACCCGGGAGGCACGAAGATCCTTTCCATGGCTTCAGGAGGAACGCCCTGTTTGACCGCGATCTTTTGAAAAAACTCCGGCTTTCTGCCGACGGCCACAGTCATACCGCCGACAGGCATATCATGGCCGCCCCTGGGATTGGTGACCTGTCCAAAGGCCTCCACCCCAAAGCTGGCCCTTATGTCAAAATCAGGTTCTGTCCCTTTGATATGGATGGCGTACTTGGCAGAGTCCTTCCCAAGGCGTTGGATCGCCTCAATATATCCGCAACCAAGGACCTGGCCAAAACCCTCCTGGTTTACCGTAAGCGCCAGGAGATCTTCCAGGGCTTCAAAGCCCATCCCCGATTTCAGTTCAATCCCTCCAGTGTCCTCTTTGTTGATAACTCCATTTTCGAAAAGGTCCACGGCCCAATCAAGCACACTGTGATAGGTCATAAAATCCAGGCCCATCCTGTTGAAACGATCACAGTACTCAGCGGCCCAGCTTATATCAGGAAAACCCAGACCATGACAAAAACCCAACTCAAGAGGTGTGGAAAGGGCTGTGATGCAACCGGCAAAGGGGCCTTCTTTGACCTCGACCACCGCCTTGTCGGCTGAACCGCATGAGGCGCATGAGAGGGACCGCGTCCTGATCTTTAAGAATTGTTCGGCGCCGAAACGTTTTACGAGATCCTGGGTTGTTTCCTCGGAGATGATCTCTCTTTGATTTTTGGCGGAGATGTGCCCTGCCGCGGCCCACACCGGTTGAATGAAGAAGAGGTTCAGGTTGGTCCACTTTTCACGGAGAGGGTCTTGCATGAATTTCGCGTTCAGGGAATCGGAAAGGGCCATGAACTTCTTGGAATCAGCCACCTCAAGTCCCTTGGTCCCATCCACTACAATCGCTTTCAAGTTTTTCGACCCCATGTTCCCGCCCAAGGTCCTGCCGATCGTGCCGACCTTGTTGATCAGGACTATTGCAAGCTTGAGCATCCTTTCTCCGGCAGGGCCGATGCAGGCGATGGAGGAGGTGCCGCCATGTCTTTCCCTAAGGATGTTCGTGGCATCGGCCATGTCCTTTCCCCAGAGATCGTCGGCATCACAGATCTTCACATCATCGTCTACGATCTTGAGATACGCCGGCTTATCCGCCTTGCCGGTTATGATCACGTGGTCGTATCCTGCCCATTTCAAGGCGGCTCCGAAATCCATGCCGCCAACGGCCGTCGATACGGTCCCGGCACTCGGACATTTCGTCGTCACGACTGTCTTGGGAGCGCAGGGCGCGAGTGTGCCCACAAGGACTCCTGCGCCGATAATTATGGGCATGAGGGGGTCATAGGGGTCTAACCTCGGTGTTGTATGATCGTAGGCCAGCTTTGCGTTCAGTCCCCATCCACCGATAAAGTCCTTTGCCAAGGTTGTATCCAGCTCCTCCGTCCTGGTGGCGCCGTTTGTCAAATCAACATACAGTATCCTGCCTGCATAGCCCTTACTTCCCATGGTTCACCTCCCTTCATGTCAAGCAGCCAAAGGCGCACGCCTCAATACAGCTGCCGCACTCTGTACAATCGTCTGTCCGACTGACGTTGAAACTGATACCATTGGCTGTGGTCTGCAGGACTTCTATGTAGGCCAGGGCAGGATTGAACATATCGTGAAACAGCATGGAGCAGGTTAACTGACAACGCCTACAGCCGGTACAATGTTCCTCTGCTATAGCAAAGCTTTGGGCTTCTTCCTGTCTTGTCATACGTCACCTCCCGAAGGTATCTTGATAGGGTGTCGAATGATGAAGGCGCTTAGGTCGAGGTCTGTTTCTCCATTTTTGCTCTTTTGGCTTCCCTTCTCTTTTTCACCCTCTTGGCCTGCTCGACAAAGACCCTGATCTGTCTAAGAGAAGGGCCTTCTGAGAAGTCTCTCGGATCCGCCGGACTTCCCTCCAGGATAAAGCCGGGTAGCCCCAGGTCCCTCTTGATGTCCTCCATCTCTGCAAGCTCCCCGTAGGAGACTCCCTTGCATGCGCGGACAGCGTGCCAGACCCCTCCATCCGCCTCAGACTCGATCGCGATCTTCTTCATCATGGCTATTCCGGGATCGAGCCGCGGCCATACTTCCAACGCAATGATTTCCTTGGCTATCTCCCAGAGGCATTCGTCTAAGTTCGTCGGATCTCTCCGCTCTCTGAACCAATCAGGTGTGTCTTCTTTACACAACTCAAACCTGTAAGTGGCGCCCCACATCTCCAGATAGGGGGATGCCACAAAAGTGGCGCCCAACGATTCGAAGTACCTCAAGACATTGAGGAGATACCAGCCAGGTTGGGCCTGCCAGAGTAGTCGGACCTGCTCATTTTCAATGGCGGCAATCCCCTTTTCCACTCTCTCTTCGAGTTCTTCAATAATCGCTTCCAGGACCTTTGTCGCGTCTCGGCTTGTGGGCAGGGAAACAATGAGATTTTCAAAGGTGAAAAGGCTTCGGATGCTGATAGGGGAGGGTTTTTGTCTCCATAATCGCATGAGTTTGTCCCAGAGCACTTCATTGCGGTGCATGGTGATGATGCTGTTGATCATCTTTTCCTCCTGCACCTTTTGGTCTAAGGACCATTCGAGAAACTCTATACAATCTTTCAACTGTGCAACAACATATTCAACGCTGTCCCTCACAGCCTCCTCTCCCCAGTTCTTTTGGGATCCGGAATGGACAGGGGCGATATCCAGGACCGTGAAAGGAACATTATGGTACCTGGCAAGGGCCTCAAACCATTTGGCCTGGACAATGCAGTAGCCTTCGGTGCCCATCACGGCCATCGGTTTTGGGTACTTCCCGAGAAAGCCTTTGTCCTGAATCATGGAGCCGACCGTCATGCGGGCATAAGAGCAGAGTTCATGGGGAAAACCGCAGCTCTCAGCTGTTTCCGCAAGGCTCACATCCCTTGTGAATCCGCATATCGATCCATACCACTCTCCCGCCACAAAGACGGCGTCAAAGGCATTGACCAGTTGTGGCGGGACCATTGCCGTGCCGATGATCACGGGCTTGCCATTTGTGACATTTTGGTTGATCTCTATATTGTAGGCATTGTTTACCTCTTTCAAAAGCTTCCAGGTCTTAAGCGGGGGGCCCGTATCCTTTTTTTCTTTAGCCATGATCTACTCTCCTTGCCGTGCGGTAGTCTAGAGACTGATTCCCTGTCTGATTTCCGGGTCTATCATATAGTCCACAGGATGGAGCATCTCAATGAAGGCCTGAACCCTGGTCTTAATCTGACCGACAGTTACCATGTTGTCGATTTCGAGAAAGAGGGTCGGGATGCCTACATGTTGAAATGCCTGGGTCACGTGATGGAAATCAAATCCATGGGGATCGCAAAATTTCTGTTCCACGGCAATAACACCCTCCACCTTATGATTGATGGCCAGCTGGAGTGCGTGACGGAACCTACAGATTCTCTCAGGGGTTTGAAAGGAGAGCGTTTTTGGGAGTTCTTGTTTCGGGTCCGGTTTCAGGTCGAAACAGGCCACATCTCTGAAGGGACAGGTTTTGCACTGAATCCACCTCGTGGGAGAATGCTTTGTGGGACAGGGTGGTCTTGCAATAAGATATCTCTCTACAAGTGCCCTTAACGGGTCTTTCCCAGCCTGGTCTACGGAGGTTGTCCCACAAGCGTATCTGGTGCAAGTGCATGTATCATCAGCGACCACCCACGCTCCAATATCTTTTTCGATCAGGTCGATTAATTTCACATTGTCCACAGGACTGCCCACCAACATGACCCGACTGGCTCCCACATCCAAGGATTCCCTTGAGGGCACTTCCCGGATAAGTTTCTTCAGGAGCCTGGTGTGATCGGCCTTGTCGGTAAGCATGCTGGAGAGAGTCAGGAGATAGGCCTCCCTCCCCGATATCTTGGGAGGGGCCTCTTTCCTGCCCTCAAACAGCTCAGATATGGATGAACGATTCTCGTTATAGACGGCTATGGCTTCACGCAAGTCGTCGTCCGAGATTGTCCTGCCGAATAGGTCTTCGAGGTCTTTCTTGAACCTCACAAGTTCTTTGTAATAGTAGTTCTTGGCTTCCGGCGTATCAATGATGCCGGGGAGATATAAAAACTTCGTATAGGGAAGACCCATTGAGCGTTGAAGGTTTTCAAAGGCAAGTCTCATCGTGGCACAGCTATAGGCTGTGACCAATCCATCCATGTAATCCAGCTGGCCGGCCAAACCCTGATGGAGGATACTCCGGGCAAAAGTGCAGTAGTATGTCTGCATCAAGGTTTCACTGAGGGTCGGCGCCTCCTCCGTGGTCAGTATCCTTGTTGGAATTGCGCCGGCAGCATAGATGATTTCCTCAGGAACGTAGCTGCAAAGATAGCCGAAGATCTGTTTTCCCGTCCGTTCTTTGAGTTCTTTGGCGTGTCCGTAACGATCCCTCACAATCGCTTCAAATTCGCTAAACATGCTCGGCCCCCTTTCGTTCCGTTTGTTTGGAAAGGACCTCCCGCGCAAAAAGCGCGGCTCCAAGAGCGCCGATAATCTGTGGTTCAGGTGGAATCTTTGCGTCGAGGCCCAACCTCTCCTGGACTCTCTTGGTGACGCCGATGTTTTTCGCAATGCCCCCTGAAATCACCAGGTCTTTTTCCATCTGAGACCTTCCCATAAGACTGACCACTCGGCTGGTCAGGGCATCGCAGGCCCCTGCCAAGATATCCTCCTTGTGGACGCCGTTTCTCATGAGTTCCATGACCTCGGAACGGGCAAAAAGGACACACGTGCTGGTGACCGGGGCAGCCTCTTCAACAATCTTCAATGAAAGCTCACCTATCGATTCAAGAGGGACACCCACCAATCGGGCCATGATCTCCATGGATCTGCCGGCTCCTGCAGCGCATTTGTCATTCATCACAAAACTGGTCACTTTGCCTGTCTCGTCGCAGGTGACAACCTTGCAGTCTTGTCCTCCCATATCCAAGACGGTGCGGGCGGAAGGAAAGACCCAATGGGCGCCCTTGGCGTGACAGGAAATCTCGGTGATGTTCTTATCGGCGAAAGGGACGATCACCCTGCCGTAACCGGTGGATATAATATATTGGATATCCTCAGGATTGATATCTCCCTCTTCAAGGGCCTTATCCAGGACTCTCTTTGCCGTCCCGGCACTGTCCGCTCCAGTGGGAATGATGGCGGAAGACACGATCTTCCCTTCTTGATCACCATCGTCAAACGCCATAATCACGACATCCGCACTCATTGAGCCGATATCAATCCCCGCCGTTATCATGTCCACCTCCTCACTAGACAAGCTCTCTGGCTTCTATGGCAGCCCCCAGAGCAATCGCGATGTCCGGGGCCTCAGGGACTTTGACAGGCACGCCTAAAACCTCTGACAGGGCCTTGACCATGCCGGTATTTCTGGCAACACCTCCGAGAAAGACAACGTCCTTTTCAAGCTTTACCGCCTTCATAAGGGCTTCTATCTTTGAAGCAATAGAATCGAGAACAGCCATGAGAATGTCCGACGGACTCTCTCCCATATGAATAAGAGACACGACCTCGGATTCGGCAAAAACAGCGCACGTGCTATTCATGATGATGCTCTTTTGTGATTTCAGGGCTGTTTCTCCGATATGCTCGATATCCATCTCAAGGGCCCTGGCCACAACATCGAGGAAGAGACCGCTTCCGGAACCGCATTTCTGGTTCACCCTGTAGTCCATCACGATGCCGGTTTCATCACATCGCATGACCACGGAACTCTCGGCACCCATGTCAATGACCGTCCTGGCAGAAGGATAAAGGTAAACGGCCGCATTGGCGGCACAAGAGACATCCGATAGAAAGTCGTCAGCCTCCTCCCAGTCATCTCCGACCAGGCCCGATGCAATAAGGCATTCCAAATCTCCCCGCTTCGTATTCGCCTTTTCCAGGACTTGAGCAAGGATATTGTCTGCTTCAACCCTCCAGGTATTCCGGAGCGGTTGTATACTGTAAAATATCTCATCATCGTCCATGATCACAGCCTTGGCCGTACTTGACCCAATGTCAATACCACCTACTTTCATGGCGAATCTCCCTCTTTCAAAAAGGACATACCACTCAGATACACTTTCCCGTCGTTGCTTGTTGACGGTTAAGGCCGTCCTACACAGATGCCTCCACCCTTTTGGGGGACAGTCCCTCGCAAAGATATTAAACCGGACGTCCGGTTTAATATCTTTGTATAAACCCCCTTTTTATCTGTCAAGAAAAAAATCCGAAAAAAATAATTGAAGATGTCGCACCCTGAGCCGCCAATTGACTCATGGTTGCGTTTCAGTCTTTTCTCAGGAAGCCGAGGACCATGGCCTCGATCATTTCAACCACGTCATCGATTTCAAAGGCCTCCTTGTCAAATCTCCATTGCATTTCCAGACCAAACATGAGTGCAAGCAATATAGCTGAAAGGTGGCGAAGATCCACATCTTTGTAGATCCCCTCTTCGAGGCCCTTTTTAATGCCGACGGTGGTCAGCCTTCGGTACTTGGAGAAAAAAGACTTGATCAACTTGTTGTATTCGTTGTTCTTGTCTATTGTGGCAAGAAACGCTGTCAGACCCGCAAACAGGGGCTGACCTGTTTTGATCGCTTCGAAGGACCCTCTGATCCTATTGGTCAGGTAATCTTCGCTTGTCTTGGCATCCTTGAGCTTATCGTCCACGACCGTATAAAGCCTGTTATCAAGCTCATTTAAGACAGCTAAGAGGATCTCTTCCTTTCTTTTGAAATAATGATGAATGGCGCCCTTACTAAGCCCGGAATGATCGGAAATGGACTTCATGGTGACATTGTTGTAGCCCAGGTCGACAATGCAATCGAGGGCGGCATTGAGGATCTGCCTTTTCCTGTCTTCCTTCTGTAGGTGGTTGGTTTTTTTCATACGTAAGTCTTCATTCGCCGTAATGATTTGCTTAAAACCAAAGGACTATTGTCCGCTGATACGACGAATAGCCTCTTCGGCCTCTTTGATGATTTCTTCGACCATCTCTCTGACGGTCATCACCCTGTTTATCAAACCGGCAGACTGGCCACATGGGAACACCCCGCCATTGAGGTCTCCACTCATATAGGCCTCTTTTCCCTTGATCCCGGACATGGTTGGAAGAATCTCCTCGACATTGGTCCCCTTGGCCTCCATGTCCAAGACTTCTTCTGCAACCTTGTTTCGGTAGGCCCTAAGAGGGGCCCCTGCGGACCTCAACAGTAGCGTGGTGGCAGTGACCTCGGAGTCAACCAGAAGATTTTTGAAATTATCATGAATGGGACACTCTCTGGTCGCGATGAATCGGGTGCCGATGACCACGCCTTCAGCGCCCATGACAAGGGCCGCGGCCAATCCCCTGCCGTTTGAAATGCCTCCGCCGACCATCACCGGAATGCTGACGGAATCAACGGTTTTGGAAAGAAGGACCAGTGTCGTCACCTCCTCACCACTGGGATGCCCCCCGCATTCAATGCCTACAATGGTGACGGTGTCTATACCCTCTTTCTCGGCCTTGACAGCATCTCTGACCCGTGCACATTTGTGCATATGGATAGCGCCGTTCTTTTTGATTTTCTCTATGTAGGCTGCAGGGTTTCTTCCCGATGTTTCAACAATCTTGATCCCCTCTTCGTGCACCGCTTCGATCATGTCATCGATACTGAAGGGTCTCATCATGGGAAACAGGTTGATGTTGACGGCAAAGGGCTTGTCTGTCAGCGATTTTGTTTTTCGAATCTCCTCGACAAGTTCCTCTTTTGAACTGAAGGTTGCAGATGGGATGATCCCCAGGCATCCGGCATTGGACTGTGCAGCAACAAGCTCTGCCCGTGAGAGCCATTGCATGGTCCCCCCAATAATCGGGTATTCAATACCCAACATCTCGGTGACTCGGGTCTTTAACATGGTACTCTCTCCTTTCAGGTGACTGTTGGTTTTATATTTTTCCGATGCCTATGGCTCGTCCGGCAAAGATGCCTTCCCCGGGATCATTTGCCCTTGAATTGAGGAGGTCTCTTTTCAGAAAAGGCTTTGACACCCTCCTTGAAGTCCTCTGTCTCAAACAAAAGCACCTGGGCCTGTGCCTCATGGGCCATAACTGTATCGATGTTATTCGTGTCAAGGCCTATGTTCATGATTTTCTTCATAAAGCCGAATGCCTTGGACGGCCCTTTGGCATAGCGCAACGCCAGTTTTTGTGTCTCCGACTCCAGCTCCCCTGCCGGCACGACTCGATTGACCAAGCCTATACGTTCCGCCTCTTTCGCGTCAAGCATTTCTCCGTTAAAGCCAAGTTCCTTGGCCTTTGCTATGCCGATGAGACGAGGGAGGATAAGAAGAGATCCCGCGTCCGGAACCAGGCCGATATTGACGAAGACCATCTGAAAACGGGCGTTTTCAGAGGCGATAATGATATCACCAGCCAGGGCGAAACCAAAGCCCGCTCCGATAGCCGGACCATTCACGGAGGTGATGACCAGCTTGTCCAAATTCATCAGCCTTTTAACGAAACTTTCGCCGGATCCCTGGATCCATTCCTTTTTATGAAGGATACTCTCAAAGACGTTGGGAGTCGTAATTGTCGACAGGTCCGCGCCGGAACAAAAACCGCGCCCCGCCCCGGTGATGACAATGACCTTAATGGAATCGTCCGTCTCCATATCATCCAGGCACAGTTGAAGGTCCTCCGCCATTTTTGTGTTCATGCTATTCATGCTGTCGGGCCGATTGAGGGTGAGGGTGGCGATACCATCCTCTTTGTGCAAGATAATAGTCTCAAAATCCATTGTCTGTTCTCCTAAGACAAGTTTATTGAACTCCTGGAGACAAAGAGATGGGGTATTGGGCCGACAAAAAATATGTTAGCAATAAAGAAAGGATTTTATCAACCCTCTTTTCTCCAGGACCTGTCCGTCTTGAAGTCCAAAGGGGCATGTTTTTCGACGGCCGGCCTCTCTCTTTGTCTCGATCCATGGCACTTACAGGTGCCTATCACCCACGGGGCAGGCCTCGCTCTCCCAGTATGTCCATTGCGGCATTGGCAAATCTCTCGAACGATTCATTTCCGTTCAGCCAGCTCATACTGGAGTTGGTGATCTGGGGCTCCCCTTTGTCCGCCAGCCATGCAGCCTGGTAACTGACAAGGCGGGCGACTTCAATCTCTGTGGCAATCTCAGCCAGCTTGTAGCGCACATCCGGTATGTCTGAGAGGGGCTTCCCCTCCCACGGGGTCTCTTTGACGAATTGGACAAGGTCTTTAAAGACTGGATAGGCCCTGGCTCCTCCCACATACTGGAGTCTTTCAAAGGCAAGGCCCGCCACTTCCATGTAAAAGCCCCCGCCTTTTTTGCCGATGATGGCGTCTTTAGGGACTTTCACATCCTCCAGGGCCACCTCGGAGCGCTTGGCCCCCCCGTGCGTCAGGTCGGGTGTCACCGTCACTCCGGGGCTTGTCAAATCGACCAGGAAGTTTGTGATGCCTTTGTGTCCGGGCGTGATCTTCCAGTCGGTCTTGGCCATGGCAAAGATGTGTGTGCACAACCACCCTGCGTTAAAGAGCTTTGACCCGTTGAGCAGGTACCCGTCCTCCTGTTCTTCACTAAAACCAAATTCCATATATTAGGAGTCCTCCTTCTTTCGATGGTGTGTTCCCACAAGTTGTCATTTCTCCGAAAGATCGGGATTATCCCTCTATTCCAGTATGGTGAGGCGCTCTTTTGCCTTTTCGCGGCTTTTGAGGCTTGCAACAAGTCCAGGGAGCCCTGAATGATCCTCTTTCATCATCAGGACCCTCTAAGGGATACATGGGTTTTTATGAACTCGATAATTGAATTCATTGGACTGCCGGACTCAAAGATCGCATCCACTCCCATCTCTTTCAAGAAGGGCATCTCTTTTCTCGGGATCGTGCCTCCCAGCAAGACCAGGACATTGTCGAGGCCCTCCTGTGAAATGAGCTTCATCATAGAAGGGACAAAACTCATATGTTCACCGGAAAGGGAACTGAGGCCTATGACATCGATATCCTCTTCGATGGCAGTCCTGACCACACTCTCAGGAGTCTGAAACTGTCCCAGATAAACGACCTCCATCCCCTCGTTTCTCAGAAAATAGGTGACGACCTTGGCTCCTCGATCGTGGCCGTCGAGCCCTGTCTTAGACATCAATACACGTATCTTCCTGTCGGCTTTCATCGAGACCCTCATGCTATCCTTATTACTCAAGGGGAAAGGATGGTGACAATGTCTCTGACGGGTCATAGCTGTTGCCGTGGGCAAGCCTCACCATACCCATCACTTCGCCGATGGTGGCGTAATGGGAGACAGCATCGATCACATAGGGCATGATATTGCTATCTCCCTTTGATTTTCCATAAAGAGTTTTAAGGGAGGCCTCAACAGCCTCGTTGTCTCTTTTGCGTCTGAGGGACTTGATCTTCTCCACCCGTTCAAGGCCCCTCTCATAGGATATCTCCAGGTGTTCTATCTCCACATCCTCCTCCGGAGGAATGATAAATTCGTTCATTCCAACGATGATCCTTTCTTTGTTCTCCACCTCTTCCTGGTATCGTGTGAGGGCCTCGTCGATTTCCCTGTCAAGCCACTCGCTCTTGATCGCCTGGATAATCCCGCCCATCTCTTCGATCTTGTTGATGAGATCCATGATCTCCTGCTCGAGCTTATTTGTCAGCGCCTCCACGTAGTAGGAGCCACCCAAGGGATCGGCAACCCTTGCGATCCCCGTCTCATGTGCGATGATCTGTTGAATCCTGAGAGAGATCCTATGGGCCTCATCCGTAGGTATGCAGATGGGCTCGTCAAATGTAGTGACCTCCAGGGCCTGGCATCCGGTCAAGACGGCGACAAGGGCTTCAATGGATACCCGGGCGATATTATTCAAAGGCTGCTGGGCAACCAGGGAACACCCGGCTGCCTTGGCAGCGCCCCTCCACCACATGGAACGAGGGTCCTGGGCTCCAAACCACTCTTTCACGATTCTGGCCCAGAGTCTTCTCTCCGCCCTGATCTTGGCTATCTCTTCAAAAAAATCCATGTGGCAGGAAGGTATCCACGAAAGTCGTCGAGCAAAGTCGTCGATGTCCAGACCTCGCCTTATCAGTTCACGGATAAAGGCGATGGCTATGCTGAAGAGAAAGGCCACCTCCTGGACAGCGTTGATCCCTGTTTCGCGGAGATTGTAACAGGGAAATATCATGTTCCATTTGGGTACGTTCCTGGTGAGATACTCCATGAGGTCGGCTCCCACACGGAAGGCCTGTTCCACAGGGGCTGCGGGACGGTAGCCGCAATACCTTGAGTGGAGCGTATCGGTTATGACCTGACCTCGCAACTCGGTTATGTTCAGTCCCCTTTTTTCCGCTAGAGAGATATATTGAGCCAAGACCACAAACCCGCAGGCACTGAATGTGTTGGTAAAGGTGCTCACCTTTTCCATGGGAATGCCGTCCATCAGCTCCTCCATGTCCGCCAGAGAGGTCAGGGGGACTCCTGTCCTGCCGATGTCGTGAATGGCCAGAGGGTGATCGGAGTCCATTCCCAGATGGGTCGGGTTGTCGGCAATGAAATCCAGACCTGTTGCGCCGTTTTCGATCATAAACTTTAAGCGGCGATTTGAGTCTTCAGGTGTGCCATAGCCTATTTCATGGCGCATGGTCCAGAGCTTGCCTCGATACATATCCTTATGTATGCCGCGGGTAAAGGGATAGGTCCCGGGTGAGCCAAGGTCTCTTTCATAGTCGAGGTCGATATCCTCAGGCGTATAGATCGACTTGACCTCAAAACCGCTCCAGGTCTTGGTGTCGGTCATTTTTTGACGATATGCCTCCGAGATCCGATCTATCTCTTTCGTCATTGCCACTCCTCCCTTTGTCGAAGATATGAACCTTCCGACCGGCTATTTCAGCCATCTTCTCCTTCTTTTGTAGTGCTTGACATTGCGGTAGCTTTTTTTCCTATCTCACTCATACCCAGATAAAATTCCGTCACATCTTCCTTTTTCCGCAACTCCTTGGCAGGGCCGTCAAAAAAGAGGTGGAGTCCATTGAGGGAGCTGGCCCCTGTTCTCAGGATGCCTTTTACTCAATACCTTATAGAGTCCTCGATACGAGCATTCGCTGGATTTCTCCCGTTCCCAGGAAGATCTGAAAGATCTTGGCGTCGCGCATATATTTTTCTACGGGATAATCTTTCATGTACCCGTAGCCCCCCAAGACCTG
>JAXHUM010000073.1:12990-16839 GCA_034189325.1 Thermodesulfobacteriota bacterium
GGTTATTTTAAAGCCGTCGCCCTCCCTGCCCACTATGTTCTCTTTTGGGATACGGGCGCCTTCCAAGATAAGCTCGGCATTCTGACAGGTCCTGTGCCCCATCTTGTCTTCCACCTTCCCGATGGAAAGGCCTGGTGTGTCTGCCGTGATGACGAAGACCGATTGCCCTTTTGGCCCGTTGCTCTTGTCCGTCATGGCGCACAAAAGATAGAGTTCCGAAACACCGGCATTGGTGATGAACCGTTTGGCGCCGTTAATAATATAGTGGTCTCCCTCCAGCTTTGCCGTTGTGTCCAGGACCGCAATATCCGATCCATGCTCCGGTTCGGTCAAGGCCAG
This sequence comes from Thermodesulfobacteriota bacterium, assembly GCA_034189325.1. GTDB lineage: Bacteria > Desulfobacterota > DSM-4660 > Desulfatiglandales > Desulfatiglandaceae > JAXHUM01. The sequence continues at coordinate 13,330 of JAXHUM010000073.1, forward strand.
GCCGCAGAGCTTTGCCTCCTCCTTGTTTATGACGATGGGGAGATATTTTCTCTTCTGCTCTTCCGTCCCGAAATCCATCAGCGGTTTGGCTATTGCGAGAGATTCCAGCATGGCCACAGTGACCCCGGCATCGCCAAAGGCCAGCTCCTCCGACACAAGGGCCATGGTGAAGATATCCGACCCGATTCCCCCATATTCCGGCGGTACAAACATATCGAAAAAGCCGTTCTGGGCCATCTTGTCCATCAGCTCTTTGGGATAAGGGTGGTCAGGGTCTCTGTCCACTTCAACGGCCACAGGTCTTATTTCGTTAAGGGCAAACTTCCTCGCCATGTCTTGCAGTTGAATCTGTTCTTGAGTCAATGAGAAATCGAGCATCCTTTATCCTCCTTTGTGTACTGTCGCAGTCCTTTGAAGACGGGTCAAGATAGGGGATGTTGCCGTCGAATCTATGAAGGGGCGTTTTAGGCCACCTCCTTTTTTCCCTCGACCCAGGTCAATGTGCCTGTTTTCAAGAGACGAGTAGGTGAGACTCGCAATGATTTTCCTCCAAATAGGGTCTGATCGAAGCCTTAGAAAGAGGTTTTGACAATCGTGTAAGTGGGTAAAGCCCGGTTTATTAAGCAGATCGTGGAAAGTCTTGTAATCGTTTTAAAAAAAAGGAATTATAGTATGGTCAAATGAGATGGACAATAGCATGCCTCAAGAAGACACTGTCTTTACGCATCGAAGGATTTATTTGTGTAACATCTTAATCAGATCGGACATGGTTGTTTCAGGGAAAGCGAATGGAACCATCTTCGATGGTGTACAGGCAGTATAAACGGCTACAGGAAATTCAGTATTCAAAAACCACGCTGGTCTTCAGCCCATCTTTTGTTTCGCTCTGGATCCTTCGCAATACCCTGAAGTCTAATCCTCTTTAAATGTTAACCATCATTTACTTTATGATAGTCATTTAATATTATAATTTCGTTTTGTCAATAAAAAATCTTGTATGCTGATATAGGGATCAAAAAATCGAATAAGGCAAAACCAGATTGTTGCCGTTATTTTCATGTGCCCCGTATCCTCTCGAATTTCTTTTGAGTCTCACCTGTTTTGAGCTCTTATCTTCTCTTTTGGTGTTGACAAAATGAAATTATAATACTAAATACCTATTATTAATTAAATCAAGATCAGAATTTGAAGGGAGTTAGCTTTTGGGTATAAAAGAAAGAAAAGAGAGAGAAAAAAGGATGCGTCGTCAGGACATCCAGAAGGCAGCCAAAATACTGTTCACCGAAAAGGGTTATACAGCCACCACAATGGAAGATATCGCTGAAAAGGCGGAACTGAGCCCGGCGACCATTTACCAATATTTCAAGAACAAACAGAATCTCTATAGCTCACTTAACGTCAAGGCCTTTAGTGGACTACTGGATGAAACCAGAGTGATCTCTAGCAACCGCACATTATCTCCGGAAGAAAAAATAGTGAAATTCAAAGATGCTATGTACAAGGTTTTTTTGGGTGACGCCCTTTTTCTTCGCAATATTCTCCACATGCAGTTGGAGAGGTTAACAGATCCCAGTATAGAGGAATTGCTTGCTGAGCTGAATCTTATGTTCAGAAATATCATGGCGGAGATGGTTAAAATCTATGACGAGGGAGTGCAACGGGGAATCTTTCGAGAGGGCAGCGGCATTGGACACGCTGATATTATGTGGGGAATGTTCTGCGGAATAATGGTGTTGGAGGAGGCCAAAAAAACCATCAAGCCGAAAAACGATTTTTTTAAGACTACTCTGGATCAGGCGTTTGATATTTTCCTTCGAGGTATAAAAAAGGGGGAGAACGAATCTCCTTGAAACACATGTCTGAGAGTGTCGGCGACGGTATCTGGGAATGTCAGGGCTAATGGGGAAGTGCTTTTTCGGAATTTTTGCGAGTCCAACTAATCAATTTACCCTAATTCTTTGAGCTGAAAAAATGAAGGTGAAAATACTTGGAATCGTGGCGACGCCTGTGAAGAACGGTAATTGCCAGTATCACGTGGAGTACGCGCTGAATGCGGCAAGCGAGGTGGGTGACGTGGAAACCGAACTGCTGCACCTGGAAGACTATGACATCAAGTACTGCAAGGCCTGTGGAGGCTGCCTGAGAAGGGTACACAAGATTCAAAAAGAGGCGGGGACGGTAGGGACCTTTGAGCCGGTGCCTGTACGAGGATACAACTGTGGAATCGACGACGACATGAGGATCCTGCATGAGAAGCTGGTGGAGGCGGATGGGATCATTCTGGGTGCCCCGGTGTATATTCTGTCTGTTCCGGGGCAGCTCAAGACATTTATCGACCGGTGTAGGACCTTTGCCCACGATTACCGACTTAAGGGCAAGGTAGGGGCAAGCCTGTCCGTGGCCTTTTTCAGGCAGCTGGGTCAAGAACCGGCGCTCCATGTGATGAACTACTGGTTCAACGCCATGATGATCAATGTGACCTGTTACGGCATCGGGGTTGTCTCGACCTTGGAGGGGACAGGAGGCATGGTCACGGATACGCGATTTGCCGTGTCGAAAGATGAGTTCGGCCTTGGTTTTACAAAAAACATCGGTATCAGGGTGGCGGAGATGGCCAAGATCGTCAAGGCGGGGAAACAGGCCTTGGATATCAACAATTATTAGTATTCCCAATTACCAACTATCCTTAAGCGTTGCAGGAGCCTCATCACACCATCTAAAACGGTCCCGTGGCGGACAGAGGGCCTGCCAAGAAGGCAGGACGCCATGAGGTCATTAGTCTTAAGAGGATCACTTCCATGCATGCAAACGCACCTGCCTTAGAAGTCCAAGAAGTATCCCTCAGTTTCGGTAAGCTCCAGGCAATAAACGACGTCAGTCTGAGGGTCTCCAAGAGAAATATTGTGGCGATTATCGGGCCGAACGGTGCCGGTAAGACAAGCCTGCTGAATAGCATTACAGGATTCTACAGGCCCCAGAAGGGCACCATACTGTTTGAGGGAACAGACATCACATCGTGGAAACCGGACAAGATTGCCAGGATCGGCATCGGCCGGACCTTTCAGAAGATAGAGCTCTTCAGTGGGCTGACGACACTGGATAATATTATGGCGGGCCGGCATATCCTCATGAGGCCGGACCCCTTTGCCGGGGCGATCTATTTCGGGCGGACCCGTAACGAAGAGATCAAACATCGACAGGCGGTTGAAGAGATTATCGACTTTCTCGATATAGAATTCATTCGAGAAAGGATCGTTGAATCCCTGGCCGCAGGGCTGAAGAAACGAGTCGAGCTTGGAAGGGCCCTGGCCTTGGAGCCGAAATTACTCATTTTGGATGAGCCGATGGCGGGGATGAACATGGAGGAAAAGGAGGATATGGCGAGGTTCATTCTCGATATTCGTGAAGAGAGAAAGATCCCCATCATTCTTGTAGAGCACGATATGGAAGTGGTGATGGACATATCCGACAGGGTCTTTGTCCTTGATTTCGGGATAAAGATCGCAGAGG
>JAXHUM010000074.1:0-64155 GCA_034189325.1 Thermodesulfobacteriota bacterium
TTTCAACTCTCTCCTCCTCATCGTTATAAAAGGCATGGTGTTGGAAGTATCTCAGATCAAAATTGGTGCCCAATATTCTATTGGCTACCTTCAGTATATTTTTGTTGAATTCGGAAGTTACCTTGTCTTTGTCGTTGTATGCTCTTTCCAAGATCCGTTTATCCTTGACCATATCCAATCCCAACAATAGGCGCTCCCCTGGTTTCATTAATTTGCCCAACTTAGCGACGAGGCTTCTGGCCTCTCTTGTGTCAAGGTTCCCGATAGTACTACCGAAGAAACAAAAGATTCTGTTGTCATGCTGCGAAACGAGATGGATCTCCTTTGTGAAATCAGCAATAATCCCGCAGACGTCAATAGCACCGAACCTTAGTTGAAGTTTGTATCTAGATTCTTCCATGGCGCTCATGCTCACGTCGACTGGAACATAGGTTATTTCGCTGAGAACACTCTTTGGCAGAACATGCAGCAAGATGGAAATCTTGGAACAGTCTCCGCTTCCAATATCCACCAATGACACAGCATCGGTATCTCTCATAAGTTCCTCGGCATGTCTTTTCAGGATAGACTTTTCAGTTCTGCTTGGATAGTATTCTTCCAGCCTGGTTATCTGTTCATACAATCGCGAGCCTGTTTCATCGTAGAAAAATTTGCAGGGCAAATACTTTTGATCAGACATGAGACCAGCCAGCATTTCCTCCTTTTCGGTCCTCACTGCCATTTCTTGAAAGGCATCACCTGACATCATATTCAGATCTCTTTGTAAGACTCATTTCACCGTGGAACTCCATAGTCAATCGGATTGGCAGGGTCGTTGGACCACTCGTACCACCCTCCATCATAAACTGCTATTTTGTCCCATCCCATCAGGTAGGCATTCAAGAAAGCTTCACTTGCTCGCCAGCCTGTTCCGCAATAGAATGTATTGAACTTGTCAGAAGTAATTCCCGATTTGTTCCACATGGTTTTTACTTCATGGTACTCCCGCGTTGTGAGATCGACATTCCGGTAGTTCTCCATGTGATAAGCATCACTGCCGCAATTGCCGAAGATCGCGCCTGGAATACGCCCTTTCTTGAATATATAATTGTACCCACTCGCCTCGCCAATAAATTCGTTCCAACTCCTTACGCTGATGAGATTGCTATTGTCGGATTCGAGGACCTCTTTTGCCTGCGGCGTATCAATAAAAATCTCAGGCCTCGCAGGTACCTTGCCGCCGAACTCAGATAGTGGCTCAAGCCTCCTCTCTTCCGTAGAAAAAGGGTAGCCCTCGTTTCCCCAGGCGGCTATACTTCCGTTGAGTACACGGACATCCTGCACACCTGCATACATCATCAATACCGCGCAGCGTATTGAACCTAAATGCCCTGCCTTGCTGCCGGGATGAGGATCGCTGTTGCGAGGGCTCGAAAACCTTCCATATACGATGACCGTTGTATCCGCGGAAATACCCAATTGCATGAGTGCCTGTTCCAATTCCTCTGCAGAACGACGGTTCCATGTGTCGGGGTGTTCAAGCTCAAGTGTGTCCAACGAGATAGCTCCAGGGATATGACCAATGTCATAATCCGCCCTGTTTCTGTAATGGCAGTGACAAAGGGCATACTTCTTCCCGTTGAATTCCGGGGGACGCTCTCCAGACACCAGCTGATGGAGCCATCTTGGATGGACGAGTTTCTCGAACCGAACCATCCGCTCCATTGGTAGAGATTGCTTTGCCGCCCACTCGTCAACAAAGCGGGTATATCCGGTCACCTGTTTATAACCTGCCAGGCCAAACTTCTCTACTACCTCCTCCACATCGTGCCTGTTATATCCGTAAATGACTATCCCGTGGTCAGGCCTGATACCCTTTGCCCTTACGATCTCGATCCAGTCTTCTTCATCCGTCCAACTGACAGATAAGATCTTTGCCCCCTTTATATGTCCTCCGCGTCTTTCCCCTTCCAGCGGCCAACCGTTGTAAGCATCTACCGGACGAACATCGATAATGCGGTACGATTCACTTCCGATGACTTTTGCCAGCTGATTTGTCGAAATTTCCTTCACAGAGCAATCCCCCGTCTGAATAAGATTCTTTCTTGAGATATTCAGGCACCAATATTGCCTAGTTAGTGTCCATCCTTAAATGGTCTTTTTGCCCGATCTCTGCGTTATGCGAAAAACATAATCCTCGGAATATTACCTATATGCCTGCGGTTATTTTTCTCGCATGCCTTGATCTTGAACAAAAAGCCTCATTTATGGATGGACACTAGTTGGTATTTATCCCCACGTATGAAACCACACCACATGTGATTATTTTTCCAGAGCCTTTTGGAAGGCACAATGGCCTCCTCAGGGCACACTTTCAGGCAAGACCCTCATTCCAGACAGTGTTCGCTGCTTATCTTATAAGTATCCCCTTCCGAGATCATGTCTACAGGACAAGCATCTTGGCTTATCCCGCAAGCAATGCATTGATCTGTTGTTATGTCCCCTGATGGATTAACGTTCATGCCACCAAAAGAGAGCCAGCTGGCGATGGGGCGGCTTCTTCGAAAGATCGAAGATTTTCCTTTGCTGTCGTAAAATAGAGCGCGTCTTCCTCCACGAACATCACATCGATCATTCTCGCTGAGGGCTGCCCTTTTTTATGGTGGTAAAAGTTTCGGAATTGATTTCTCTTAGCAGTTTGAGAGCTTTTTGGGCGAGTTTTTCCATCATAGTTTCCTCGTCAACATCCAGGCGATAAAATTGGAGCTCGGAGCTTTCCCATGAAATAGCCACTGAATCTGTAAGGCTGTGAATATCGCCACCTTTTTGGTAGAACTAACTTCAATAGAAGGGGCAGGTTTTTAAGAAGACTTCCCAGCCATGGTTTCAAAATTGTGTTGAGCTTCACAACCCGGAAATGCTTTTTGTCAGTTCTGAAACAAGGCTACTCGTATTGATCGCTTTGGCTACAACTTTAAGCATGGTTTGCAGGAAACTGATTTGGAATTCAGAATCGTCAGGATCACCCTTACCGGCAAAATACGAACCGATGAGAAGTTCTTAGCCCCCCTTTTTGGTTCTTTGTAGGATCGCTAACAGTAGCAGAGATAGCATTTTGCTATGGTAGTGTCAAGAGTTTTGGGAAGATCTATCTACATCCAGATTTTGAAAGAAAGGGAGATTGTTACTGACCTTTCCTCTAGGGTTTGAGCGCCAATGGAATTCCATTTTTGGGTTTATGAAAGCTAGCAACAAGAATAGAGGGTCTTCTCATGATCCATGCAGAAAATGATTGTAAAAGGAAAAAATGTCAAGATCCTTCAGAATCCACTATGCGATGCTTAATATCACGTGATGAATGGTGGAAGGTATGCCCAACGGAATGTTTTGCATAGGCGTTACTCTCACCTTTTGATTGGACTCTTGTGCCTTTTTGGTTTGAGAGGATTGAGGATTGTAAAATAACCTTTCAAGATTTTCCTGTCTCTTATAGTTCTTGACATTAGGATCACGGAACCTTCTAATAATTAAAAACCGGATCGTTGGAGGTTCGTCTCATGGAGATTACAGACCTTTTTTCCAAAAAAAACTCCTGCCAGCTCCTTGTCAACCTTGAAGGGAAACTGGCCGAAAAGTACAGGTGGTATCGTGAATTCTTGATCCACAACCACGAAGCGCTCCAGATCATTTCCGATTTGGAGAGAATGCAGCAGGGTAATGAGCCTTTTACCATGCAGGGAGTGAAAAAGGACTATCATCGCTTCTTCGAGGCGAGCACTGAGCTAGTGAAAGCCCTCAACGAGCTCTCCGGCGGTAGATATGAAAAGCTCTTCCGGGCCTGCGAGGATCTCCACCAGCAGATGGTTCCGCTTTTCGACCTCCCCCGCCCCCGTCCGGGAGGTGAACTGGTCCTCCTCCTGGAGGATCTGGAGGCCCGCATGGTGGATATGGCCGGGTCAAAGGCCACCAATCTGGCCGTCGCCGGAAATGAGCTCGGGCTTCCCACCCCTCAGGGTTTCGTGGTCACAGCCCATGCCTTTTGGTCTTTTATCGAACAAAACGAGCTCTTCGACGCTATCGACGACATGCTGGCTGTTGCCGCTTCCGAGGACCCCTTGGGGCTGGAATCCAGCGCCGGCATCGTTCAAAAAAGGATCCTGGATTCTCCGGTTCCTGCCGCCCTTGCCGAGGGCATATTCCAGGCCTACGAGCGCCTGGAGGCCAAAACCCGAAAGAATGTTCCGATTGCCGTGCGCAGCTCGGCGGTCGGCGAGGACACGGAGGCCTCTTTCGCCGGGCAATACACGACGGTCCTGAATGTGGGCAGGGACAAACTGCTGGAAGCCTACAAAACAGTCCTGGCCAGCAAGTACTCGCCCAGGGCTGTTCGATACAGGATGCGTTGCGGCCTGGACGACATGGATACGCCCATGTGTGTGGCAGGCATCACCATGGTCGATGCTCGGTCAAGCGGTGTTGCCTATTCCAGAGACCCTTCCCGTTCCGGTTCATCTGAAATTCTGGTGAGCGCCATCTGGGGACAGGGCGAGCACCTGGTGAGCGGCGAGGCGTCGCCGGACAATTTTTTTGTCGACAGAAAGACCTTGCACATTACAGGGAGTGAGATCCGTTCAAAAACACACCGGATGGTGCTTCTCGAGGAGGGGGGGACACTTTTAAAGGAAACGCCTGAGACGGACAAGGCTGTTCCCGCCATAGACGAGGAGATCGTCCGGAAAGTCGCCGAATACAGCCTGAAGCTGGAAGAGTATTTCGGTTCCCCGCAGGACGTGGAATGGTGCGTGGATCAATCCGGACGGCTTTTCATACTCCAGTCGCGGCCCCTGGGACTCTCACTGTCTCGGGGACAGGACGTGCCTCGGCAGGAGGACTATCCGGGGCACGCGGTACTCCTGAGCAAGGGTAAGAGCGCCTCCAGGGGTACGGTCTCCGGCAGGGTGATCCAGGCGGCGAACCTCAAGGCCGGGATGGATATGGAAGACGGTATCCTCGTGGCAAAAACCGCTTCCCCCGATTATGCAAAGCTTGCGGGCTCCATCAAGGGGATCGTCACGGACCTGGGAAGCGTGGCGAGCCACCTGGCATCTGTTGCCAGGGAATTCGGCATCCCCATGATCGTGGAGACCGGAGATGCAACCATCACCCTGAAACAGGACACGGTCATTACCCTGGTGGCCGATACCGCTACCGTCTATGAAGGCAAGGTGAGCGGACTTGAGGAAACCTCTTCCCTCCCCGGGGAGAGGGTCTTGGAAAGCCCCGTCCACCGGCGGATGAACGCCGTCATGTCCAGGATCTCCCCCCTTAATCTCACCGACCCTGAGGCAGCAGCTTTCACGCCTGAAAACTGCCGGACTTTTCACGATATTATCCGCTTCAGCCATGAGAAGATCGTCAAGGAGATGTTCGGGTTGAGCAGGCAGGCATCAGAGGGCGTCAAATCATTGAAGATGAAGTCCGGCATCCCCCTGGCCATCTACTTCATCGACCTGGGCGGTGGTCTGAAAGGGGACCTGACGACCTGTGACGATCTGACTCCCGAGTCCATCACCTCCCTTCCCATGAAGGCCCTCTGGCGTGGTCTTTCCCATCCTGGGGTCAACTGGTTCGGGACCGTCGGCGTGAGTAGCAAAAACCTTATGGCCCTCATGACTTCCGGACCCCCTCCGCAGATGGCCAGTTACGGCATACTCTCGAACGAGTATATGAATTTCAGCATCAAGTTTGGGTATCACTTCGCCACAATCGATACCCTGTGGACCGACAACCCGGAGGACAATTACATTTCCCTCCAGTTCGGTGGAGGCGTAGGTTCTTACCTCGGCCGCTCCCTGCGCATCCATTTTTTATCTGAGGTGCTCCAGAGACTGGGGTTCCTGCTGGAGATATCCGGCGATGTCCTGGATGCCACCATGAAAGGCTATGACTCACCCTCCATGGAAGAGGCACTGGACCAGCTGGGCAGGCTCCTAGCTTCCAGCAGACTCTTGGACCTGGGAATACGGAGCCAGGACTCGGTCGGCGGCATGGTAGAGGCTTTTTTCTCGGGCGACTACAACTTCCTGCAGCAGTCACGCAATCCTCTGCCCGATTTTTATACACCCACAGGGGATTGGACCTCTGTCGAGGAGGACGGCCGCGTAAGGTTCCTCCAGGATGGCTCCAAGTCGGGAGAAGGATTTTCATGCTCTCTCAAAAACATCATGGGCAAGTTAGTGGGGTCCCGGTATCAGCAATTTTTGGACAACATCAAGGCGTACCATTATTTCCCGCTTGCCATCCGCAAGGAAAGCTTCGTAGGAGACGCAATCATTCAGGTGACGGTGACACCTGAGTCCGGCTGTCTGGACAACACGGCGGGTGTGGTCTTCGGGCTGAAAAACGTGACCAACTTCTTCGTCTTGAGTGTGGACGCCCTTGAGAACAATGTCTCCCTTTTCGAGTTTGTCCACGGCAGACGCAGGAGGCATGTGATCGTCGAAAAATCGATCCGGCCGGGAAAGAGTTACTCGCTTGAGGTTCGAATCAGGGAGAACAGGGCAACCTGTTTTTTTGATGGTGAAACTCTCCTCCAGTTCGATGCGGAAAACCCTTTGGAAGGCTATACCGGGCTTTGGACCAAGGCGGACACAAAGGCCTACTTTGAATCTCTGTCCATTCGGGAAGGCACATGACGAAAAAACAAACTCCCTATGTCCAACGGTATGGCAACTATGCTGTATCTTGAGCGAGCCTATCCCGATTAGACAAGAGAGCCAATCAATGGATTGGCGAGGAATTGATCCACATCTTGGAAAATGGATGATGAATCTACCCTATTCATGAAGTACGATGAATTTCTCCCAGTCGGAAGAACATCTCAGAAACTGGGAAGGATTCCAGGAAAAAAAGAAAGAGGGTGTCATTGCTCTGAATGATTTGATGCATCTCTTTTCAGTGCCCTATTTCCTGAACAGAAGGGAGCCGGACTACTTTTCGAATATGGGAATATATGCCTCCGATTTTATTGACACACGCCACAACCTCGAACATGCCGGGGCATACTGGCGGCTGAGATGGTTTGAGAGACTCGGATTTTCTTTTGCGTTGAAATTTGGGTTGATATAGGGTGGCTCACGAAAGGCGGTTAAAAAAGAAGATCAAATTCTTGTCCCATGCCCCGTAATGTTCGGCTGATCAACAAATAACTGAGGACTTCACCCTGATTCAAACGTTATTGTGCCCACATTTTGTCTGAAGTCACTATAAGCAAAAGGGGAATACGACATGTATGAAAATCTGTTTTCTGAAATAACAATAGAGGGCCTTACTTTGAAGAACCGTCTTACCATGGCACCGCTCTACCTGGGCTATGCCGGTGAAGGCGGTATGGTTAGCGATATGCTGGTGGATCATTACCGGCTGATGGCCGGTAGCGGCGTGGCCATGGTCGTGGTTGAAAACGCGACAGTAGATTATCCCGCCGGCAGCGGTTCCAACCGGACCCTCCGGGCTGACACCGACGACAACCTTGAAGGCTTGAACCGACTATCCTCAACCATCAAGCAGGAGGGCGCACTGGCCTGCCTGCAGATTAACCACGCCGGCCGCTTTGCCCAGATGACTGAAGAACCGCCGGCACCATCTGCGGTGGACACCTTCGGCCGGATGCCAAGGGCCCTGGAAAAAGCGGAGATCGACCGAATCATGGGGAAATATGCCAATGCCGCTGCCAGGGCAAAGGACGCGGGGTTCGATATGGTGGAGCTGCATGGCGGCACCGGCTATCTCCTATCTCAATTTCTCTCTCCGAGAACCAACAAGCGCACCGACGAATACGGGGGTACTCTGGAAAATCGTCAGCGATTTGCCATGGAGGTGTTGACAAAGGTCCAGGAGGCGGTAAAGGCTTTTCCCGTGGGGTATCGGTTTTTATCCGACGAATGGCTCCCTGACGGCTTGCATCTGGAGGAGTCACGTCAATTCGCCGTTAGTCTGGCTCAAGCGGGCATTGCCTATATTTCAGTTATGGGCGGCACGTATGAGTCCTTCACCCTTCCTGAAATTATAGAAAAATCCAAACAAGAAGGCTACATGCTCAATCTGGCCGCAGAGATCCGCGCAGAAGTCGACGTGCCGATCATTGCCGCCGGACGCCTCGCCACCGGCGCATTTGCCGACCAGGCCATCTCCGAGGGGAAGACCGACCTGATCGGTCTAGCGCGTGTGCTCTGGGCCGACCCACAATGGCCGAAAAAGGTCCGTGAAGGCCAGGATGCCGAAATTATCCACTGCAATCCGGAGTGTGGCGATGCCTGTATGCAGATGCTCATGAGGGGAGGCCCGGCGTTTTGTGTGGCCTGGCCTGCGGAGAAGATGAAGGAATGGAAAAGAAAATTTTCATGAAAGGGATTTAAAATCCTCTATAGCGGGACGACGGCTTTTGCAGCCTCCTTTAAAATGATCGTCTATGTTGGATACAAGAATCAAACAGCCTTAACCAGTCGGACCTGAGGAGATATACGAAGGGCGTAGAAGCTTTATACTCGTACAATGACTATCCTGATTCAGGGGGCTTCGCCTACCCAAGAAGCTGCGCTTTTTGGACAGACGAGTTCGAATGTCGGATTTTTGAAAAGGTCAAAAAAGAATGGATATAAAAATATTTTTCACCATATTTTCTACTATATTTCTTGCTGAAATCGGGGATAAAACTCAACTGGCTACTGTCTTATTCGCTTCAGACAAGGGCATTGGGAAGCCGGTCGTATTTTTGGCCGCATCAATGGCCTTAATGGCGGCTACCGCAATTGGTGTTCTTGGCGGCAGTATAATATCCCATTATGTCGATACAAAATATTTGCATTATTTAGCTGGTCTCGGATTTATCGTCATAGGTGTCTTTACAATATATAAGGCATAGCTCACACTGCGCGGGCTCCTGACATCTCTTTATTATCTGGGGCTCGAAATTCTCATTCTCCGTTCTTGCGAAGAGGTGTCACACTTAATCTTGGTTTCGAAGATATTTACCTTGTGGTATTGCTTATCAAGAGTAATTGATGAATGAGGACCACTGATAATAGTGCCCGGAAAAACATTCCCTGAGACTTTTACAACTGGGACTCCTTCGTCTTGTTCCGCCAGGTCGATAACATGATCTATTTTACTCTCCAATAGTCCGACCTCGTGTCCGATCTCAGTGATTTCTTTTTGATGTTCATCTATATTTTCCAATATTTGCTCATCCTCTTCCATGAGCTTTTCCACTATCTTGTCAATCTGTTTTATCCTCGCTTCTAGATTCTTTTTTGCCTCTTCAACCCTTTCCATAAGGCCATTATCATCTGTCTGTGCAGATTCCTTCATCTTCTCTACCAAATGCCGGTGTCGGACCATGGATCCATCCTGTTCCTGTGCGATCTCACCTAATTCTATATTTATCCCATCAGATCTATTCTTGAGTTCAACAACGAGGGACTCCAGATCCTTCAGTCGCATTTCTTTTTCCGCTATTTCATCTCTAAGTGTCTTAATGTCTCTTTTGACCTTATTGTCGATCCCAACAAATAAAGAACTCGGTTTTGCGACTTCGGTGCCGATTTCTTTTGTCTTAACCCCTTTCTTGGCCACTATTTCCGATGAAAGAATTGTCCCCTTCTCGATCACACAACTGCCGTTCGTCTCAATCGCAGAATCAACGATTTCGTTTTCAACAGCAATGTCTCCAACGGCTTCAATCTTTGACCTATTGATATGACCGACCTTCAGTTTTCCACCGCTCTTTATATTCGCGCCAAAAACTCCGCCCATAACGATAATGTCACCATCAACTTGTATTTCCGCTCCATTGATCTCCTTGCATCTGAGGCTTTTTCCATTCACCTGATATCCCTTGTTTATCGAACCACTGACATCGATACAGCCGTCAAAATTAACATGGCCGGTTTCAATCCCGATATCGCCGGATATTCTAAGATCAGTGAACACATCGAGGTATCTGTTTCCAGACAGTTGTGGGCGTCCATCAATCTTTGAGTAAATTCTTAAGCCGTCCTCGGATTTGTACGCGTTCCTTCCGTATTTGATATCGAGAATGTTAAGCTTTGGCGGGGGAACAGATTGCCCATAGATATCTTTACCTTCCGTGCCTGCCCGGCCCGGATCTATTTCAGCGATACAATCACCCTCTTTTACCTGAGGGATCTGACCATGATCTTTCCAATCAATAAACCCCTCTTCCGTCATTGTTCCGGTCTTTATCGGATCATTATCAAAGAAAAGCCTCATATCAGGGTCTATTCCTGGCTCAGGTGCCTTACCTTGAGCGATTATCCATGTTTTTTGGTGTTCCCGTGGTTCTTCGAGGTATCTGTTAATTGATTTATCGTCCATAATGCCATAGAGGATGCCTTTCCTTTGAAGAAGCTCTTTGATCTCAGTGAGAGTAGCACTATGGTCTATGCTGTCCTTTGGGGAAATGGAGGCATTCAATTTGTCTTCTGAAACCTTTATATAATATCCTATACTCTTTTCAACCGATCCTTCACCCATGTCAGCGGATTTCTCAACAGGTTTTTCCACCTCTTCAGGAGAATCCTCAAGACCCTGGATGACCTCCTTTTTGGCCTGTTGATCAGTATCCGCAGGCAATTCTTCCCGCAAAGCATTCTGAGTTGTTAGGATAAAGTCCCTCTGTTCTTCCGTGATGACACCCATCTCAATGAGAATATCCCCGATCAATTGATGTGTCTGGCTCACGTTTTTTAGACGTTTTTGCTCCTTGATAGCTCCAAAAATATCCATATGCGTTGCGAATCCATTGTCAATCGCAATGTTGCCGAATCGGGGCACACGAGTCTTTTTTGTGCTCATTTTTTTCTTCCACCTGCTCCGGAAAGCTTATTGTCAAGGGAAAAATCATTCTAGGCACTCATTTTTGTCTCAGTGTATGCAATATACGATATATTATATCTTAATGTTAATAACTTATCAAATATTGATTTTATTTTGAGGCTCTGGTGGCAGGCATCCTAAGCAGAGAATAGCCCATGAATGGTCTTTTGACACATTCTTTGTTGATCAGTTTTTATTCTTATCTTTTAATGAGTTTTCTGCCAAACATGCCGAGTTACCCCTGACGTTCACGACGGCGTGCAGCGTGGTCGTAATGATGAATGGGTGACTCTCATGGCAATTTTGGTGAGAGGTCCATATACACCAACCCGGCAAATTGATCTGGCTTAAGGAATCCTTTGCCCCATTTTCCATCAAATTCTTTGGTCGGTTGTGCAGCAACGACTTTGTCCATTGTATTGCCTTGCTGCATGAGCCTGCCGACATTGTCTCGGATCGCCGTGAGCATAAAGACATATTCCTTGAGCCGCGCCTTGTTTGATAGTGGGCCATGGCCTGGTATGACTTTTGTTTTTTCATCGATCATCGGAAGGATTTGATTGATGACCTTTATCATACCGTTGATCGATCCACCGGAATAGATCCCAATATAGGGATAGAGACCTTCAAAATAGAGGTCTCCCATGTGAATCACGTTGGCATTGGCAAAATAAACCACAGCATCCCCATCCGTGTGTCCAGGATCCAAATGAAAGACCTTCACATCTTCCCCATTGACATGAAATCTCAACTCTCGCTTGAAGGTAAGAGGTGGTCGTGCCGACTCTGGTGAGGGTGGGACTTTTGCATTTAACATTTTCATGTCATGCTCTATTCCCATACGTTTTCTCACATTCTCATGGGCCACAATGGTGGCTCCGGTTTGGGCGATTTTTTTGTTTCCCCCGACATGATCAAAATGCCAGTGAGTAATAATCACAAAACGGATCGGCTTGTCACTCAATTCCGCAGTCTTTTCCAGAAGCGTGCCAACAGACTTTTCGTCCTTTGTGTCCACCATCAGCAGACCGTCATCGCCCGTTAGAACAACGGTGTTGCCCATACCCGCGGAATCCCGTAAAAGATACAGGTTCTCAGCAAGCCTTTCAGCGCCTACCTGTACCTCGGCCCGTTCTTGGGCGTGCAATAAAGGTAGACAACTTATGCTTATAAAGATGGCAAAACTTCCGATTAAGGTGTAAATAGCCCTGCCTGTCCTCAACATTTCATAACCTCCTCTTCCAACATCTTCTTGACGATACCGGATCGACGACCACTCAAGGCAATCTCCTCTTTTTTGTCTTTGATAGACTCTTTTATTTTTTCCGTTACGTCTATGTACAGGATGCTAATGCCTCCATCCAAATAGCCCTCCTGTTGTCTAACCACCGCTCAGGGCCTGCAGTATTTTCACCTGGTCTCCATCACGGACCTCGCAGGACAAGTCGGTGGAAGGTTGAATGATCTTGGAATTTAATGAAAAGATCGTCTTTCCTCGGGTTGATAGGGCCAGTTGATGGACCTGAATGCCGGTTTGCTTTTCGACCTTTTTGAGCAGGTCCTCGAAGGAAATCGGTTGTGACACCTTTATTTCCAGGTTTTTTCTCACCAGTCCCAGGTTGAAAGTCCCATTAATGGTTACGTCCACCGCCATCAGGCTCCCTTTCCTTCGCCGTGCAATTCCCGGGCGATCTCCGGCAGACCCATAAGTTCCAGCCTCTCAGATGAAGGCTTGCCGGTCCCTATACTCCAATCCATTGCCTCGAAAAACTCCCGCGCCATAGTATCGACATCAACGGTGACACCCGCCGTGAGACCTTTGGTGAGGGGCGGGCGGCCTATGACCCTGTCCGGCAGCTTGAAGTCGGACGGCTTGAATCCTTCCCTCACGTTAAATACCTGCCTTAATATTTGAGCTCTCTCGCCGATTTTTAAAAGATCATCATTGGTATATTTTTTCCCCATAATGGCCGTCAACATTTCAGCGTAAGGGGAGCCGCCGAACATGCCGGCGAAAATACAGATGCCCATGGCATCCTCAACGATCTGGGCCTTGCTCAGCAGGGCATGGGCCTCTCCCTTGCCGGAATACTGGTACCGTTCCACCTCCGACATTTCAATGCCCTTAAACGGCATGATATAAAACCCGAACTCCAAGAACCCCGCGCCGCCCTGGGTGTGACGGCCCGGAGTGGGATCGGTGATGTAGGTTGTGCCGAAGCCTGGGTTCAAGCGAGGATCATGCATGGGAAGCTCCTGACCGCCCGCATGCATGGCAAAGGCCTCCGCCCCCCTTCCGATCTTCCCTGCGGCGATTCTCACGCCGTCCGCCAGGATATCCCCTAATCCTTCACGCTTGCCTATCTTTTCCAAAAGCCCCAGGATAGCCTCTGAGTTGCCCCATGTGAGTTCCAGACCGTCGGTTTCTTCCGGGGTGAGTATCTTGTTTTCATAACACTCAATGGCAAAGGCTATGCAGGTCCCTGCCGAAATTGTGTCAAGACCGCTCCTATTGCAGATATCGTTGGCCTTGATAATCGATTCAGCATCGTCATTGAGAAGGACGGAACCGAATACGGCAAGGGTTTCATATTCGGGCCTGTGCGTTTCTTCCAGGGGATACGGCCCCTTGTCGACCTTCAAGATGGCTCCACAGCCCAGGGGACATGCCTGACAGGCAAATTTCTTTGTCTTGTATTTGGTGATATTATCATCACTGATTTTCGAAGATGCCTTTTTCATTGGAAAATCATCTGAGCCGCCTCCGCTCCAGTTTTTGCATGGGGCATCTCCCATCTCCACGGAGGCTGCGGCCAGCATGGATGTCCCATGCTTTCCGAAGCCTTCCACCATGACGCCAACATCATCAAGGGAGAGCAATCCTTTTTTGATAAGCCAGGGCAATATGGGCTTGGTGAGGGCCATCATTATTTTGGTAAGCCTTGATGGTCGGAGCTTCATCGGTTCCAGGGCCTCTTTTTTAAATTCCTTGAGACCGACAGGATCGGCAATTTGGATCTTTTGATCTCCCTTGACCACGACGGCCTTAAGCCTTTTGGATCCCATCACCGCCCCCAGTCCGCTTCGGGCTGCGGTACGACCCTTGTCATTGAAAATACCGGATATGAGAGACAGCTTTTCCCCGGCCGGCCCTATGGAGGCAACACGTACTTTGGTCCGGCCCAAATCTTTTTCCAATTTCTCTTCGACTTCCGTTGTGTCCATACCCCATAGGTCCAGGGCAGGTTTGATATCGACTTGGTCGTTGTTGATGGAAAGATACACCGGCTCTTCAGAGATGCCTTTTACAAAGAGGGCGTCGAAACCGGTCTTCCTTAATTCGGTTCCAAAAAACCCCCCTGAGTTGGCATCTCCCCAGGTCCCAGTGAGAGGCGATTTACCCACAACGGTCCATCTGCCTCCAAAAGGGACATTTGTCCCATTTAATATGCCGGGGACAAACCCTAGAATATTGTCAGGTCCCAGAGGGTCAACTTCCGGGGCCATGTTATCGATCAAATACTTCACCCCGGTCCCCAGCCCCCCAAGATAGTCTTCATAAAAGGCAGCAGGGGGATGTTCAACATGAATCTTCCCGGTGGAGAGGTCCACGATCAGGATTTTTCCATGATATCCAAACCTTTCATCATTTTTGTCTTGACTTGATTGACCGGCCATAACGTTCTCCTGATGTTTATAAGGTTTTTAAGGGTCTGTGTCTGCGTATCCTCTTTTTTAGTTATCCCGCTCAAGACCCTTAAGAATAAGCGAAACAACGAAAACCATTTCCTCTCTCACTCCTGAGTAATCTATTTCTGCAAAGGATCCAAAATCTACACCAGGCGCAGCCCTATGTTTGATGGCGTCGGCAACTACCAAGATGCCCTCAGCAATCCTTGCCGTATCGCAATCTTCAAGTTCCTTATCGGCAATTCCCTGTTCCAGTTGCCGGCTCAGAAACAAGACCTCTTTGTTCAACAAGGCCTGATAGAGCTTCTCAAAAATAGGTTGAACAGTATTCAAAGTTTCAAATGAGAGATTATGGAGATTGATCATTTCCTGTAAGTAGTGAAGCCTTTCCGTGAGATACGTAATTATTCGGTCACGAGAACCTAAAGCCTCGTTGACTTTTTTCTGCAAGGCCTCCATGAATTGCTCGGTTTCAGCATAGACAACTTCGGTATAGATTGATTCCTTGTCCTTGTAATAATAATAAAGAGAGGCCTTGTTTAGCCCCACTCTCTTACCGATATCATCCATAGTCGTCTTGTCATAACCAAACCGGGCAAAACAATCTCCTGCCGCCTGGATGATCTTCTTCCTTTTTTCGTCACTTTTCATGCGTATCCTCTCATCAATCAGCTCATTAGAATGTGTCGTGTGCGTTTTTAGAACGGGAACGCCAGCAATAAGTCGTAGGGGTAATCGGACAACAGGCTAGGAAAAGAGTGGTTTGGTTTGTCCCTTTCAGCCCATAAGTTATTCTCCGTGAGTTGGGATGAATTCAACTGCTCTGCTTGTCATCCTTTCAAACAGAATAATAAAGTATTTGAAGGCAATGTCAAGTCGTTTGTTAAAATCATTTTGTCCTGCGCGAAATATACTTCTGATCGGGCGGCATGAAATCTCTTCCTTGGAAAGGTCTTTTTGATTCGCTCCGATTCATTGGAAATCCCGTTTAAGTCGGGTCAGTCTTGTGATCGCTCATTATCGACAGGAACCTCACCTCCGTTTGGAGGTCGGCAGATAGGATGAAGGCTGGGCGTAAACCGTTCCGGCGGTTGCAGGATCGGCGCTCCGGTTGTTTTTGAAATTGTTCCCAGCATGTTCTTAAAGATAAATTGATGCAGGGGATAGAGACTGTAACAGAAAACCAGTCCCATAAGGCCTTTGGGATGAAATCGTGAGAGCTGTTGAATCTCCGATGTGCCGTCGGCACGATCGAGAATGCGGAATTCCAGGGTGGCTTCGCCCAGAAGTTTCATTTCCGCCAGAAGCTTCAGGCGTTTTGGAGCCGATACCTCCAGCACGCGCCAGAAATCCAAGGCATCGCCCGCGTAAAGTTTAGCAGGATGTCGCCGTCTTCTTCGAAGGCCGATGGCGCCCCCCGAGCGATCGATCGCCCCTCCGCGCGCCCGGAGAAAATTCGCGTAATACCAGCCTCTTTGTCCACCCAATTGAACGATGGGGTGCCACAGTGTTTCTGGGGCGGTTTTAACAATGGTCCGATACCCGTATTCAAACAGGGTTCCACCGGCATAGGAGGCGTCCCCGCAACTGACCCACTCGGGAACCTCCAATCCTCCTGCGTCGGACCAGCAGGTTTCCACCGCCTGTTGTTCAATTTTCTCAAGGGCCAGTCTTATCGCTTGACGACAGCTCAGGAGATCCTGTGGAATCAGCTGCCGAATTCGGTTCTCTTCGCAGATCACGGGGTTTCTGAGTCCCTGGATCAAGGGGATGGCTATGGAAGAGGGAATCGGCGTAATCAGATGGACCCAGTAGGAACTGAGGCGCGGCGTCAGTAAGGGGACCGGGACGATCCACCGACGGGGCAGGCCCGCTTCTTCTGCATAAATCCTCAAGAGATCCCCGTAGGGCAGTACGTCAGGCCCTCCGATATCAAAGGTCTTCCCAGCGGTTTCCTCATGCTCCAGACAGCCCTTGAGGTAATGGAGCACGTTGCGAATGGCAATTGGTTGGCAGGGCGTATCCACCCATCGCGGCGTAACCATGATGGGCAGCCTGTCCACCAGATAGCGCATCATTTCAAAGGACGCGCTTCCCGAGCCCAGAATAACGGCTGCACGGAGAAAGGTGGTGGGGACGCTGCCGGACTGGAGGATGCTTGCCACCTCGGCCCTTGATCGGAGATGCTCACTCAGTCTGGGGTCATCCTTTCCCAGTCCGCCAAGATAGATAATCCTTGAAAGGCCTGCTTTTTCAGCCGCACGAACCATGTTGTGAGCGGCCTTTCGGTCTGCCGCGGCAAAACCTCTACCTCCGGCCTTCATGGAGTGAACCAAATAATAGGCAGCCAGGCAGCCTTTGGCGGCTTGCTCCATCGATTCCAGGTCAAGCATGTCCGCCTTCACCAGCTCCACTTGAGGGTCACCGGCCCAGGGCCTGTAAGACAGCTTTTCCAGGGATCTGCCCATAACCCGGACCCTGTAGCCCGAAGAAAGCAGCAGGGGAACCAGGCGACCTCCCACATATCCGGTGGCACCGCTCACCAGGACAGGATCGTTATTCATGGGATCTATCCTTTCTTTTCAATCCGCCCAAAGACTTCCTTCTGTTGCGACCCTTCATTGGGAACTTAAAGATGATGGTTCCCTCAAAAATCGGTATTTCGACGGGTTTTTAAAAAAAATCAAGATCAAGGCCTGCATAGCCTGAGGAATGAGGCGTCTTTATCCTACGTTGCAAGGACGAAGGAGGCAGCGTAACACAGATAGTGGGCTTTTTGCGAGTCCGTCAAACATGGTTTCTCAATTTCAGGGCTGTTGGATGGGGATTGAGATAGGACTGCCGACTCAGGTAGGGCTCGTTGTATCTTCGAACGTAGTGGTTGAAAAGGGTCAGCGGAACAATGAGAGGTATCAGGCCCCTATGGTAATCAAAGATGATATCGAGCAACTCTTTTTTTTCATCGTGAGAAAGCTCTTTTTTGAAATAACCCATCATATGTTGAAGCACATTGGTATGCTTTTTTACCGTACATTTGAGGCGGAACGCTTTGAGCAGCAAGGCTTCATACGCCTCGTAAAGAGTAACGGCTTCCATGGTCTTGCCCTGGGCCACCAGCTTCCCCATGGCCCGGTAATACTGGATGCTGTGACTCATGATCTGCAATTTGTGCCGTGTATGAAAGTCCACCAGGTTTCCGACAGAGTGGTTTTTTTTGAGGGTTTTGCGCCATCTTTTAAGCACAAAGATGCTTTCAATGAAGTTTTCTCTCAGAATGGGATCGTGAAGGCGTCCTTCGTCTTCCGTGGGAAGCAAGGGGAAATGGGTTTTGAAAACCTTGGCAAAAAGACCCACCCCTTTTTTCACGGGTATTCCCTTGTCATTGTAGACTTTTACCCGCTCCATGCCGCTTGAAGGGGAATTGCTCTTGAAAATGTATCCGCAAAGGCCTTCCTTCTCCAGTGATTGAACCCGCTTTCGGGCCCAGTCGAGCATGTGAGCCGTCAGATCTTTGTGGGTTTTGATGGTGACCAGTCGCGGGGATTCGGGATCGCCCACCAGGCGCATGGCCTCCCGGGGGACGGGCAGTCCGCATTCCACCTCAGGGCAGACCGGCACGAAATCAACGAATTGTCCAAGGGTGTCGCGGATAAAGCGATCCAGCTTGTGTCCCCCATCATACCGGACATTTTCACCCATGAGACAGGCGCTGACGCCCAAATTGATCCGCTCTTCCATTGTGGCCTCGTATGCTATCCGCGATTGATCGTTCCCGATACCCAGAAACTATAACAGTTAAAGGGGGGCAATGCAATTGCTCTGCATAGGTCGCCTGTCTTTATTAATTTACAATTGCCGGTCCTTTACATTTTGTAAAAGAACCTGACGTCATTTTTTTGTGAAAACTATAGCACCTGGTGTATAAGTGACCAGTTTGATTATGTATTTGTATCTTCTGAAGTTGGCATAGGCCTTGCGATAAAGAAATAGATAAAAGAGGTCAGGGGAAAGGGCCTCACTTTTCACTCAGAGGAATAGAGAGTCTAATCAGATTGGAGGGATCAATAATGGAAGTAGTGGAGAAGGGTCTCAATCAGCTGTTTATGGATCCCGACCCGGACAAGGCGCGAGAGTTTTTTGCCAAGAAGTCTCGATCTATGACAGACAAACGAATGACGGAAAAGGAGGCGGTAGAGAAATTTGTCCCGAATGGTTGTTTTTTGGCAATAGGCGGGTTCGGGGCTATCAGAATTCCCACGGCATTTATTCACGAGATACTTCGAGCGCGTAGGAAGAATCTGGGTTTCTACGGACATACCTCTACCCATGACTTCCAGCTTCTGTGCGCAGGTCGTTGTATTGATCGGGTTGATATCGCCTATGTTGTGGGATTGGAGGCAAGGGGGCTTTCTCCTAACGCTAGACGCGTCATGGAGTCCGGGGAGGTGCAGGTTTGCGAGTGGACGAATTACGCTCTGACGGCGCGTTTGAGGGCTGCTGCCGAGGGAGTTTCATTCGGTATTATCCGGTCTATGTTAGGAACGGACACTTTAAAAATGTCCGGGGCCAGAGTGATCGAGTGTCCTTATACAGGTAAGAAGTTCGCCGCCGTCCCTGCAGTTTGGCCGGATGTGGGTATTATCCACGTCCACGAAGCCGATATCTATGGCAACTGTCACATAAGGGGTATTTCTGTTTCCGACCTGGAACTGGCCCGTGCGGCAAAGCACGTCATCATTACCGCGGAACGTCTTGTAGACAACGCTGCCATAAGAATCAATCCTACTCGGACAGTCATTCCTTATTATTTGGTCGACGCCGTAATTGAAGTGCCCTTCGGCAGCTATCCCGGGAATATGCCTTATCTGTATTATTCAGACGAAGAGCATCTCTCTCGCTGGTTGCAGGCGGAGAAAGATCCGGAGGAATTCAAAAGGTTCTTGGATCAATATATCTATGGGGTCGCCAGCTTCGAGGAGTATCTTGAGCGGTGCGGCGGATTAGCCAAAATGAGAGAACTGCAAAGACTCGAAGCCCTGGTGGACAGGTAAGAAAGAGACTTTTTTCGATCTGAAAACATTGATGATGAGGAGGTTTTTGCAGTGACGACCGAATATAACATGATGGAACTGATGATCTGTGTTGCTTCCAGATACCTGGAGGACGGCAAAACCGTTGCCGTGGGCACGGGGGCACCTTGCGCAACCGCCATGTTGGCACAGAAAATGGCTGCCCCGAACCTGGTAATCCTGTTTGAGGCCGGGGGTATTGCGCCGATGCTCCCTCAGATGCCGATTTCCGTGGGTGATTCCCGGACATTCTTCCGGGGCATCATGGCCGCCGGCATGGCGGAAATGATGACCACCTGCTGTCGAGGTTTGGTCGACTATGCCTTTCTTGGCGGCGCACAAATAGACAGATACGGCAATATCAACTCCACCGTCATCGGCGATTACTACAAGCCCAAGGTGCGTTTCCCAGGCAGCGGGGGGGCTAATGATTTTGCTTCACTCTGCTGGAGAACATTGGTTATGACCGTCCATAGCAAGAGCCGTTTTGTAGAAAAACTGGACTTCGTAACAACACCAGGATACCTCACAGGAAAGGGCGCACGAGAAGAAGCCGGACTTCCGCCGGGGAGCGGACCTTACAAAATCATCACCGACCTGGCGGTGCTCGACTTTGAAGATAAAACCAAGGCCATGAGGATAGAGTCTGTTCATCCTGGTGTGGCAGTGGATAAAGTGAGGAAAGAGACCGGCTTCCAGTTGATCGTACAGGAGATGGTCGAAGAGACTCCTCCGCCCACAGAGACCGAACTCGAGATTCTACGTGATGAAGTGGACCCATTGCGTTTGATCATCGGACGCTCATAGTCTCGTATGGCGGGGGTGATCATTGATGACAGGGAAAGGAAACCATCGGCAAAGATAAAGAACGCAAACAGGGTTTGATTTACGGAACAAACAGGTTTCGTTTTTTTTGACTGACATCGGAATTATGGAAAGCAAGGAGTTCGGGTTCGGCCGGCACAACCTGATCGAATCGTACGGGATGATCCCGGATTCCGAATGCCCTACAAGAGCTTTTGAGAGAAAGAATAGTCGTTGGAGTGAGAAGAGCCTGCGACACTATCCGTCTCTCTTCTTCTGATAACTTGTCACATGGTTTATCAGCGAGGCTTTCCCTTTATCGTGACTCTATACTTCTTCAGAAATTTTGCTGGATGGTAAGAGAGCTTGGCCTTGCGAAGACCTGGATCGTCCAGGTCCTGCTCCCGGTTGACCAGCGAAAAATGAGTGGCTGAATCGGCCAGAAACATCTGATTGATAGCCTGGTAGACCCCTTTGTATTGGGTGTCGCCTTTCTCGAAATGGATGACGACCATCTCATTCGTCAAGGCCTCTGCAACCGTGTAAGCCACCATCACATGGTCTACGATAATGGCGCCGCCCAGAGTGCCGCTCAACTGATCCCAGTAGTCGAATATTCTTGAAATCGATCGATTCTCCGCCGCGAGGATATCGGATGACTCACAGTCCCGCCAGGTACACCAATTATCCTGCATGCCCTTGCCCTGTTCGATTAATCCCGGTTCCAACGGCACATAGGTAGAGTCGTATTTCTTGATAAACTGGTTGAGGAGGTTCTTTTTCTTATGGTAGCTCTTGCCTTCTAATTTGGTCAGATCTTCCACGTTATAGATGTAGTCCCAATGACCTCTCTCTTCTTCAACGGTTGCCAGGTCTTCAAAGGATGTTTGCCAGGATTCGGCGAGTCTTTGAGGGACACGTATAAAGGAGGTTTCTTCGTCTCTGTTTTCTTCAAAACTGCTTTGCCAGTCGATCTCTTCCCAAGGACCGACCGGAGCCCAAAAGGATTCATCAGGCCGGCCCTGCCGAATCCAGACCAGATCCCCTTCCCAGGCCCACTCAAGCCCGTACTCGTGGGCCCAGGCCCAAAGGTTTGTAAGACTGTAATCGGAAGTCACCTGAGGGCACCGGCTTAACCTGCTGAGATAGTCCTTTTGCCTCTCCAGGCTGATCGGTTCAAAAAACAACTCTCTTGTTCCTTTCACGCCTCTTGGGCGGGGGCTTGGTTTAGTTCAGTCATATCCCCTTAACCGACCAATTCCTCGATCAGCTGAGGGGCCGTTAAAACTCTCAGGAGGGGAGAGAGGGGATTTCGACGATAGAGATTCAAGGTCTGCTCCTGCATGACTTCATTGGGAGATGCCGTGCAATCTTCGAGTAAGACGGCCTTAAAATCGTGGGCCACCGCATCAAGCACTGTGGTCAGAACACAAAAACCTGTGACAATCCCGGCGACCGCGCACAGCGTGACCTCCATCTCTCTCAGCCTTTGGTCCAGGTCGGTCTTGAAGAAACCGGAAAATCTCGGCTTTGGGAAAAAAAGGTCCCCCTCTTTTTGATCCAGATCATCGACCACTTCCGCATCGACAGTCCCGGCAAGGGAGTGTGGTCGGACACCAGCGGAGAAGATGAAGTCATCTTCGTTGAACGCGTCCGACGGAAAAATAACAGGCCAGCCCTCTCTCCTGAACACTGCGGATAGTCGGTTGATCGGTTCAATGATCCTTTTGGCGCGCGGCGTGATGGCAAGGTTCCGACTTTCATCAAAATTGCCTTTGAGCATATCCACAATCAACAGCGCCGGTTTTTCTTTCATGTCATTTGTCATATCTCATTCCTTTAACTTGGTTGCTGATAAGATGAGCTGCTTCCTCTATCTGATCCATTGTATTGTCTCTTCCCACGGTCAGCCGGAGCGCACCCATCCCGATCTCAGGGGGCACGGCCATGGCCGATAGGACATGGGAGAGCTTCACACTTTTATCGTGGCATGCCGCTCCAGTGGAGGCCATGATTTTGGGAATGCCCTCAAGTATTGCGGCCCCTTCAAGACCGGGAACAGAGATGTTGCAGGTGTTGGCGAGCCTCTCTTCACGACTGCCGTTTAAGACCAACCCTTCAATATTCTCAAATAGGAGCTTCTCCAATTGATCTCTTAGTCTCATCATGTGATGGACGTCTTGGGTCAGTCTTTTCTGGGCCACAGCGCAAGCCTTTCCAAGGCCTGCGGCCAAAATAACATTTTCCGTGCCCGCCCGCTTTCCCTGTTCCTGTCCGGCTCCATGGATAAGGGGTGTCAGGTTTCGACCCTTACGGATGTACAGGGCCCCGACCCCTTTCGGACCATAGAGCTTGTGACCGGCCACGGTTAAAAAGTCCACCCCAAGAGTCTCAACATCCACCTCGAGTTTTCCCACGGCCTGGGCCGCATCCGTATGCAGAGGGACCTCATGGGCCTTGGCGATCTGTGATATTTCTCTTATCGGCTGAAGAATCCCGGTTTCATTGTTGGCGAGCATAATGCTGATCAGGGCCGTGTCAGACCTAATCGCCCTTCGAACCTCTGTGGGATCTACCCGACCGTATCGATCAACGGGCAGGATGGTCAAGCCCACTCCCAGTTCCATAAGAAACAGGGCGGGATTCAAAATAGCGGGATGTTCCACACTCGACGTGATGATGTGAAAGTCCTGGGGGGATTTTAAGTCGACAACACCTTTTAGGACCATATTGTTCGATTCAGTGCCTCCTGACGTGAAGATCACTTCCTCAGAACGACACCCAAGAAGGCCGGCGACCTCTTTCCTGGCCTCTTCAACACCCTTTTTCGCCCTTGCCCCCAGATCGTAACCGCTGGAAGGATTGCCGAACTCATCTTTCATAAAAGCGGTCATGACACGGACCGCCTCCGGGTCGATCGGGGTCGTCGCGTTATGATCCAAATAGATCCGGTCGCCCTCTTCTGCTCTCATCTTGTCATGTCCTTATGGCGATGTGGTTTATCATTGGTTTGGCTCGAACCAATTGAGTCCTGCGGATTAAGATTCTTGTTTTGTCTTGTTCCGTAAGAGGGGGCACGGGAAATGCCGACCCACTTCCTTCACATGTGGCTATGCCGATAAAGGCATATTTAGAACATGCCGGGGGCTTTCGCAACCAAATTATTGGTTTTTTGAGGTGATCGGCTAAAAGCAATAAAGAGGGAATATTCAAGGGGAAGGAGAATTACGAGGCAACGTGAGGTTGATTATGAGAGGGCTGCTATGTTGACATAGACAGACGTAAATAGTATGTTTCTAAAGAATAATCTATCAAAGTGGGTCAGAATGGAGATCACGATCCTGGGTATCAGCAGCAGCCCCATCAAGAACAGTAATACAGAGGCCTTTTTGAAAGAGGCGCTAAAGGCTGCAGGTGAGGTCGAAGGAGTGTCGACCGATATTATACCCCTGGCAGGTAAGACAATCAGTGACTGTATTCACTGTAATTGGTGCGTGAGCAAGCAGAAGGAGGGGAAAGCATGCAGCCTCGAAGATGACATGGTCGACATTTACCCACGCGTCTTGGCAGCTGACGGGCTTGTGCTCTCCTCTCCGGTCTACCTGGCCCGACTCTCAGGGATGATGGCGGCATTTCTCGACCGACTACGCTGTTTTCTTCACGGCAATCATTACCACGGTGTTCTTCAAAACAAGGTGGGCGGTGCCCTTGCTGTGGCCTGGTTCAGGAACGCGGGCCCGGAGACAACCTTGCAGACTCTTGCCTCGGCATTTCTGGCCTTCGGCATGATCTATCCCGGGATGGCAACGGTTTCCAACTGTGCATGGGGCGCGGCGGGAGTTTCAAGCAAAGGGGGGATGGGAAAATTCGATCCTGATGTCAAGCTCGGAGTTTTGGATGATGAATTCGGCCTTCGCTCCGCTCGTTCCGTCGGCAAGAGAGTCGCGGAAGTGGCGAAAATACTCAAATCAGGACAGTCGTTATTGAAAGAAAAAGAGAAATGATCTGAGACAGGTGCCCTTGGAGGTAGGACATGAGCAGAGTACTGATCGTCGACACGGATGAAAACCGGCTTCAAGATGCCGTCAAAGAGGTCTTTGATTTTTTCACCCCCGACCTCAAAGGCAAAAAGGTGTTAATCAAACCCAACATGTTGGGGGAAACCAAGGTCGAAACACGTTCCAGCACATCCCCCCATGTCCTTAAGGAGGTCGTCAAACAGGTAGAGACTCAGACGAAAAATATCGTTGTCGGCGACTGCCCCATGCGCCTGGAGTCACGACATGGGGCGGATACCGCAGGCAGGGTCACGGGGATCCAAGAGGCTGGTCTCGGCTATTTCAAGAATATCGCGAAGAACGTCAAGATGACCTCTGTAGGCTCGGAAATCATACCGATCTGTCCTCTACCAGTGGACTATCTTGAGGCGGATGCGATCATCAATGTCCCTATCTTCAAGACCCACCAACTTGCAGGTATTACCTGTTGTATCAAGAATATGTTTGGGATTGTCGCAGGGGATTACAAACCGAGGACCCATTCCGATGCGGGTCACCCTAAGCGTCTCGCCCAATTTTTCGTCGATATTTACAGGTTTAAGACGCCGGTTCTCAACATCGTAGACGCCACTTACGGCATGGAGGGGCACGGCCCGAATCTCGGGACTCCACGGAAAATCAATAAAATCATCGCCGGTACCAACGGCGTGGAGGTGGACGCTGTCGTCGCGGTCATGCAGGGTTACGATCCCGACAAATTGAAGTCGCTCCAGCTTGCGGCCCGCCAGGGGCTGGGAAGTATCCATGTCGATGAGATTGATATCGTGGGCAATCTCGAAGTGCTAGAGGATTGGCAATTGCCGACCTCCTACACTCCGGGGACACCCCCACCTTCCCCTGAAAAGCTTCAGGAAATCAACCAGGCCTGGCAGGAACTGGGATATACACCTCCCTCTCTTGATGAAAAAAGCTGTAATGGGTGCGGAGAATGCGTTGAGTGTTGCCCGACTGATGCGATAAGTCTGAATACAAACCCCTCCATTGATCCTGATAAATGCGTGTCCTGCTTTAGCTGTGCTGAAGTCTGTCCTGAAACAGCCCTGTACTTTCCTGAAGATAAAGCCCAAAGACTCTATAAGGTATTATTCGAGTAAGCAGTTTTTTGATCGCCATAATTCACTTGGGGGGTTGAGAGAGTCTGGAGGATGTTTTCCGTCTCTGGAAGGCTCTCATTGTTTTGCATGACCGATAGTCGTTTCATCGATTCGTATAGAAGAATGTTGAATGACATCGGCTATGTTGAGCACCCCAATGGACGATGACTCTGAGAATCCTCGAATTGCGGTTTTCACGAAAAGATGCCGTGGGGTTCCAACTGCCCTGTTGGTTAACGAGTGCAACCACTGATGTTTCTATTTGCTCAGTTTCTCAATTACTCGGCTATTGATTTTCCTCCTAATCACTGAAGCAGGAGAATTAAGATGCCCACCCAAAAGAGTATTCAAGGCTACCTTATCATCGAAAAGCTTGGTGAGGGCCTGTTCTCTGAGGTCTTCAAGGTTCACCCCAACGATGAACCGGAAAATTTCCTTGTTTTCAAAATAATAAAAAGGAACACTGGTTACGAGGGACAGGCAGACTTCATCCGGAAACAGGTTGATCGCCTGAAGCATATTGATATTCCAGGGGTGATCCCCTATTCTGATTTTTTATCCGACGAAGGAAGGCCCTTGCTTATCCGGAAGTGGTTTGAGGGAAGGACCCTGACCGAGTGGATAAAAACAAGCCATGGAAGCGGCATAGGGGATTTCTTGAGAATCGCCCGTTTTCTTGCCTGCACCCTTCGCGATCTTCACAATGACGGGTTATTCCATGGAGGTATCAAACCGAACAACATATTGATCAATCCGGAAACCCTGGAATTGGCACTCATTGACCTGGCCCGCGTCTTTGAAATGAATAGGATGGGCCGTTTCATCTACGATAAAGAGTTCAGGACAAGTACCCTCGCCTATATCTCCCCTGAGCAGACAGGCCGTATCCGCCGTGAAGTCAGCTTTGGAACCGATTTTTATTCCGTGGGAACAGTGTTCTACGAACTACTCCATGGAAACCCTCCCTTTAAAACAGACGATCCCCTGGAAGTGATTCACTCTCACCTTGCCCAGGAGCCCTCTTTCCCCAACATGTCCGGGGAAAGCATCGAAGGCATCCAAGACATCGTTTCACGGCTCATGGCAAAGGAGCCTGCAAAACGGTACCAGAGCTGGGAAGGACTGCTCCATGACCTGGAACATTGCGAAAACGAATATGAACAGACCAAGAAGATCGCTCCATTCACCCTCGGGATGATGGACCATTCCCATAGGATATACAATTCCTATGCAATGGTAGGAAGGGAAAGAGAGAAAGAACGACTACTTTATAGACATGCCCAGTCCCTGGCAGGCTCTTTTTATGTGGCAGTTGTTTCAGGGTCTCCCGGTATCGGCAAGACGCGCCTAATTGAAGATCTTCAAATCCCGATCATTTCGCGAGGAGGCTATTTTGCAGCTGGAAAAGCCGATCCCTACCAACAGAAGATCCCCTACAGTTCCATGACACAGGTATTTGAGAGTCTGATCCGTATAATTCTCACCGAGAATGAAACTCAATTGGCTGACTGGCAAAACACTATAAACCGAGCCATAGAGCCGAACGGCATACTGATCACTGAAATGGTTCCCATGCTCGAGATCCTTATAGGAAAACAACCTGAAATCCCACCAATGCCGCTGGTTGAATCGAGAAATCGATTCAACAACACCCTTGAAAAATTCATCTCCTGCCTTGCAGGACCTGACCACCCGGTGACCCTGTTTCTCGACGATCTTCAGTGGTGCGACAACGCCACATTAGAGGTCGTTGAAAAACTGTTTTCCAATTCGGATAAATACCCCTATCTCTTCCTTGTCGGGGCCTTCCGAAGTGATGAGGGGGACGAAGCCCACCCCCTGGAATCTTTTTTGGCAAGAATAAGAAAAGCAGGGCATCTCCCTTTAGAGCTTCAGATTGAAAAGTTGAATCAAAAAGAATGTGACCAAATGACGGCCCATATCCTTAACTCTTCTCTTGAAAAGACCGGGGAATTGTCCGGAATTATCAGTCGCATTGCGGATGGAAATCCTCTCTATTTAAAGGAATGCCTTAAGTGGATGCATCAGGCCGATCTTATCAGCATGGATAGAAAAAAGGGCTGGGTATGGGATATTGAAAAGATAAAGGCAACCAAGATACCTGATACAATCGTGTCCATGCTTTCCGGCAAGCTGGTAAAGCTGCCGAAGAAAACTCAAGAACTTCTGTGGATGGCCGCCTGTTTTGGTGCAAACTTCACTGTTGAAGACATTAGGATGATACGAGGCATAAACTCTGAGACCCTTCGCGAAGACCTTGAACCCGCTTTTCACAGTCAACTGCTTGTCAGGACCGAAGATCATATCAGGTTTTTTCATGACCGTGTCAAGGAGTCTATTTTAGCCGGCCTCGATCAAGAGGATAGACGGAAGATCCATTCTGGAATAGCCGAGGCCCTTTTACAGACCGTTCCTTCGGTCCTTGATCTGAAAGACGCGGACAACATCATTGAATTGACGCGCCACTTGAACATGGGAAGGGGGACGAAGATTGATATTCAGAGGCGTTATCGTGACGCAACCGTCAACCTTTACGCCGCGCAAAAGTCGGTTGCATTACTTGCGATAGATGCTGCCAATGAGTTCTACAATGAGGGCAACAATCTCCTAGGCGAAGATTGCTGGGAGAATGAGTATGATCTTACCTTTTCCATCAAGAAAAACCTTGTACTCAACGATTTTGCGCAGGGAAAAAGGGAAAAAGCCGAAGAACTGCTCAATGAAGTCCTCTCAAACGTCGCAAACGATATCGATAAGGCCGATATTCTCGTTGAGCAGTCGATCCTCTATGGTTCTCTGGGACAATTCGAGGAATCACTCAAGGCTGGACTCCAAGTCTTTGACATCTTCGACATCAAGGTATCGCAGGATGCGGGAGAACATGGCCTGGAGGAACCTGCCTTAATGGAAAAAATGAAAAGAGTGGTACTTCATGAAACCTCACGATCCGAAATAGTCGAAAATGAGGCGATTATCATTATCCGATGCTGCATTCAGATGATTGTGTCCTTCTACGCGCTCGGCCGCATTGATGATTGCTTCCGCACCGGTTTGGTGGCAGTTTCCATGTTTTACAACAGCGAATCACGGTCTGTCAGGGCATTGTTAAACTATCCTCTGATGGTGGCCGCCGGTGTCTCAAGGATGAGGGATGAGCATACACTTGCTGAAAAACTGGAACAGGAATCCCTTGACCTGTCCGCAGCCAATCCCAACACCTTCTCTACAGGCAGGAGTTATGTCGGCGGGGCCTGGATGAATCTAAACTGGTCAAAATCAGTTGAAGATATCGAAAAGATAATTGTTGACGGGACCAGGTCTGCCATGAATTGCGGAGACCTCTTTTACCATGGACTGGCTTCCGTTGTCTTGACATGGGCATATTTTATCCAGGGTAATGATTTTCAGCTCATGGAAGAACAGACGGAATACGGGCTCGGATTCAGCGAAAAATATGGACTGCCTGCAGTAAACAGTATCCTCAAAGGATTTCTCTTCGGTGGTATAGTGCCCCTGAAATTCGGTCGTGAAGAAAGGGGGATTTCACGACAGATCAAGGCATGGGAGGAGTCGAATGATTCTCTGGCATTGACAAACTATTATACTCACAAGGCCTGTTCCATGTACTTCCTCAATGACGAGCATGCCTTTTATGAAGCGATTACAAAAGGGTGGGGATATATCAAAAACCTTCCCGGCACCTTCCCGGAATGGTTGTGGCATACTGTCTTTGTGCTGAACTCTCTGAAACGATATGGAATCGAAGAGGATCCTCTGAAGAGAGATGAAATCTCCGCCTCTATAGAACCTGCGCTCGAAAAAGTGAAATACTGTGCCGCGTTCGGCCCTGCTCTAAAACCCTACGTCTCGTTTGTGGAAGCTGAAAAAACCAGGGTGTTTGGAGGTTTTGAGGCAGCTAAAAGCCTTTATCTCGAGGCGATCGATAAAGCGGCGGAACAGAAATACACGCTTCTTGAGGGACATATACACGAATGTCTTGGTGAATTGCTTTGGGAACAAGGCATCGACCAGGCAGGTTTCCACCTAAAAGAGGCGCTCAATCTATTTGAACAATGCCATGCAACGGCAAAGGAGAAAAAGATCCTTGAGAAGTACGCAGAGTGTGTGGCGTCCCCCGACAAGAGGGAACCGGCAGGGGCCGAACCTGTCAAGAAACTTGACACACTCTACATGATGAAGGCTGCAGGTGCTATTTCCGGGGAACTGGAGCTTGATGAGCTCTTGAAGACGATCGTCAAATCCGTGATGGAAGGGCTGGGCGCACAGCAGGGTTATATCATCATGGAAGATGATCTCACTCTCGTGGTCAGGGCTCGGGGCGCGAAGGATGGAACTCTTGAGGTCTTTGTTGAAAACGAACCCTTAGAGAGTGCAAAAGGCATAGGTCGGGCCATTATTCACTACGTTCAAAGGACACAAGAGAGTGTCATACTTGACAATGCCATGAAGCAGGGGCCTTTTGTCGGTGATTGGGAAGTGCAACGATTGAAGCTCCGATCCGTTCTCTGTCTTCCCATCTTGAGAGGCCAAAGGCTCATCGGGATCATCTATCTGCAAAACAACCTCATAGGATCGATGTTCTCGGAAGAAAATGTGGAGCTTGTGAAGTTGCTGGCCTCGCAGGCGGCGATCTCACTCGAAAACGCCGGGCTTGTTGAAGAGATGAAGAGTGCGGAGAAGCACCTCCGTGAAAGCGAGGAACGATATCGCAGAATTATCAATACAGCAATGGATGGCATTGCCATATTGGATGGTAAAGGTATCCTGCTGGAGGTTAATCCAGCGTATTGCGAGATGCTCGGTTATTCCTATTATGAATCGATCGATATGCCGGTCGAGAATGTGATACATCCGGACCATCGTCATCACATACTGGATGAATTCGCCGCCCAGATCACTGAGAAAGGAAATGTTCTTTTGGAAACCGTGGGTATGCGAAAGGATGGTTCACTGGTTTCGGCTGAGATTCATGGAGTTGGCATGAGTTACGGAGACGAGGATGTATTCTTGGCAATAGTCCGCGATATTACCGAGAGGAAGCGTATTGAAGAGGAATTGGTAAGACATCAGGGCCAACTCGAGTACTTGATCAGAGAAAAGACAGCCCAGCTTGAAGCCGCGCAGAAAGAATTGCTGAAAAAGGAACGTCTGGCGATCCTCGGCAAGCTGACGGCCACGGTGAGTCACGAGATACGTAATCCGTTGGGGACCATCCGGACCTCGCTGTTTAGCGTTACTCAACGGATTCGGGGTAAAAAACTTGGTTTGGAGAAGGCCCTGGCTCGGGCAGAAAGAAGTATCGTCAGGTGCGACAGGATCATCGAAGAACTCTTGGATTTTACCAGGACCAGAGATCTGTCCCCAGAGCCCATTATGATTGACGAATGGCTGACCGAGGCCCTTAAGGATATTCAGATTCCCAAAGGAATCACGTTCGCTTGGAAACCGGGAGCCGGTATGAAAATTGCGCTGGACAAGGAACACTTCAGACGTTGCCTGGTTAATGTCTTGGACAATGCCATCAAGGCGATCGAAGAGAAAAGAGAGGATATAGAGGCCCAAGGACATGAGCTTGGGGAGGACCAGTTGATTGTCCAAAGCCGTGTTTCAAATGAAAGATTGGAAATTCTGGTAACCGATACTGGTAAAGGCATCTCGTTGGAAAACACGAAAAAGATATTTGAGCCCTTGTTCACTACACGGGGATTCGGCATTGGTCTGGGTCTTTCTATTGTCAAACAGATCATGGTACAACACGGCGGGGGCGTTGAAATAGAAAGCAATCCGGGCAATGGCACACAGGTCACCTTGTGGCTCCCGTTGGAGGTGTAAATGCTCCCCTCCGGGTTC
Organism: Thermodesulfobacteriota bacterium; assembly: GCA_034189325.1. Lineage (GTDB taxonomy): Bacteria > Desulfobacterota > DSM-4660 > Desulfatiglandales > Desulfatiglandaceae > JAXHUM01. Next base: position 31,483 of record JAXHUM010000074.1, read on the forward strand.
GAAAATTTCACAATGTCACCCGATCTCTTTTTTCGGTCTCGAGATCGGTCTAAGACGACCTGAGCCTGCATTGATCCATGGGGGAGGTTGATTATGGTTGAGCTGCCGGGATACTCAATTGAGGAGAAGATATCGTGGAAGCACGGCGTTTTATACAGGGGAAAAAGGGATAAAGACGAAAAAGCTGTTCTGATCATGGTATGCGGATCGCCCCAGGCTACGGACGCGCAGAGTGCCCTCTTTAAGCACAGATTTTCCATGATAATGAACCTCAAGTCCGAAGGCCTTATCTCGATATGCGGTATGGAAGAATTCGGTGGTGGATTCGCCGTCATTTTCCATGATTTTACCGGCACGCCTCTGAAGGATTATTTCTTTGATCGTCGCTGTGACATAATGGAGTTTGTTGAGATAGCCCTTCAACTTGCCAAAGCCCTTGGAGAAATCCATCGCGGCCATATCATCCACGGAGGAATAAAGCCCGGCAATATTTTCATAGATCCGAAGACTCGAAAGGTGAAGATCATTGAACAGGGCCTTTCATCTCTTTTCAAAAGGGAAAATGAACAGGTATATGAACCTGAAGCCCTGAATGATACGCTTCCCTATATGTCACCCGAGCAGACAGGTCGCATGAATCGTATTATCGATTACAGTACGGACTTCTACTCATTGGGTATCGTTTTATACGAATTAATCACCGGGAGCCTTCCTTTTTCTTCTGATAATCCTCTCGAACTGTTTCATAGCCACATCGCCAGGACCCCCAGGGCTCCCATCCGACAGCGAACCGATATCCCTGTGCCGATATCTGAGATAATATTGAAGCTCCTGTCGAAAAACTCTGAAGATAGGTATCATTGCAGTGATGGCCTTGTATTTGATTTGGAGAAGTGCCGTAGGCAACTGGAGATCAATGGACGGGTTGAACCTTTTGAAATCGGAGAAACGGATATCAGCGGAGAGCTGGATATACCTCAAAAGATATACGGAAGGAGAAACGAGATCGATGAATTGGTGGCAGCCGTTGATCGCGTGGGTAGAGGAGTATCCGAATTGGTGCTGGTGACAGGATATGCCGGAATTGGAAAAAGCACTCTTGTCAATGAAATGTCTAAAACAATTGTTACGCGGGGAGGTTATTTCCTGACGGGTAAGTATGAACAGATGAGGATGAACGTGCCTTACAGCGCTCTTGTCGAGGCCTTTGAGGGTTTGATTAATCAATTGCTTACAGAAAGTGAGGATCGGATCGCTCAATGGAAAGACAGGTTGGTAAAAGCGCTGGGAAATAGCGGCAAAATCATAGCAGATGTCATTCCCACTCTTGAACTGCTGATCGGCGAGCAGCCTGAGATCCCTCTGCTCAGGTCGCATGAGGCGCAAACGAAGTTTAAACTCATTTTTCAGGATTTTGTAAGGGTGTTTTCAGAATCGGCTGTTCCAATGGTGATCTTTCTTGATGATCTCCAGTGGGCGGGATCACCCGCCTTGGATTTTATCCGCTTCCTGATGAGCGATCCATCATTGCAACATATCCTTCTCGTTGCTGCCTGCCGGGGCAGTGAAGTCGGTCCCTCTGGCCGATTAGGACGGTGGTTGGAAAGTATGAATGAAGCAGGGCTTCACTATAATCAATTATACCTGGAACCCCTTGACTTTCAAAGCGTTCAACAGTTGGTTCATGATACGTTGAAGTCTCAGTCTGTTGGTGCCGATTCCCTCTCTAAGGTGATACACGAAAAGACAGAGGGCAATCCTTTTTTTGTGAGACAATTTCTGACGATGCTTTATGATCAGAAGATGTTGAAAGTTTCCCCTGAGACTGGATGGCAATGGGATATCGACGACATCAAAAAGATGGAGGCTGCGGATAACGTTGTCGATCTTACGATAAAGAAGATGCGAGACCTTCCGGAAGCGTCTCTGAACGTATTAAAGGCATCATCATGCTTTGAAAGAGGGTTCCATCTGGAGGAATTAGCGCAATTATATGCAAAGTCAATCGATGAAACCTATGCTGATCTTTTTGTTTGTATCGAGCAGGGCCTTATTTTCTTGATCGAAGACACCTACATGTTTTCCCACGATCGAATTCATGAGACGGCCTACTCCCTTCTGTCGGAGGATGAAAAAAGATCTCTTCATTATCGGATAGGAAAAATACTGCTGAAGCATTTGGATAAGGACACGGAAGTATCCGATAAAGTTTTAAATGTCGTGAATCAATTAGACCTTGGAATGGACCTTATTATTGATGAGAAAGAGAGGGTGAAACTCGCAGAATTGAATCTTCGAGCGGGCAGGAAAGTCAAGTCCTCCGGTGCCTATGAAGCGGCAAATCGTTTCTTCGAAATCGGGATTGAAGTCCTTCCTAAAGACGCGTGGGAAAAAGAGTATGAACCGACGTTGGCGTTATATACAGAGATGGGTGAAACAAGCTATCTCACAGGAGATAATGAGCAAGCCGATGCTATATTTGATGTTGTCATCCAAAATGCAAGAAGTCTATTGGATAAAGTAAGAGTATATGAAACAAAGATAACCAGCTACACCGTCGGCAACAGGAGGGAGGAGGCTTTGATGTTGGGGATGGAGGCCCTTTCCTTGTTGGATTTCCCAATGCCGGAGAAGGTAAATCCTCAAGTCATTATGGAGGAGATAGAACTTGTGAAACAGCATATGGGGAATAGGCATGTTAAAGATCTCATCCATCTCCCGGAACTGAATGATCCTTATAAGCTGGCGGTCGCTCGAATCTTTATTTCCTGTTCTGTTTCTGCTTACACGTCAGCCCCTGAATTTCTACCTCTCATTGCGATGAAGCTGGTGAACTTGTCCTTAGAGTCCGGTAACTCGAGATATTCTCCCTATGCCTACGTGATATATGGTCTCATATTATGTGGTAAATTAGGAGAGGTAGATCTGGGTTATAGATTCGGAAGGCTCGCCTTGGATCTGACGGCGAAACTCAATGCTACGGAATTGGAGGCAAAAGTTTATTATGTTTTCGGAGATATGATAAACCACTGGAAAAACCATTATAGGGAGGACCTAACCTATCTGCTTGAATCATACCGGAGCGGTTCGGAAAATGGTGATCTTGCTTTCGCGTCCTACGCCTTGAATCACTATGTCATGACCTCTTTTCTCATGGGCGAACCTCTCAATGAAGTGAAAGAGAAACTGGAGCGGTATGGTAAGGTCATCGAGAAGTATCAGCAATTGAGCGTTATTCAAGAGTATAGACTCTTGTACCAGATGGTGCTCAATTTGCTAGGTGAGGGAGAGGATAAGCTCCGTATCAGAGGAGAGATGAGTGACGAAGAAACAACCGTCGCTGAATGGAAACGAACGAAAATGTTTTCCGGCATCGGTTATTATACTGTCGAAAAACAGTTTTTGCTATACCTTCATAGGGACTATAAAGGGTCAATGGAGACGGCTGAGGCAGGCGAACGGTGCGTCGATTCGATGATCGGTATGAATCTGTTTGTCGAATATCATTTCTATTATTCTCTTGCTTTACTGGCTTATTATCCAGATGCCTCTGAAGACGAAAAGGCCGATTATCTAAAAAGAGTTGTGAAGCATCAAGAGAAGATGAAGGAGTGGGCGTCACACGCGCCGGAAAATTTTGAGCACAAGTATCTCTTGGTAGAGGCTGAGATATCCCGGTTGCGGGGAGGCATCAAGTCTACAGTCAGTCTCTTTGACAGGGCCATTGAATCAGCCTGGCGAAACGGTTTTATCCAGGACGAGGCGATTGCTCATGAGCGTGCTGCTCTGTATTGTCTTTCAGAAGGCATGGAGAAGATTGCACGGATCTATATGCGGGAAGCCTATAACGGATACCAACGCTGGGGTACCGTGACTAAGGTGGCAGACCTGGAGAATGAATACCCCTATCTGTCGGCTGAAACAGGATTTGAAAAAGCTACTGAACCTGACAACAAGCAATCACCAACATCTTCGTGGCCAGATGCGTCAACAATGCTTGATTATAGAAGTATTGTCGAATCATTGCAGTCTATTTCCAGCGAAATTGTCCTCGATGATTTACTGAAGCAGCTAATGAAGATAGTGGTTGAAATTTCAGGTGCGACCAGAGGGGTTATTATCCTCTATAGAGAAAAGGGGCTTTCTGTTGAGGCCGAGAGAGTCGTATTGGATAGGGAAATAACAACCGTCCATTCTTTTCCGCTCGACCAAAGGGAAGACCTTTTAATACCTCTTGTCAACTATGTTAAAAGAACCAAGGAGTATGTGGCCCTTGACGATGCAAGCAATGAGGGACATTTCACATTGGATCCTTATGTCCTAAGGAATCAGTCGAAATCGATATGCTGCCTGCCGGTTGTGAGACAATCGAGACCGGTTGGGATCCTGTATCTAGAAAATAGTATTGCAACCGGGGCCTTTACACCTGAAAGGATGGAGGTCCTCCAATTATTCGCAATTCAGGCCGCCATTTCCATTGAAAACGCCCTGCTGGTCGATAGTATGGCAAAAGCAGAAAGGGCATTGCGCGATAGTGAGGAGGAATACCGTAACCTGCTCGAACGGGCCAACGACGGCATTGTCATTGTCCAGGATGAGTTGTTTAAATATGTAAACGAAAGGATGACGAAAATGTTCGGGTATGTGGCTGACGAGATTCTTGATCGGCATCTATCCCAATTAATACATCCTGATGACTATCCCGTCGTCCTTGATCGATACAGACGGAGGATGGCAGGAGAAAAAGTCATAGCGCTCTATGAAATAAGAATTAAACACCGGGATGGCCATTACGTGCCCATAGAAGTCCATGCCGGGACCGGTATGTATAATCGCAGACCAGCCGGCCTGATAATTTGTCGCGACATCACCGAACGCAAGCGGATTCAAGAGGAGCTGATAGCCAAGGAGCGACTCCTCAATTTTGCCATTGAACAGCTCCCCATACCCGTATGTGTGGCCAATGCACCGGATGGCGATATCTCAATCCTTAACCAGGCGGCGATTGATTTAATGGTCCGGCCGCAGAAACATGTCGGAGATCTCCCCGTTGGAAGAATCCGCGATTATTGGCCATGTTATCGGCCTGACGGTACACCTTACAGCGTATACGAATTACCTCTGGTACGTGCCGTTCGGGAAGGACGAGCAACTCGTAATGAGGAAGTTGTTATTCGTCATAGTAACGGCGATCACTGGGTTTCAGGGAACGCCGCCCCTTTGAAAGATGAACATGGGAATATCGTCGCGGCTATTGTTGCCTTTCCTGAAATCACGGAACTGAAAATCGCCCAAAAGGAACTCTCCAGATACCGCGATCAACTGGAGAAGTTGGTTGAAGAACGGACCGCTGAGCTTAAAGCGACTCAGAAAGAGCTGATGATCAAGGAGCGTCTCGCAACTCTTGGCAAGCTTACGGCCACTGTAAGCCATGAGTTGAGGAACCCCCTTGGGACCATCCGTTCTTCAATCTTTTTGGTCGACCAACTCACCCAGGGTAAAAAACTCGGAATAAGAAAGGCCCTGGATCGGGCTGACAGAAGCCTGGTGAGATGTGATGGGATAATCGATGAGTTGATGGACTACTCCAGGGTCAGGGAGCTCCATCTGAAACCGACGAAGATCGATCAATGGCTTGACGTAGCGCTCAATGAGCAAGTGATTCCCAAAGGGGTGACGTTGACGTGGAAACCGGGCGCAGGCATTGAAATTCCTCTGGACAGGGAACACTTCCGACGGTGCATCGTCAATGTAATGGATAATGCTTTTAAGGCGATCGAAGAGAAGAGGGGGGACCTCAAAGCCGAAGACCGTGAATTAGTGGAAGATCAAGTGGTTGTCGAGAGCCGTGCCACAAGGGATAGATTGGAGATTCGGATAACCGATACCGGAACAGGGATCCCTCCTGATCATCTGGGGAAGATCTTTGAACCCCTTTTCAGCACAAGGGGGTTCGGCGTTGGGTTAGGGCTTTCCATTGTCAGACAGATCATGGAGCAACATGGGGGAGGAATTGAGATAGAGAGTGCTCCCGGCAATGGTACGAAGGTTATACTCTGGCTCCTTATGGAGGAATAAACCTCGGATAGAATAGTCTCTGTAAGGTGTGTCGTGTACGGTGTTTCCTTGTTGGATAGGTATGATTGCGGAGCATCAAGGTTTTTTGCCGGAGGACTACTCGACCAAAATGGAGAGTCGAAAGGATCAAAGGGAGAAGACGGGTGAGTAAGTTAAATATTCTTGTTGTGGATGATGACCGAGACTTTGCTGAAAGTCTGGCGGATGTCCTGGAGATGGAAGGCCATGGTGTGGAAATCGCCTTCAGGGGAGAGGATGCAGTAAAGATTTTTAAGGAGCGGGATTTTGATATTACTTTCATGGATGTGAAGCTTCCCGGAAAAAACGGCGTGGAGAGTCTGATGGATATCCGCAGGATAAAAGAGAACGCACGTGTTGTTATGATGACAGGGTACAGTGTGGAACAGCTTTTGGATCAAGCGACTGAAAATGGTGCGTGGGGGGTGTTCCATAAACCGGTCGACATAGAAGAAGTCATAAAAATGCTTAACAGGGTCAAGACCGGCGGCATTCTCATCGCGGATGATGATCCTGATTTTATTGAAGGCCTGAAGGACCTGCTTGAAAACGGTGGATATAGCGTTTTTGTTGCCGCCAACGGCATGGAGGTCATCGAAAGGGTAAAGTCAAAGCGAATTGATGTGTTGATCCTAGACCTTCGCATGCCTATTCTGAACGGATTGGAGACCTATACGGAACTGAGGAGCCAGGGTTATAATATTCCAACGATTATCGTCACGGCATATGCTAGGGAAGAAAGGGACGTCCTGGATACCCTGCATTCGTTATCCGTCACCGGGATATTGAGCAAGCCGTTTAATCCAGAGGACCTAATCAAGAGTGTGGAAAGCATTGTCCGGGGTGATTAATATGTTTTTTTAAATAGGTCGTGAGCATCATGATATCTATGGTCTCATCGATGGAGGATTTCATGAGCAAACATGAAATGGACGCAATGCGATATCAGGAGACTGAGCGCCGTATCCTGGTTGTGGATGATGACAGAGACTTTCTTGACAGTCTTACCGATATTCTCAAACAACAAGGATACACGGTCAAGAAGGCTGACAGCGTGAGTTCGGCAAACCAGGCGATAAACGATTTCGATTCTCATGTCGCACTTGTTGATTTGCGCCTGGGTCGAAGCAACGGCATGGATCTCATAGGCCATCTCATGGAGATGAGGCCGGACATCCTTTGTCTGATAGTAACGGCTTACGCGGATGTGCAGACAGCCATTGATGCGCTACATAAAGGTGTCTATGATTATTTGCGCAAGCCCGTGCATCCGCATGAACTCTTTGCCACCCTGGACAGGTGTTTTGATAAGCTGAAACTGGAGCGAGAAAAGAGAGCGGCCGAAGCAGCGCTGAAGCACAGAAACAGGGAACTGGAGGAGATTAATGCCCGGCTACGAAAGATCGTTACTTCTGCAAGCAGGATCACGGCCGACTCCGGTTCCGGATCAATGAGTTCTACTCTGATGAATGAATTCGCCTACAACGCGAACGCCGACGGCGGCTGCCTTTATTTGATGGAAGAGGGATCTCTGGTTCTTTATCAATCGTTGAATATCGGTAATATCCCCAATCAGATTCTCCTTCCAATTCCCAATGACGGCCTTTTTGAACGGGCCATAAGGGATGGAAGACCGATTCTGATAGAAAACATCGGTGCGGAAGACCTTGCCTTTGCAGGAAAATGGAAAGGTTTTCAAGAGGGCTCTGTGCTTATCTTTCCCCTGGCGAACGAAAAAGGAGACATCACGGGGATCGTCACGATAAACCGAAGGTCTCCACCCCCTTTTTCCGACAAGGATGTCGACATCGGAGCGATACTGGCTTCCTATGCATACGAGACTATTCGAGCCACGAGGGCGACCGAGGCGCTCATTGCCAGTGAGGCCCGCTACCGACTATTCTCGGACAATGTGACGGATGTCATCTGGACGGCTGATTTGAACATGAAGTACACTTATGTGAGTCCATCGATCCGATTATTAAGAGGGTTCACTAAGGAGGAGGCGATGGATCAGACGCTGGACGAAATGCTGGTTCCGGAGTCTCGAAGGATATGTGAGCAGATTCTTGAAGAGGAGATGGCCCAGGAAAGGGTGGGTGAACAAAACCTTTTTAGATCTCGAACCATTGAACTTGACACCATCCGTAGGGACGGCTCCATTGTACCGGTTGAGGTTAAAGTAACCTTCCAGCGTGACAGCCAAGGTCGGCCCATAGGGATTATTGGTGTGACCCGTGATATCAGCGAGAGGAAAAAGGCGGAAGAGGAAAAGGCAAGAATTGAGTCTCAGCTCCTCCAGGCTCAAAAAATGGAGGCCGTGGGGATTCTTGCCGGGGGTGTGGCCCATGACTTCAATAACCTTTTGACAACTATCCTGGGAAATACCGATCTGGCCATGATGAACCTGCGCCGATCAGACCCTTCCAACGTGTATCTCAAACAGGTTCAGCAGGCCTCAACAAGGGCCGCCGACCTGACGCGTCAGTTACTCCTGTTCAGCCGCAGACAGCCGATGGAGCATATACCGCTCAATCTATCCAGGACTGTGGAAAACATGTTGAAGATGCTGAAACGCCTTATTGGAGAGGACATCTCTATTGGAGCTGATTGCGATCCCGATCTCTGGACAGTGAAGGCGGATGAGGGAAACACCGAGCAGGTATTAATGAATCTTTCGGTTAACGCCCGTGATGCCATGCCCGAAGGCGGCAGCATCCACATCACAACGGAAAATGTTGTGGTGGACCTTGAAAGGTGCAAGACGATGCCGGATGCCAGGCCGGGAAAATATGTCAGGCTTTCGGTCGCCGATACGGGAGTGGGGATGGATAGCGAGACCCTTCTACGGATATTCGAACCTTTTTTTACGACAAAGGGCGCGGGCGCGGGAACAGGACTGGGTCTCTCTGTCGTCTATGGCATTGTCAAAGAGCATGATGGTTGGATAGAAGTCGTGAGCGAGCAGGGAAAGGGCACAACCTTTAGAATTTGCATGCCCGCCGTTCCATTAAAGGTTGAAGAGAAAACAGACCCTATTGTACCAACGCAGGAACTGAAGGGGCACAATGAACGAATACTCCTTGTGGAGGATGAGGATGGTGTCCGTGAGTTCGCGACGAGGGCCTTAAGAAAAAGCGGATATGTCGTATTTGAATGTGGAAACGCAAAAGAGGGCCTTGATATTTTTAAAAAAGAGAACGGCGATTTCCAATTGGTCTTCTCCGATGTCGTCCTGCCTGGGGAAAACGGCGTACAGTTGGTGACCAAGCTTCTGGGCAGGAAACCAGGGCTTCGCGTATTGCTCTGCAGTGGATACACTGATCAGAAATCACACCGACAGATTGTAATCGACAAGGGTTTTCCCTTCCTTCAAAAGCCTTACTCCGTAGTGAACCTCCTTAAAACCGTTAAGGAGATATTGGCCTGGAAGGAGGAGTGAGATACAAAGTCTTCAGAGGCTTGTGAAGAGCCTGTGGGGACTCGCACCAGAGGGCAAACTAAAGAAAATGAGGAGGGAAATGCCATGAAAACCATCCCTTTATTTCTTGCTGTTCTGGTTTTGATGATCCGCCCCGCCTTTGCAGGAGAGCCCCTTCGCATCGGTGATTTCTACACCATGGTCCTCTCCACACCCCAAGAGACTGGATTCCTTGACCTTGTCATCAAAGAAGCCCTCGCCAGGGTGGGAAAGGAGGTGGTCTTTGTGCAATTGCCGCCGGCCCGTTCCATTATCCTTGCCAACGATGGCGCCCTAGACGGAGATATCAGTCGTGTGTCCGATATCCACGAGATTACCGGTAACAGATTTCCGAATATAGTCAAAGTACCTGAAAAATTGTTTGACGCCTATTATGTTGCTTTCTCAAAGGACGTGGATATCGAGATAGAGGGGTGGGAGAGTTTGAAACCCTACACCGTCGGGATCGTTACCGGCTTTAAGATCATGGAAGAGAATACCAAAGAGGTGAAAAACCTCACAAAAGTTGAAAATCCGAGGCTCCTGTTTACTCTTCTCAAAAAGAACAGGGCGGACATGATCATTTATGATCGATATATCGGATATGGGATCCTCAAGCTGATGGGGATGAAGGGTGTCAAAGCACTCGATCCGCCACTGGCAACGAGAGAGTTTTTCTTGTATCTCAATAAAAAACACTTAAAGCTCATCCCGAAAATAGCTGAAGCCATGGCCGAGATGAAAAAGGATGGAACCTACCAAGATATGTTTAATAAGACCATAGGTCTCCTGGTCAGAGAGGTGGATGGATGGTCAAAGTAGGGGAGATACTCAATTCCTTGAGATATAGTGTGGCTGGTAAGTTCATCCTTTTCATGCTTCTCGTCAGCTCGATCATCACTTTTATCGGAACCGGCGTACAGTTATATATTGACTACTCCAGAGATAGGGAATCGATTCGAGATACATTCCGGCAGATCGACGTAAGTTATAGGCAGAGCATTGCCAACACAATGTGGGTTTCCAACATGGACGCCTTAAAGATGCAACTCCAGGGTATCTTAAAATTGAGAAACATGCAGTACCTGGAGGTCGAGTTAGAGGATAAAAGCCTCATACGTGTGGGGAGCCCTGAGACAAAACATATCCTTACCCGTGAATATATCTTATCTCATGGTTTCAGAGGCCGGGAGATTTACTTAGGGACGATGCGAGTCACGGCGAGTTTGCGGGGAGTGTATGAACGGTTGTTAAACAAGGTGTCTATCATTTTCCTCATTCAGACAGCCCATGTCTTTGTTGTCGCCTTCTTTATTCTATTTCTTTTCTATATCCTTGTTGGGAGGCATCTCCACACTCTGGCACAATACGTAAGATCATTCGATTTAGAAAACCCGGGCACTCCTCTACGATTAAGGAGATATCCTGAAAAATATAATGAAAAAAATGAACTCTCTGTCCTGGCACATTCAGTCAATGAAATGCGTATGGATTTAATAGACAAGATAAAGAAGCGTGATCAGGCAGAGGCATTATTGCGGGAAAGAGAAGAGTCGTATCATCTGCTGATCACTGAAATGTCGGCCGGGTTTGCATTGCACGAAGTTCTATGCAAGGAAGATGGAACTCCCTATGACTATCGCTTTATCGAAGTGAACGCAGCCTTTGAAAAGATTGTAGGAATTGAGAGGGAGAGGATCCTTGGCAAGACAGTACTCGGCTTGCTTCCGAGCTTGGAAAAATACTGGGTCGATACATATGCAGAGGTCATAACAACTGGGAATCCTGCTACCTTTGAAAGGTATTTAAAGGAGCTGGACAGGTGTTTATATGTGGTGGCATATGTCCCCCAAAAGGGCCGATTTGCGGTGATCGTTCAGGATATCTCGGAACGAAAGAGAGCTGAGGAGGAGCTAAAAGAGCACAAAGATCACCTTGAGGAGATGGTCAACGAAAGGACGGCCGAATTGAGGCATGCCCAGGAGAGACTCCTCGCTTCGGAACGCCTTGCCACCCTTGGCAAGTTTGCCGGGAGCGTCTCGCACGAGTTGCGAAATCCATTGGCTGTAATCGGGAGTTCTGTCTACTATTTGAAAAAGAAACTCAATGATCCAGATCAAAAGACAATGACCCATCTGGATCGAATAAGTAGGCAGGTGAAATACTCAACAGCCATTATGGAGAGCCTTCTTGATCTGACACGTATGAAATCATTACGAAAGGAAAAACTCGATTTGGCTGTTCTCCTTAATGAAGCCATATCCGAGTCCAGGATCCCAAAAACCATAAGAGTTCAGCGAGAGATGAAGGAAGGGGTCCTGGTTTATGGTGATTCCCAACAACTTCACATGACGTTCAGAAATATCATTAAGAACGCCGTCGATGCAATGAATGAAGATGGAACACTCACGGTTGGTTTGGAAGTCTCAGAGGATGGAGAATTTACTGAAACCCTCATCAAGGATACAGGTTCCGGCATTGATCCGGAGCATATCCCCGAAATCTTCGACCCGCTTTTTACCACTAAGTCCAGGGGAATAGGCTTTGGTCTCTCAATAAGTCAACAGATCGTCGACAGGCATGGAGGTTTCATCGATGTTGTATCGGAACCGGAAAAGGGATCGAGTTTTGTTGTGAAACTGCCTACCCAAGCCCGAAACCAATCGACCGAAGTGGAGAGGGTGGAGAAACCGTTTACGGAGATGCTTTGAATGGAGCATGGCAAGAGAATCCTTGTCGTGGATGACAATAAGGAGTTCTGTCATAAGCTGTTTGATATCCTTGAAGTAGAGAGATTCGATGTGGAAGGGCCTTGAAGTTACCCGGTTTGAGCGGTCTGGATACGTATCTTGCTATCCGTAAGTTCCTCCCGGAGGTTACCGGCATCGCCGTCACCGGTTATATGGGAGAAACTTGGAACCATGGTTACTGATTATCGGATTAGGGAGGTCATTAAAGATGTCTGAAGAGGAAAGGGTGGGCTGTCGTGTCGTCGGCACGATCAGAAATGTTAAGGGAGTGTGCAGCGCCGGCCACAAAGTGGGAGACCGACTTGAATTGAGCGGATATAATACGGCCGGACTGTGCGGTTTTTTTTATCACGGCATCTTCCCCTACGTTATCATGCTCCAGTTCGGGGGAGGTTTCCCTTCTGAGTGGGGAAATCCCGATCTCTTGGAGCTTGACTGTATGGACAAGGTCAATGCCGTGACCATAGAGCTGAAGAGGATCGAGGAAAAGGAGTCAATTTGAGAGGACGTCCTCAATCATCCCATAGGTCGGCACGTTGTAGTCCCATACCTGGAGGACCTTTCTGTTGCTGACAAGGATGACCCGCGGCAAGTCTCCCTCTCTCAACAGATGCCAAAAGGCATTATCCCTGATGCGTCTGATCGGAAAGGCTGGTCGAGATTCCTCCATGAACATCGAGACCTGCTCTTCATCATTTGCGCACAGGCCCACTAAGGAGGGGAGATTCGGTTCTTCGGATAAGGCATTCAGTTCAAAAAGGACCTCACGGCAATGGTCACAGTCCGTGGCCATCAGGACAATCAGATACTCCCCTTGACTCAAATCGATGTCGTTGGCACCCTGTATCTCCAGCCGGGCCAGCTCTGCCTGAATCTTGTCCCATGGGGATTGCTCTGTTTCGGACAGGGAAAAACCAAAGATAAAAGGTAGAATGCATCCGCAGACAGCGGCCGAGACGACGGCCGACGCCTTCATACGGTTCGGCGTAACCTGCCGGGACCGCGACATTATCCAAGGCAGGAGCGTTAAGACAAACAGCAACAGGTTTTCAATGGCCGCTTCCCCAGGGGTGCGTTTCATCCAGACCCCGAAACACCCGCATTCTTCCGTAGCATTCGTAAGCCAGGCCCATCCGGTGAATCCCTGGAAGACCAAAAACAGGACCCCGGTCAGCGCGAGCGTCAGCCTTGGGCGATAAAACAGGATGTTCCCCACACCCAGAGTACACTCCACGACAATAAGGGCCCAGGCGCTCACGGCCAACCATTTATCGCCGATAGGTATCCCATAGTCTTTGAGTTGGAGGACAAAGAGGTCCATGTCCATAGATTTTACAATGGCCGCCAGAATCAAGACGAGACCTATGAACGCGGCCAAAAGAGGGGATACCCACCTCTTCCAAGATGGAGACCGGTTCGGGGCTGGTTCCTGTGTGGAGTTCTTTTCAACAGATCGATTGTTCTTCGTTGATGTCATATTGTATCTGCTTCACCTCCTATCACGGCACAGTATTATCCCCCATTTTCTCTGGCAATGCAAGTGGAGGCATGGGTTCGATGGTGTGGTTTGTCCTTGACAGAAAAGCGCCGGTTCTCTGATAATCCACTTTCATACGCCATTGTGTTCATCCGGGCGTCTGTAATCTTGAACCGAAATAGGTCCCTGCCTGTTTGGCTGCGGGGATGCGTATGGTTTTATTCACTGTTTTGTCGATCTGTTAGAGAAAGGGGGATATCATGGCAAAGAAAGTCGGTGTTTTGTTATCCGGATGTGGCGTGTTTGATGGAGCGGAGATCCATGAGTCGGTCATCACCTTGCTGACCCTTGACCGTGCCGGGGCTGAGATCATTTGCATGGCCCCTGATATGGAACAGCTCCATGTCATTAACCACCTGACCCAAGAGGTGACGGATGAAAAGAGAAATGTCCTTGTAGAGTCCGCGAGGATCGCACGTGGTGAGATCAAGAACCTCAAAGACGTGAAGGCCGAAGCTCTCGATGCCCTCATCATTCCAGGAGGTTTCGGCGCTGCCAAGAACCTCAGTGATTTTGCGGTAAAAGGCCCGGAGGCAAAAGTGCATAAGGAGGTGCAACGGATTCTCCAGGAGATGGTCACCGCAGGGAAACCGATCGGGGCAATCTGCATAGCCCCGGCGACACTGACAAGGGCGCTGGCAGGCAACGGACCGGAGGTGACCATAGGGAACGATGTCGGCACGGCCAATGCCATAGAAGCGATGGGGGGGAAACACAAGACCTGTACAGTCGATATGATCTGTCTGGATGAGAATAATCACATCGTGACGACACCTGCCTACATGCTGGGTCCCGGGATTAAGGATGTGGCCGTGGGGATTGAAAAACTTGTTCTGAAGGTTATGGAATTGGCGTGATCGTGCGGCCTTTCTTCCCCGATCGAGGATATGCCGGCTTGGGACCATGCCGGCCTTTTGTTTTTGTGAAATTACAGAAGACTACCTTTTCTTCAGCCTCAAGATATCGGCTATTTCAGATGCCGTCTTGGTCACGAAGATTTTCATGTCTTTGTCAGGCAAGGGGTTCCCCTGCGACGGATATACTGAAAGGCCCTCAGGTTCCACTACAAGGGGCGCGTTTTTAAGCTCCTGTCGTGGTTTGACGTTGAACTCCGGTCCAAAACCGTCTGTAAAATACTTCTCCTGAAAAACAACAAACTTAAGTATGTGGGCTGTCGAGTCGAGGACTCCCACTTCGTCCGGCCCTACGTAGCCCAGCTCTCTTGCCTTTTGAAGCCCGGCGAAGGACTCTCCTCCCTGAGTGCAGGCGATATGGCCGTTCCTGTTGGCAATGATCATGGAATCCATGATCTCCTGCTCACTCACCTGAACCACGAAAACCTTTTTTCCCCGGGCCGATCGGTTATATTCCCTGGCAAGTTTGATGACCCTGGGCATGGACACGGGGTTCCCTATCATGGCGGCCTGCGCCACACTCGGTTCCACAACAACAGGAACGAAATCGTGATCATCCCCCTGGTCATTGAGGTAATAGCGGTACACGGGATCGGCGTGCTCCGACTGCACACCTATGATCTTGGGGAGCCGGTCGATTATTCCGGCTTCGTGGAACTTCAGGAAACCGCTCATCACGGCGGTTATATTGCCGGCATTTCCAATAGGCACGAAAACCGCTTTATCGCCCACTTCGTAGTCGAAGTCTTGGGCAATCTCATAGGCAAAAGATTCCTGCCCCAAGATCCGCCAGCTGTTTTTTGAATTCAATAGGGCCACATGGTAATCCCGCGCAAGTGACTCAACAACCTTCATGCAATCGTCGAAAACGCCCGGTATTTCAAGAACCGTAGCGCCGCTGCCCAGCGGTTGGGAGAGTTGTTGAGGGGTCACCTTTCCCCTGGGCAGCAGGACGGCCGATTTCAGGAAGTCATCGAGATAGGACGCGTAGAGGGCGGCCGAGGCAGAGGTGTCTCCTGTGGAGGCGCAGACAGCGAGGAGATTGTCTATCCCATCCTTCTTGGCAATGTGGTTGATGTAGCTCAAAGCGCAGGCCATACCCCTGTCTTTGAAGGAAGCGCTTGGATTAAGACCGTCATTCTTGAAATAAAAATTCATGCCCGCCCTTTCTTTGAGCCTGGCATTAGCCTCCACAAGCGGCGTATGGGCCTCACCCAGATAGACAATATGATCTAAGGGGATAACCGGAGCGATGAATTCGTAGTATCGGAAAATCCCTTTCAAGGCGTTGTGGTTCAGCATTCTGCGGTAGTCAAAGATGTCGCGCCACCTCTTGCCCCCGACACTGTAAACCTCTTGCCTATTCTTATTATGGAGGAGGAGCACGCTGTCGCATGCAGGACAGGTATACAGGAGCTGGGAAGAGTCATACTCCGATCCGCACCCGAGACATCCATAGACCATCCGTCCATGGGGTTTGGGCACCAAATAGGGCTGGATATCACTTGGAAAGCGTTCAAACTTCATGTTCCGACTCTTAAATCTCAGTTGAAATAAGTTTATGGCTCACGCCCGGTGAGCGATCATACCCCTCAAGTGCCTCCATGACCAACCGTGACCTTATCGCCTTCAACAATCACGGGCACCTCACGAACTCCTCCCGAATACTTGAGCATCTTCTCCAGGTTCTCGGGGTCCGCCTTCACATCTACATAGGTTGAGTCATTGCCGTATGCCGACCTGGCACCCTTGGTATAGGGTCACCCTGATTTGCCGTATATCACTACTTTTTGGGCCATGATAATCCTCCTTGGTTTAAGGCGCATCAATCGATAGGTTTGCCACCGGACATTCATCGGGAACCTCGGGCATTGTTCAGATGAATGCACTTCTTATCAAAATCTAAAAGAAAAAGGCTTCCTGATCAAGAAGAAAAAGGCTTCCTCTGTGATCCCCGGCTCTTGATTGGGGTGGCCCTTTTATCTTGACCATTGAATAGGCATCATTTTACTCTATTATGGCAAAATATCGGTAAGTCCTTAGAAAATTCGTGTAAAATTGCTATAATGGGGCCATAAGGCCTCATGGCGGTCGAGACTGCCCAGGCTTTTTGGAAAGATACAAAGAGGGTTATTAATTGCGGAGGTCAGGGATGATTAAAGAATTGATCCGATTTGCCAAGGCCGATATCTGGAGAATTCGCTCAAACGAGCTTTCTCGTCCCAGATCGATACTGATTCGAACCCTGAGGATCGTGGTCTTGTCTATGCGGGGATTCAGCCTCGACAAGATCCAGTTGCGGGCCTCTGCGTTGACCTTTTATTCCCTCCTTTCCGTTGTTCCGGTTTTTGCCATGCTTTTCGGGATCGCCAAGGGTTTCGGCTTTGAAAAATCCTTGAGAAAGCATCTCCTTGCCAATCTGGAAGGTCAGGAGGAGGTGTTTGAATGGATCCTCAGTTTTTCCGATGTCATGCTGGAGAAAACCAAAGGCAGTGTGATTGCCGGAATCGGAATCGTCGTGCTGCTCTGGGCCATCATTAGGGTCCTGGGAAACATTGAAAGTTCATTCAATCATGTGTGGGGGATCAAGAAGACCAGGCCGCTCGGAAGAAAGGTCACCGATTATCTTTCCATTATGCTTATCTGTCCCATCCTCTTTGTCCTTTCAAGCGCCGTGACAGTGGTCATATCGGGTCAGGTTGAAATGATCGTGCAGAGGATTGCGATTCTGGGGCTCATCAGCCCCGCCATCACCCTTACCCTGAAGCTGTTGCCCTATTGTGTTATCTGGACCCTTTTCACCTTTGTATTTATCTTTCTCCCAAATACTAAGGTGAATTTCAGCTCCGGCGTTCTTGCGGGAATCCTGGCAGGCACGCTCTATCAACTTTTCCAATACGCCTATATCAGTTCCCAGATTTACGTGGCCAAATATAACGCGATTTATGGCAGTTTCGCGGCCCTGCCCCTGTTTATCCTGTGGCTTCAGATAAGCTGGCTCATTGTTTTGTTTGGAGCTGAAATCTCTTTCGCACACCAGAACGTAGACACGTATGAGTTTGAGCCTGATTGTCTGAACTTGAGCCATTCTTACAAAAGGCTGCTGACTCTGCGTATTGTTAATCTGCTTGTCAAGAGTTTCTACCAGAGAGATGAGCCCTGGAATGAGGCCCAGATTTCCCACAAGCTTGAGATCCCTATCCGCCTGGTGCGGCAGATCCTTTTTGATCTGGTGCGAGCAGGACTTGTGTCGGAGATCAATGTCAACGGGGGCAATGAAACCGCTTTTCAACCTGCCTTGGATCCCGAATCTATGACCATTAAGTACGTTATTGATGCTGTGGAGAATTTCGGCAGTGATAACATCCCCGTCACGCAATCAGATGAGCTGAAGGACCTTGCTGAATGTCTGACTTCTTTCGGCACGATTATTGAAAAATCGCCTGTCAACAAGCTGCTCAAGGATATCTGAATTCGGTTTGACATAATCATAGATATTTGAAAGAATATTGTATATGCAACACATACGAAAGTTGGGTTTTCTTACTTTAATGTATCTCAAAAGGATGGGGGTCATGGGTCTTTTTCTGTTTAAGGCCCTTTTTTTCACCCTGATCCCTCCCCTCAAGTTTTCCCGTATTCTCAAGCAGATCAATTTTATCGGCTTTCAGTCCATGTTTGTTATTATTCTGACTGGGGCCTTCGCCGGCATGGTACTCGGATTCCAGGGCTTCTATACCCTGACCCAATTCGGATCGGACGCTTTTCTGGGGCCCATGGTGGGCCTCGCGTTGATCAAAGAACTGGGTCCGGTCATCTCCGCCCTGATGATTACAGGGAGGGCAGGCTCGGCCATTACGGCTGAAATCGGGATTATGCGTATCACCGAGCAGGTGGATTCGCTCCTTCTGATGGGGTTGAATCCCTTCCGCTATCTTGTGGTCCCAAACCTTGTGGCAGGTATTATTTGTGTGCCTCTATTATGTGCTATTTTCGATGTGGTGGGTATTTTTGGTGGGTATCTGATCGGCGGCAAGCTTCTCGGAGTCGGGGCCGGCACCTATTTCGGGGAAATGGCCAGCTATGTGGAAATTTCCGATGTCTTGGAAGGGATTTACAAATCCCTCACCTTTGGAGTAATCATTATCTGGGTATCCTGTTATAAAGGATATTATACCGGTATTTTTACAGGTTTCGGTGCGGAGGGCGTAAGCAAGGCCACAACTCAGGCTGTTGTGATGTCGTCTGTCCTTATCCTTGTGTGGGATTATTTCATGACATCCCTTCTTTTTTAGGTCAGACGATGATAAAGATCGAAAATCTGCATGCCTCTTTTGACGGAAACGAAGTGCTGAAAGGCATATCGTTGGATATCAAAAAAGGGGAAGTGATGGCGCTCATTGGTGGGAGCGGCAGCGGCAAAAGCGTTCTTTTGAAACATGTGGCGGGTCTCATGATTCCTGATCAGGGGAACGTTATCATCAATGGGCAGGATATGGGCATGCTGAAGGGGAAAAGACTGACCGATTTGCGGGCCGGCTTGGGGTTTCTTTTCCAGGGGGGCGCCCTATTCGACTCGATGACCGTCTTTGAGAATGTCGCCTTCCCGCTTAAGGAAAAGACCCGGTTGAGCGATGATCTTATAAGTGAAAGGGTGCTTGAGGCACTCGATAATGTCGGGCTGTCAGGGGCGGAACATAAGTTCCCTTCCCAGATCAGCGGCGGGATGGTCAAGAGGACGGCCCTTGCACGGGCCTTGATCATGGACCCCCAGATCATGCTTTTTGATGAACCTACAACAGGACTGGATCCGGTCATGGGGCAGGCGATTCTTGAACTTATTCATTCCTGGCATGACAGAATTTCCTATACGGGGATCATCGTAACCCATGAGATTCCCGAGATCTTTCCAATTGTGGATCGCATAGCCATGCTCCACAATGGCGTTATTCGGGCCGTGGGCACGCCCGAGGAGCTGATGTCTTCAGAGGATCAAGTTGTTTGCTCCTTTGTCGGCAATAGAGTCCGGGGCAGGTCTATGAACCATGCGGATGTGTCCGGATAGGCTGCAGGATATCCGGATGCCTAAGAAGAGAGGTGTATCCATTGAAAAAACCAGACCTTGAATTGGCTGTTGGACTTTTTATGGTTGTGGGCATCCTTTGCCTGGGATACCTATCGATCAAACTCGGCAGAATGGAAGTGATGGGCGAAAAGGGCTACGAGATCGAAGCGATCTTCTCCAATAGCGGAGGCTTGAAGGAGGGATCAACGGTCATGGTTGCTGGAGTGGAGGTTGGACAGGTCAAAAAGGTTATCCTTGAAGACTACCAGGCTAGGGTGAAAATGAGACTTCCTTTGGACCTGAAGATCCAGGATGACGCCATCGCCTCGGTCAAGACAAAGGGAATGATAGGCGAAAAATATGTGGAAATCACTCCCGGCGGGTCTGAAGAGATTCTTGGACCGGGAGACGTGATTCGCGACACCCAAGCTGCCATTGACCTGGAGGAGTTGATCTCAAATTTCGTTTTTGGAAAACTCTAGCGAACATCCTGACGAGGAGCTATTTATGCCCCGGACATTTTCCCTTAGAAGTATTGGTCTCATAGTTTTGCTTATGCTGGTCGGGACCCCGGCTCTTGCGGGGGAAGCCACCGACAGAATTAAGGAGACAACCGACAAGATTCTTGCCATTGTCAGTAATCCTGCCCTGAAAACGCCCGAGAAAACCACTGAAAGGGACAGGTTGATCCGAAAGGCGGTGGATGAGCGATTCGACTGGAAGGAGATGTCCAGGAGGGCCCTGGCCATACACTGGTCTAAGAGAACCGATGATGAGAAGACAGAGTTCATAAAGCTTTTCGGTGAGTTATTGGAAGACACCTATATGGACAAGGTGGGTGGTTATTCAGGGGAGGTCGTAACCTATGAGGGAGAGAAGGTCTCCGGCCCCTATGGAATCGTCAAGGTCAAAATCCTTACACAAAATGATAAACCGATTTTTGTTAAGTACCGGGTCAAGAAAAAGGGGAAAGATTGGTTTGTCTATGATATCTCCATCGAAGGGGTGAGTCTCATCAACAACTACCGAAAACAGTTCAACAGCATAATTAATCGGTCATCCTATGAGGACCTGGTGGAAAAGCTCAAAGCCAAGGTCATGAAGAACAGAGGGTAGAGGCCCGATGAGGCTCTCTTTGAAAGGAATCGTTCATTGATAAGGATGTTTTTCAGGGTTTCCGTAATATTTTTCTTTTTCCATCTAGTCTGTTTTATCTTTTTTGGGCCTGAGCTGGGTGCGTCATCAGGATCTTCCCTCGGGCCTCAACATCCATCTTTACTCAGTATCGAATTCTTTGACCCCCGAGAGGTCATGACCCCGGAGGAAGCTGCCGGGGAAGAGGGTGCCCAGACTAAGGAGGACCACCAAACCTCATCGGCGGAAGAAGATCCATTCGATGAGGAACCTGATTTCGATGATTGGGATGAAGAGGAATCAGATGCCATTGCCGATCCTCTTGAGCCGATTAATAGGGTCTTCTTCCACTTCAACGATAAACTCTATTTCTGGGTCCTGAAGCCTGTTGCCACCGGTTATAAAACGGTCGCTCCCGAACGAGTCAGAATCGGGGTGAGGAATTTCTTTAGAAACCTGCTGATGCCGGTCCGTGCCGTCAATTGCCTTTTACAGGGAAAAGTCGATGGCCTTGGCAGCGAGATCGGACGCTTTATGATCAACTCGACCGTAGGCGTTCTCGGGTTTATGGACCCTGCTGAAAAGTGGTGCCATCTCGGGGCAATGGAAGAGGATTTCGGTCAGACCCTCGGTTTTTTTGGACTCGGACCGGGCATATACATTAACTGGCCTATACTCGGACCCTCCAGCCTCCGGGATTCCGTGGGTATTGCAGGTGATTCCTTTCTCAATCCGATCAACTACATGGTAGAACCTACCAAGTACAGCCTCGCCACCAAGGGCTATGAACAGGTCAACAAGACCTCTCTTTCCATAGGAAATTATGAATCCGTCAAAGAGGCCGCCCTTGATCCTTATGTCTCACTCAGAGATGCCTACCATCAGTACAGGACAAATAAGATTAAAGAGTGAGACACGGAGTATGGGATGTTGAAGTGACGAGACCTTTGCAAAACGCCCCCTTTTGCCCAATTGCCGTGTCAGGTTCAGATTTTAATCCTCGAAATATTCGATATATTCCTCCCGTTAGAATTTTCGCCTTCCTTACACTTAAACAAAATTGAGCATTTTTCAAAGGTCTCGTGACAACGACTCGCTTATAAATCCATGCGGTCCTACTCAACGGGTTGAGGCTATTGGACGGAAAAAGTGTTGACACCTTCCGAATGCATTGATAGTGTGCGCCTGAATCGGACATGAAGTCTGATTAACAAAAAATACCAGACAACACGAAACAAGAATAGGCCATGAAGGCCGAAGGGATACGAAAATCCCGCGGACCTTTGTGGCTTTTTTTTTGACTGAAAACGTGACGGATCGGGCGAACTCCCATCAATGGAACCGTCTGAGTCTCACAAGAACATGAGAGGAGAAAAAACTTATGAAGACTTCACGACTCTTGGTCATAATCGCTTTTTTCGTTCTGGGCCTCAACTCTCCGGGTTTGGCCCATTACGGTATGTTGATCCCATCCGATTCCATGGTTATGCAGGGCGATAGCAGGGTTATCAACCTGAATCTTTCTTTTTCCCACCCCTTTGAACTCCTGGGCATGGAGCTTGTAAAACCCCTGGCCTTCAGCGTTGTTGCCAACGGCAAGAAACAGAATTTATTGGGCACCTTAAAGGAGACCAAGGTCATGGGACATAAGGCCTGGGCAACGGATTATGAAATCAAGAGGCCGGGCATCTATGTCTTTTCCATGGAACCGGAACCTTACTGGGAGGCGGCGGAGGACTGCTTTATTATCCATTACACTAAGACCGTGGTGACGGCCTATGGCGACGATGAGGGTTGGGATCGGGAGATAGGTCTGAAAACGGAGATCGCCCCTCTTGCCAAGCCCTTCGGGCTTTACGCAGGAAACGTCTTTCAAGGGATAGTCAAATTGGAGGGTGAGCCGGTTCCCTATGCGGAAGTGGAAGTGGAGTTTTATAATGCCGATGGAAAGGCCAAGGCCCCTACCGACTACATGATCACGCAGACGGTCAAGGCCGATCAAAACGGCGTCTTTACTTTCGCGGTTCCCAGGGCCGGCTGGTGGGGTTTTGCCGCTCTGAATACAGCCGACTATAAGATGAAACATGATGGTGAGGACAAAGATGTTGAATTGGGCGCCGTGCTTTGGATCAGGTTCCATGACTGGCAGGGGCCGTAAGGTGGAGAAATCCGATTTTAATTACTCTTGGAAGCCCGGCTCCCGGGCCTCTGATTTCTGAGTGGTTACTTTTTCATGATGAGGCTGTGGCTGGCCGTTTCATATGTGGATAATCTGTACATCAGCATCGATATCGTAGAAGAAGGAGAAAAAAAGAAATGATAATGAGGAAAGAGTGTTTGGCTATGTTCGTGGGTATTGTCGCAGGTGGATTCTCCTTGTTGACCCCTGCCTTTGCAGAGATGCCGGGCCAGGAACCTGTAACCGTAAGGGCATCGGAGGTCCCTTCCATCCGATTGGCCGCTTCAGAGCAGAAGGATCTCCACGAGGGCTCTGCCGGGGTCAAGGGCCTGGCAGACAGGGTGAGACGGATTGAAGAGAAACTGGAGGATCAAGGTTTGGGAAAATGGTCTGAGAGATTCACCCTGAGTGGAGTCATTGAGGTGGAGGCCGGATATGAGGACCTCGATTTCAGGGACCCCGAGGAACAGGATACGGATTCGAGCGATATCAGCCTTGCCACGGTGGAGGTGGGAGTGGATGTGGATGTTGCAAAGCATGTGAAAGGGCATGTGCTCTTCAAATACGAAGATGATGACGATGATGATGTCTTTGTGGATGAGGGGATCATCATTCTTGATGGAGAAGAAGTTGTGCCTCTCTATCTCAATGCGGGAAAGATGTATGTGCCCTTTGGGAATTTCGCGAGCCATTTTATCAGCGATCCCCTCACACTGGAGTTGGGTGAGACGAGGGAGAGCGCCGTAAAGGTCGGTTTCGCCAATGATATGCTGGACATTTGTCTGGCCGCATACAATGGAGACATCAATGAGACCGGTGAAAGCGATGATCACATCGACAATTTTGTCGCAAGCGCGGTCCTGACCCTCCCGGAAGGGATGGCCCCCCATATCGGCTTGACCATGGGTGTCTCCTGGATATCCAATATGGCGGACACCAATGGTATTCAGGATGCCCTTGAAGAAGAGGGGATTAGCGAAATCAATGATTACGTGGAGGGTTTCAGCGCCTTTCTGAGCCTTACCTTCATGGACAAGTTGTTCTTCGAAGGGGAATATGTCTGCGCCACGGATCATTTTGAAGCGGATGACCTGGACCCCGGGGCCAAATTCGAGCCTTCGGCCTGGAACCTTGAACTGGCCTACTTGCTCTTGCACAACCTGGAGGTTGCTCTCCGTTATGAGGGCACGGATGATACCCTGAACCTCCTTCCTGAAAAGCAGTATGGGGCCGCCGCCACCTATGGGCTCTTTGAGAACACCTCTCTATCGATTGAATATCTCTACGGGGAATTTGAGAATGATGATGAGAGGACCCTCCTCACTGCCCAACTCGCCATTGAATTTTAGGATGAAGGCGGTGTAGAATAAATCATGCATATATCGGAAGGAGTACTCTCAGGCCCGGTTTTGGTGACAGGCTTAGTCCTTGCCGTGTCAGGGACAGCCGTCGGCCTCAAGAAAATGGATTATGAACATGTCCCGCAGACGGGTGTCCTTGCGGCCGCCTTTTTCGTGGTCTCTCTTGTCCGTGTCCCCATAGGGCCGTCAAGTGTCCACCTTATACTCAACGGCCTTGTCGGCCTTTTGCTTGGTTGGGCCGCCTTTCCGGCGATCCTTGTGGGGCTCACACTTCAGGCCCTGTTTTTTCAGTTCGGAGGTATCACGACCCTCGGCGTCAATACTGTCATTATGGCCCTTCCGGCCCTTTTGTGTTATTACCTGTTTGGTCCCTTTGCCCTGAAAAGGAAGCCAGTGGCATTGTCCGCGGCCTTTGCCTGCGGCTTCTTATCCGTTTTTTTCGGAGCTATCCTGGCCGCGCTCTCATTGGTATTTACGGAAGAGGGCTTTCTCAAGTCCTCCTTGTTGCTGGTCCTGTCTCATCTTCCTGTGATGATTATAGAGGGAATCATTACCAGCTCTTCCGTGGCCTTCCTGAGAAAGGTAAGTCCGGCCATGCTTCCGGGGTATCAGGAGTGAAATATGGTCCAAAAGAGACTGCGTCTTGTGGAGTTCGTTATGACCCTAAAATGTATCTTTGACTTTCAAAAAAGGAGCGTTCATGGTGTGGGATCGGTTGTTTTGACTGCCCTTTTGTGCCTCACCAGCCCTGCCATGGCACATAGGGTGACCATTTTTGCGTGGGAAGAAGGAGGCATGATCCACACAAAGAGCAAGTTCAGCGGCGGAAAAACAGTTAAGGAGGGGAAAGTCATCGTGTCCGATCTCCATGGGAATCACATCCTTGATGGAAAGACGGACAATCTCGGCGAATTCACCTTCAAGGCCCCGGAGAACACCGGTCTGAAAATTGTCCTTCAGGCTGGAATGGGGCATATGGCCGAATGGACCATGCCGGGTCCTGAGCCCCACGAGGCCGAACCCAAAGGGAAATCAGAACCTCCATCTGCGGTTGGTTTGAGCTCGGACGAGATGGAAAGGGCAATTGAAAAAGCCATTGAGAGAGAACTCAGACCGGTTATCCGGATACTTGTGGAGGATCGCAATAGGGGACCTTCCATAAAAGATATTGTCGGTGGAATTGGGTATATCCTCGGGCTGATGGGAATCGCCGCCTACTTTCACTATCGACGGAAGATGAAAGAGATGCCTTGAGCGTATCGTAAAATATCATGGTGCGGGGCCTGGAGTCCTTCGAACCGATAACTCTCACATAACCGACTCGCCAACCGATTTATCCCTCCCGAGTGCGTTGATCTGTCTTGCGGGAACGGACAGAGTACTTGTTTGTGCCCAAAGGATGTGGTAAACTTATACATATGGGTATCACCAGATCATAACAAAGCAGGGCAGCGCCTTTAAACAGTGCGTTTTGTTCGGCCTTAGATGAGACAATGCATTTATACTACTGACAAAAAAGGGGTCCAGGCAGGTGGCGCAAAACCATAGGGGATCGTATCAGGCTTTGGTAGTCATGGTGAGGGGGCTTCTATCTCTCCTCAGCAGGGTATCCATTTTTTTCTTTCTGAGCCTTCCGGCCTTTATGGGGATTTCCCATGCCACTGTGGCCAATGTTACGGTGCTCCATTCCCAAGACCAATATCCGGCGGGAGGTTCTTATCCGATTGTCTTTGAGGTCAACATCTCCCCCCCATGGTTTCTACATGGTCCGACAAAGAGTGATGACGGGCTTATCCCCTCTGTTTTTTCTTGCTATGAAGTCCCTGGGATCAAGATTGACAATATCCGTTTCCCCCCCCCTGAACTTAAGAAATTCGATTATTCGAAAGAAAAACTTGAAGTCTACTCAGAAAAAATCCAAATACATGCCGACATGATGGTCGCCGAAGAGGCTCAAGTTGGAAAGCGCTCTGTAGAATACAGGTTCTCCTACCAGGCCTGTACGAATACATCCTGCTTGCCTCCGGAGACAGTACAGTCCCCTTTTGCCCTTGTCATTGCGCCTCAGGGAACCGAGGTTGTCCTCCAAAATCGAGAGATCTTCGCTTCCGCCTCAGATATGAACGAGGGGGCCCTTGTTCCTGGACTCAGATTGACCGCGAGCCTCTGGCTGACGCTGCTGAGCATCTTCCTGGCCGGTTTGGCCCTCAATCTGACGCCCTGTATCTACCCTCTGATCCCGATTACCGTATCCTATTTTGGTGGTAGGAGCCAACAGATCAAGGGAAAGACCATAATTCATGGCATTCTTTACATCTCCGGTCTGGCTTTCACCAATTCTATTCTAGGCGTGGGAGCCGCTTTTTCAGGGGGTATGCTCGGGACCGCCTGCCAGAATCCTTTTGTCCTCGTCCTGGTGGCGGGAATCCTGGTCGCTTTTGCTTTGAGTTTCTTTGGCCTATGGGAACTGAGAATTCCCACAGGCCTCACCAACCTGGCCTCGAAGAATTTCGGGGGATTTTTCGGGACCTTTTTTATGGGGTTGACACTGGGGATCGTTGCCGCCCCCTGTCTGGGTCCTTTCATCCTGGGACTCTTGACCTATGTAGGACAGAAAGGCGATCCCCTCATAGGATTCGTCTATTTTTTTGTTCTCAGTATCGGCATGGGTCTTCCCCTCTCCTTACTGGCTGTTTTCTCCGGAACCTTGGAGAAACTACCCATGTCGGGAGAATGGATGATCTGGGTAAGGAAACTCTTGGGATGGGTGCTCCTGGGAATGGGGGTCTACATGATTCAGCCCCTGGTCCGCAGTGATACCATGGAAGCGCTCCTCTTTGCCGCTGTATTGGCAGGTGCCGGTGTGCATCTCGGCTGGCTCGACAAAAGCCGGAGCGCCGCACGGGGTTTTGCCTTTCTGAAAAGGGGGCTGGGCACTCTTTTGATCGGAGTGGCGATCGTCGTTTTCATATCAGGCTCGCGAACAGCCCCGCACGTCGATTGGGCCCCGTACGATCGAAGTGTGATTGAGTCTTGCAAGGGGAATAGACCTGTTATTCTTGATGTCTATGCAGACTGGTGCGTGCCCTGTCGCGGTATGGAGAATGAGGTCTTCAACCACCCTGATATTGTAACATTAAGCAAGCGATTTCTTACCATGCGGATCGATCTGACGAAACGGCATCCTGAACAGGAAGAGATTCAAAAGCGATATCAAATCAGGGGAGTTCCGACAATCATTTTTATTGACAGACAGGGTGTGGAAAAAAGGGCTCTCCGAGTTGAGGCCCACGCTGATCGTCATGAGATCCTGGACCGAATGAAACAGGTGCTGGCGTTCATGCGAGATAAGGAGCGACCCTGATTCTATTTCGACCATGCCTTTTCGTTTGACACCTATTCCTAATATTTTGTATGTTGCAAAAATGCGTAAAGAGTTTTTTCCGATTCTGCCTAAACGATACTTACCCCTGAATAATGGCTGATCTCTTCAGTTGCCGGTTTCATGTATCCATCATTGTCAAGAGTGTCATCATCCTTGCACTCCTCCTTATCCCCCTCCAAGCGCTGGCGTTTCACCGATACAACCGCGCGGTCAAATATGATCCCTATTTCTCGAAGTACTCAAAGAGATACTTTGGGCCAGGATTTGACTGGCGTCACTTTAAGGCCCAGGCTATTGCTGAATCCAGGCTCAAGGCAAATGCGAAATCGAGGGTCGGGGCATTGGGGGTGATGCAAATCATGCCGAGGACTTTTAAAGAGATCATCAGGAAAGAGCCGACCATCAAGGGCACACGGGCACAGCCGAGGTGGAATATCGCTGCCGGCATATATTATGACAGGATGATCTGGAGAACGTGGAAGGCCGACCGTCCCTTTCAAGATCGTATCAACTTCATGTTCGGCTCATACAACGCGGGCAAAGGAAACATCCTCAAGGCACAAAGAATCGCCGAGAAAAAAGGGCTTAATCCCAACCTGTGGGGCTCAATTGAGCCGTCGTTACCGGCAGTCACAGGCAAACAGAGTCAGGAAACAGTAGGATATGTCCGGAAGATTGAGAAAATTAAAGGGGTGTTGAGATAATGGAGATAAGTATCACTTTGTTAAACCTGGCCTATGCCGCGATAGGGGCGGTTTTGACCATCCTTTTTATGATCATAGGCTACAAGATCTTTGACGGGCTAACGCCGTTCAGCACTTCCAGAGAGCTGGCCGACAAAAATGTGGCTGTGGGGATCGTTGTCGGTTCCATCTTTATAGGCCTTGGCATTGCGGTGGGTTTGGTCATCGGCATGGGACTAAACTGACAAGATTGTCGGGGGTCTCTGAAACAATACAAATATAGGCTGATCAAGGAGGGTACGATGGATAAGACCGAGGTGAAGTTTGGCGAATGGATTGAAAAGGGTTTCAACCTCTACAAAGAGAATTTCGGTTTACTCATTTTAGCGTCACTTGTTGCGGTGCTTTTGAGTTCAGTATCCCTGGGGGTCCTTGTCGGACCGATGTTTGCCGGAATGGTGCTCATCACGCTCCATCTACTTGACAAAAAGGAACCCAAACCGCAAGTAGGAGATATCTTCAAGGGGTTCAATTTCTTTCTCAACTCTTTTCTCTTCTTCCTTGTCTGGGGAATCGGTCTTATCGTGGCATGCTCCATCCTTTCGCTCGTTCCGTGCATTGGATTTTTGGTGGCAATCTTCTTGGTTTATGCTGTTCAGACGGCACTCATGTTCGCTCTCTTTCTTATTGTAGACAAAGAGAGGGCCTTTTGGCCTGCCTCTATGGAGAGCTTCGAGAAAGTCAAAAGCAATTTTTGGATGTTTCTGGCCCTATCGGTTGTGGCGGGTCTTATCGGGAGTATCGGGTCTATCGCTTGCGGTATCGGTGTCTTTATTACGATACCGATTCAGATCTGTATTTTAGCAGTGGCCTACCGAGAGGTCTTTGGAGAGATTGAGACTCCGGCAGTGGAAACGCCGCCCCCTCTGGAGGATAAACCCTCTTCTGATTCAGGAACCACTGAAGAAAAGCGATCTTCTGATACTAACGGCAGTGATGAGCCCACTCAACCGGGATAAGTCTCTCCCATGTCCATGACTGATGATCCACACGCGCGCAGGGGCGTCTTCTCTTTGATATCGTGGAATCGTCCTTCGTCATACTGGGATGTCGTCGGTGTGCATCTTCCCCTTGCAATGGCGTCATGTGTGCCCCTTGTTATGTCGAACAGATTCTTATGTAACCTTCTCCCCTTGAGGAAGTGTACATTCTTGTGGTTTACCGGATATCCCTGTCCGTTTTGCGGGTTTACCCGCTCATTTTTGGCTATTGGTGAGGGTGACTGGGCCTTTGCACTGCACAACTGTCCCCTTGCCTGCCTCGTCTTTGTTGCGGCGACCCTCTTCCTTTTGGGGAACCTCACAGCCCTCCTGTTGGGTGTGAGAATTGCTCCGGGGAAGACCAGGGTTGGCACACTTACGAGGGCGCGATTCTCGGGCTTTGTGATAGTTGTACTGGTGTTGACGAACTGGGCCTACCGGTTATATCTTGGGCTCCAGTAGCACATCCGCCCTCGAAGGCTTTTGAAGGGAGGGGAGAGCTTGATATTGTTTCATTGGGCAAGGCGTAGATTTAAATGGAAAAAGAACAAGTTGAAGAACGTTTCGGCATTCTGGCCGTGAAAAGAGGGTTTCTTACCGAAGAACAGGTCCGTGAGGCCGTCAAGATCCAAGAAATAGAAAAAGAAAAGACTGGTGAATCAAGGTTTATCGGTCGAATACTACTGGAGCAGGGGCTTATCAGCCTGACCCAGATTGATGAGATCCTTGAGTCTGTTGGGAAAGGTCCGGCGCTTTTCTAAAAGAACCTATCATGCCCCTTATTCACCATCCTTGCCTCAGACTCATGCAGAGGGAAGGGGGGACCTCACCCGGCCCTTTTCCAGGACAATAATCTTGTCACATACCGATTCCAGCCAATCGGTGTGATGGCTCACAATGACAAGGGTTGTGCCCCACTCCTTGCGGGCGGCAAGAGATGCCTTCCTGATGCGCTCCGCGCTTTCAAGATCGAGACTTGCCGTAGGTTCATCAAGGAGCAGGACATCCGGTTTTAGGATAAGTCTTGCGGCCAGGGCAACTCGTTGGGCCTCTCCCCCGGATAGTTCGTGCCATGATCGGGACGCGAACCTTTGAGGTTTCAATCCTACCATATCCATGGCCTCTTGGATCCTGTCCGAATTGTTCCGTTCGCCACGGACCCTGAGTCCATAGGCCACATTGGCCCGGACCGTGCGTTTGAGGAGATAGGGCTCCTGGGTTAACAGAGTGACTTTTCGACGTATCCTTTCCTCATGGGTGGTCGACAATCTCCCCTCAAAGAAGACTCTTCCTTGAGCAGGCGACTCCAAGAAGGCGAGGATACGAAGCAATGTGCTCTTGCCGCTTCCATTATGGCCGGTCACGCCCATAATGCTCTTTTGCTCAATGCCCAGGAAGTCCACTGCCAGTACGGGGTGCTTCCCGTAATCCTGCCTGATGCCCTCAAGTCGATATTGGAGTTTTTCTTCCCGATGCGACGTCACTGGTCCGCCCTTTTTCTGAGTCCAATAAGGGAAAGATTCACCATAAAGGCAATCGCCATAAGAACGATGCCCAGGGCTATCCCCATTGAGAACTCACCTTTGGCCGTTTCAAGGGCTATGGCGGTGGTGATTGTCCGCGTATGCCACTTGATATTGCCGCCTATCATCATCGATATTCCCACCTCAGACACAATACGACCATAGGCAGCCACCGCAGCCAGCAACAGGCTGAAACGGGCCTCCCACAGGGTTGTCAGCAGCACCTGCTTTGATCCGGCCCCCAGGGTCAAAAGGGTATGTTTTAACCTCCGATCGAGATTTTCAACGGCCGTTGCGGTCATGGCAACAACAATGGGGAGTCCCAGGATGGTCTGACCAATGGCAATACCGGGGAGCGTGAAGAGGAGCCCTAGTCCTCCCAAAGGTCCCCTGTGAGTGAGAAAGGCATAGACCAGAAGACCGATAACGACCGTGGGAAAGGAAAGAAGCGTGTCGACGATGGTGCGAATCGCTTTTTTCCCGGGAAAACCGGAGTGACCCAGCAGAAATCCGAGGGGCGCGCCCAGGATAAGACAGGCGACTATGGACAGGGTGGACGCGGAGACGGTAGCACGGATGGCGGAATAGGTCTCATCATGGCCTGAGATGAGGAGACCAAAGGCCTGTATGAGTCCTTCTAGGATAAAGTCCATACATTATTCATCACAAGACAAGGATGGCAGGATGCCTGTAAAGGGCATCCTGCCGAAGGGAATTTCACTTTGCATTGGGGGTGAAGAGTTTCTTTCCAAGGAGTTTGTACGCCCCAATCACCTCCTGGATCTTAGGTGATGTGATCCAGTCAGCGAATTTCGTGGCAAGTTCATGTTTAACGTTCCGGCAACGTGTGGGATTCACAGCCATGACACTGTACTGGTTAAAAAGGGATGGGTCGCCCTGCACCAGAATTTTTAACGGGGGATAACCCTTTTTGTTGGCTTCATATTTGATATAAGTCCCACGATCCGTCATGGTATAGCCCTTGCGTTCCTCCGCCACAAGGATGGTTTTAATCATACCCTGACCGGTCTGTAAATACCAGGACTCTTTGTCCGGGACAGATAACCCAGCGATCTTCCACAACGATATCTCTTTTTTGTTAGTCCCTGAATTGTCACCTCGGCTGACAAAGAGGGCCCCTTTCTCGGCGATGGTCTTCATGGCACCCACAAGCTTCATGCCTTTGATCCCCGCCGTATCATTGGGAGGGCCTATGATCACAAAATCATTATACATGACCTCTCTGCGGTCCACGCCGTACCCATCTGCCACGTATCTCTTCTCAGCGGCCGGGGCATGTACCAAAAGGACATCCACATCACAGTTCTGACCCATTTTTAAGGCCTTGCCTGTTCCCACGGCCGTCCATTTTAACTCTATTGACGTATCTTTCTGAAACATGGGGGCCAGATGATCCAAGAGCCCTGTGTTGTCGGTGCTGGTCGTTGTGGCCATCATGAGTGTGTCTGTTTTGCCCATAGAGGGGAGACTCAGAAGTCCCAACAGCAATATGGCTGAGATAAACAAAGCTGTTTTTCTCATCTCA
>JAXHUM010000075.1:0-31886 GCA_034189325.1 Thermodesulfobacteriota bacterium
TTATCCCGCACACGAATTCATTGTCAGCAAAAATTCTTGACCAGGCGACAACCCATTTGAGTTCATTGCCAAGGGGTTGCGGGTAAAAGAAGTCAACGCCAGTATGCGAAACTTGACGCAGATACTGCCTTCCCCGACGTAAAGCAATGTTTTCCCTTTTGCTTCGGATTGCACAAATACTTTGGATAAAATCATATATCTCATGGTTTTCATTGAAGAAGTGTTTGCCGGTGCTCTGCAGTGAGCCAAAGTTTCCGCCAAACATGCATTCCCGCAAAAAAGCATCACTGAATTCTTTGTCGTCCTTTCTCTGATCAGCTCCGTTGAATCCCTGTTCGGTACCATAATAGATACAAGGAATACCGATGCTGGTCAGATTGAGTCCGAGAGCCGGCCGGAGCAATTGATAACTTTCAATGGACTCACCACAAAACCGGTATTTATGATCGACTCCAACCTGATCGTGGTCGTCGAACATGGTTACCACGTGTTTCGCATACCATTGGTGCGTGTTTTTGTCGTCCAGAAGACTGTTCCTGAACAGATCGAAATATCCTTCCTGCTCAGGGGTATCCGGGTTGCCTGGGCTTCGTTTTCCTTTTACCAGGTTTTCGAGTTTGTCAGGGATATCGTTGATCCCCAGTGCAGCGTCGATGCCTGTATAATTGACAATATTGAAGGCATTGGACCGTCCGCCGGTCACCTCGCCGATCAGGTAAAAATTCTCCTTGCCCAGCGATTGGGCATATTCGTGAATGACGTTGGCAAATACCCGAACCGCGCCGGGTTCCATGTGTTTCACCGTGTCGATCCGGTAGCCATCAATATCGGCATAGCCGATCCAGAATTTATAGATCTCACAGAGGTATTTAAGGCCCGGCGCGCCTTGAAAGGCATTGATTCTTCTTTTCAGGTCCCAGGCGATTGCCGGGTCCTTGATTGCGGAGCCATGCTCGATCTCCTTCAACTCAAAAAAATCGCCGTCAACATATTCAGGAAAGGCATCCCAGGATGTGATTTCCCCTTTGCGGGCCCAGATCCTTTGATCCTGGAATTCTATGGGCCAGACCGCCGAGTCCGGCCAAGCAGATTCATGCGATGATGCTATGTCGAGATAACCGCCGCTGTCGTTGCGATATCCTTCGACAGGCCATACCTGACCCTGGTAATAGTAATAGCGGTGGCCTCCTTTGTAGGCAAAGACATTTCCGGCATGATTTAAGATGATATCGAGCACGATCCTGATGCCCTCACCATGGGCCGCTGCAACCAGATCCTTAAGATCCTCTCTGCTGCCGTAGCGAGGATCTATATTGAGGAAATTAAATGTTCCGTAGCCATGATAGCTTCCGCTTTGGGGAATCTGTTCAAATATGGGATTGAGCCACAAGGCAGTCACCCCCATGCGTTTCAAATAGCCTAGTTTGTCCTTGATTCCCTTGATATGTCCGCCGCACCACGTTTTCCCAGCATTGAACCAATTTTCCCGGTCAGCCTTCCAGGCATCGCTCTGGAGGTTGAACAGGGGGGTAGTCCTTGAAGTGGTATTTTGAACCGGATTTCCATCTCTATCGTTAAATCCCCCAAATTCTTTGCCATTGGAAAAGCGATCGACAAAGAGAAAATAGAGCACCTCGTCCTCCCATGCAACTGGAGACGGATAGTAGGTTTTCCCCTGTTTCAATGTATCCCAATTGATTTCCGCCAGGCTTTTTTCAATATTCGTATTAGCCATGTTCGCCTCCTGTGATAGGTGATTACAATGACAAACTAATAGACTGGGCCAGAGCAAAAAAACTGAAAAACCGAGATAACGCACCGCGGATCACCTGCAAAATCCGGGCATGATCCCGAAGGGGTCGTGGACGGATCTTGACAGGTGAATCCACGGGGTACGCCCGTCATGGGCGTGAACTTATGGGGTGAAAGTCCCCTATACGTGAATCCTGTTAAGGTAGTGAACATATTGGCAAAAGTGCTAGCCGAAGACAGGGGCATCGTCGTGAGGCGTTGTCTGAAGGAAGTCAGAGAGCAAAGCTATGAGCCGACGAACAGAAACGGCATATAAGGGCCCAGTCTCCAGGTGAGTTAGCACGACATAACAAAGTAGTATTCATGTTTTATCGTAATCTTCCGGTTCTGAGTCAGGGACTTTTTTGAGAACCTCATGGAATCTTTTCAAACTTGCCCTTTTAGCCCTTGCTTCTCTCTATGAGAAATTCTTTAGGATCAAGGATTCTCAAACCGAATTCTTCAACATTTTTAAAATGACGTTTATAATTGCATCGCAACTACCAGCAACTGCTACTTCTAAAACAAGGTCATCGGATGGATCAGATAAAAAAGGACGCCAAAGAAAGAACATATCCTCCTGCTCCCCGATATGACAGATAAAATCAATAAAATCGCTGCTTCTTGTTTGAGGTTGAATCTAAATCCGGGACAAAGTCCAGGTTGTCTGCTCAATCCTTTTGTGTAAAACGTTAGCCACCCCCCCGCTGTATGGAAATTTCCAAAAATGTTTTTGGAGGGTTACATGCACCAGTGAGTTGTTATAACCAATCAAAATTTTATTACCAACTAAAATGAAGTTATACCCTCACTTGAGTATTCCGGGCGATCCCGCCACCCTGTTCCGGCCCATTCCGCCACCCCTATTACGAGGTGATTTAAGCGACGCTGGATAATCGAAAATTAAGCCGGTAGTCTCCTGAAAAAACTTTAGGAGGCAAATATGGCAGGAAGGAGATAATCCTTTAACTCAACGTTTTAAAAAATTGCGTATTTTTTTGTGATTCTATTGCCAAAATAAGACAGCTATTAAAACGCCTAATTTGTGGCCGATGAAACATCGGCTCATTCTATATTTTCCTGCCTTTTTATCGTATTAAATCCTACCTGTTTTGTCCGCAATACGCATAACTCATGATCGGAGACTAACTCTGAAAATGGCACCATCATCAGGGGCGAGGGCAAGTCACATACGAGAAAAGCCTTTTGGAATAGTTGTATTTCATGGCATTATGCTATATATAACCGATATTCACGGATAATAATCATCTTTCATGTCACAATGGGCCACGCGATTGAAATTGGAATTCAAAAAAATGACTATCTATAATCAGATTTCACGGCATTTAACTGTTTTTCATGGCTTCCCAGTCTTGGAAGAGGGAGCCCGTTTGGCTGGATATTCCGCGCTACTTCAGGCTCATGATCTGAAAGTTCCGCTGCCGGATCATCTCTGTGCCATTGGGACGAAACATAAAAAATACGATTATGAGCGCTGGCATATCTTTACACCGCGCCATAGGCCTGAAGACACGCTATATGGGCATTTGACCTTTGCGCTTAAGTATGAGGCCATTGACCTGGCGGTCCTCAATACCTTGTTTCAAGATATTGAAGCCATAGATATTGAGAAAATCATCCGCTCAGAGCCTACCGGAATGTATAGCCGCAAATTATGGTTTTTGTGGGAATGGCTACGTGGGCAACACCTTGATATTGAAGATGCGCAGGCAGGAAATTTTGTTCCTCTCGTTAACAGCAAGCTACAATATGAAGGGAAACCATATCCGTCTAAACGCCATCGGGTTCGCAACAACTTGCCGGGAACGCGCGATTTTTGCCCTTTGATCCGAAAAACAAAAAAGCTTGAGCAATATATAGGCAAGAAACTATCCGAAACAGCCATAAAAAATATTGGCCAGACCCATCCCGATCTACTGAGCCGCGCTTCGGCTTTTTTGCTGCTTAAGGATTCCAAGGCATCTTACACGATTGAAGGGGAAACCCCGCCTCACAGCCGGATCGAACGATGGGGAAGAATAATTGGCGAAGCCGGGCAGCGTAAGCTCAACATTCCTGAACTAGAATATCTGCAAGGAATTGTTATCGCAGATAATCGTTTTATTGAGCCAGGGATACGCATGGAAGGCGGTTTTGTTGGAGAACATGAACGCAGCTCAGGCATGCCAATGCCTGATCATATTTCTGCCAGGCCGGATGATTTAAAAGCGCTCATGACCGGGTTAATCGAAACATATGAGCTTCTTTGCAAGGATGATTTTGATGCGGTCCTAATAGCGACACTTATCGCTTTTGGTTTTGTATTTATCCATCCATTTGAAGATGGAAATGGCCGGATTCACCGTTATTTATTTCACCATGTTCTGGCTGAAAAAGATTTTCTTCCAAAAGGATTAATATTCCCTGTATCCGCTGTCATTTTGGAGCGTATAGATGAATACCGTAAAATACTTGAGCATTTCTCAAAACCGCGCCTTGATCTTATTGAATGGCGACCAACAGAGAATAATAATGTTGAGGTTCTAAACGAGACCATCGATCTATATCGATATTTTGATGCAACAAAACAGGCTGAGTTTTTCTTTGAATGCGTTGAGGAAACTGTAAATAAAACGCTTCCTGATGAGGTGGAATATTTAAAAAAATATGACCTGCTCAATGAATTCATTAAAAACTACATTGATATGCCTGATAACCTTGTTGACTTGCTCATTCGCTTCTTGTCTCAAAATAACGGTAAGCTTTCAAAACGCGGACAAAAAAAGGAATTTGCAAAACTAACTGACCGTGAAATTCAAGCAATTGAACAAAAATACGAAGAGATTTTCGGCTAAAGTCTTCTTGCCGCCTTGTCACGATGACCGACAGTCTTGGTGGGCTGCTTTTGGGCTACATCTTTTCGATTTTGGATGAGTTTATTGAAAATATGGGCATTATTGAATCGAATAAAAAATAGGCCTTAATGGGTTATGCTCCATGCTTCATCACAGCGGCGGAGGATAATCACACCTCCTGCCTCAGGGTTTGCAGGCCTTGATATGGGACATTTTACGAAACCTTCAAAAGGGCGATCCGGTCAGACCTGGACAAGCGTATTGCGAATGAGCCGTGCGACGGATTTCCAGCGGATCGTGAGAGGGTGGATAAACCAAGGGGGAGGCCTCTCAATATGATAGGCCTTGGCCGGTCCTCAGGGAGGTTCAGGTCTCGTCTTCGGGGGAGTCGTTCTTTTCGTCGGGAGAGGATATCTCGTCCGGAGGTTCTCGGGTAGCCTTTTTGAAGTTCTTGATACCTTTCCCTATACCGCTCCCGATCTCCGGGAGCTTGCCGGCCCCGAAGATGATCAGAATGATGACCAATATAATAATTAATTCGGGCATTCCTATGCCGAACATCCCTTTTCCTCCGCTTCCAGGGTGCTTATCCTCGGGTCCTTTCCGGTTACTGTGCTGATTCTTAAAACCCGATTCAAGGTTCCATCTCGGTCAGCCGCCGGAATTCCTTGGAGTCTCTGAACTTCCTGATGGACCGACGAAAATCGATCCAGGAAGCCCAGAGATTGACCCATTCTTCATTATGCCAGAAAATGCCGGAATGATCTTCTCCATGGGCCAAGGTCTTTTGAAAGTCCTGAAACTCGTCCCGGCATGTCTCGCATAGGTGAAAATCGAGTGGAGGCAAGGTGTCGCCCTCCACATTCTGGCCGCACATGGAGCATTTCAATTGGCATGCGGAACAGTGCACGATCCTTTTCAGGGTTTCCACTCGCTTGCGGTGGGCCTGTGCCTGTTCCCGCTTCTGTTTTTCTTTAAGCCGATCGGTAAGTTGGAAGACCTTGTTCATGGGATCTCCTCCAGGCCGTCCGACGTGAACAGGCCCCTGTCCTTGCCGCAGGACATCATTGCCCTAGCTCTTTCCCATGACCTCCCGGGCTGTCTCGCCGAGGGTGGGAAGGTTCAGGGCCACCGTGATCCCGGCGTTTTGAAGGGCCTTGATCTTATCCTCAGCCTTTCCCTGCCCACCGGAGATAATGGCCCCTGCGTGACCCATCCTTCTGCCAGGTGGCGCTGTCTGGCCTGCAATAAAGGCAATGACCGGTTTGTCAAAGTTCTCCTGGATATACTCAGCAGCCTCTTCCTCGGCGGTTCCACCTATTTCGCCGATAAGGACGACGCCCTCGGTCTGATCGTCATCTTGGAACCTCTTGAGAAGATCAATATAAGAGGTGCCGATAATCGGGTCCCCTCCAATACCGATGCAGGTCGACTGCCCGAAACCGGCTCCCGTCAACTGATAGACCACCTCGTAGGTAAGCGTGCCGCTCCTGGAGATGACCGCCATATTGCCCTGCCTGTGTATGGGGGCCGGCATGATGCCTACCTTGGTCTTTCCCGGGGATATAATACCGGGGCAATTGGGCCCGATGAGGACCGAATCCCGACCCTTCATAAAGTTTGCCACTTTGACCATGTCAAGGGCGGGAATGCCTTCGGTGATGCACACGACAACCGGTACATCGGCGGATACCGCCTCAATAACGGCGTCGGCGGCAAACGGGGGGGGAACGAAAATGATGGAGACATTGGCGCCCTCTTTTTCGACCGCCTCTTTGACGGTATTAAAGACGGGGACGCCCTTGACCTCTTGTCCACCCTTTCCCGGGGTGACTCCGGCAGCCACGACGGTCTCGTATTCGAGCATCTGTATGGTATGAAAGGTCCCCTCCTTACCGGTAATGCCCTGTACAACTACCCTGCTGTTTTCATCGACTAATATGCTCATGATAACTCCATTTATGAGACTTGCCTGGCGACAAGTTCTGCTGCCTCGGCAAGATTCTTTGCAACTGAAAAATCCAGGTCAGAGCTGTTGAGAATGTCTCTTCCCTCTTCCATATTGGTCCCTTCCAGCCTCACAATGAGAGGAACACTGAGACTGGTCTTTTTGGCCGCTGCAACCACACCCCTGGCCAGGACATCACACCTGAGGATACCTCCAAAGATATTGATGAGAATGGCCTCAACACGCTCATCCTGGAGTATAATTTCAAACCCGTTGGCGATCATTTCCTCATTGGCTCCTCCGCCGACATCGAGAAAATTGGCCGGCTCAGCGCCTGCCGCCTTAATCACATCCATGGTCGCCATGGCCAGCCCGGCGCCGTTGACCATGGCGCCGATATTCCCATCCAAACGGATATAGTTGAGATTATGCTGCTCAGCCTGCAATTCCAGAGGGTCCTTCTCTCTGGGATCATCGAGCTTCATGAGCTCCTTCTGCCGGAACGCGGCCGTGTCGTCAATGCTCATCTTGGCGTCTATGGCAATGACGTCGCCTGCCTTGGTGATCACGAGGGGATTGATTTCGAGGAGGGAACAATCGTTTTTAACGAACACCTGACAGATTTTCGCCATCACGGATGTCAGACCCTTGACAGCCTCCTTGGAAGGAATAGGGTCTATTCCATATATAAGGTTCCTTGACTGGCAGGCCATCCATCCGGTAATGGGACTCAAGGATTCCTTCAGGATAAGCTCAGGGGTCTCGGCCGCGACCTCCTCGATCTCCATTCCCCCGGCCTTGCTGAATATCATGGTCGGCATGGATACGGCCCTGTCAATAACCATGCTCAGATATAACTCCCTGTCGATGTCCACGCCCTCTTCGATGAGGACCTGGTTGATAACGACGCCCTGCTCTCCGGTCTGCTTGGTGACTAATCGACTTCCAAGCATGGCTTCAGCGGCTGCAACCGCCTCTTCCGGGTCCTTCAACACTTTGACGCCGCCCCCTTTGCCTCTGCCTCCGGCGTGTACCTGGGCCTTTACCACCCAAGGAGGTCCCTTAATGTTCCGGACCGCCTGTTTTGCCTCGTCAACTGTTGTCGCCAGCTGTCCGGCCGGGACAGGTATTCCCGCCTGCCGAAAAATTTCCTTAGCCTGAAACTCGTGTAATTTCATATGATTTTTTCTCCGATCTTAGGTACTTGTTTCCGCCTTCACCTGATAGGTCGTCTTGGTCAGGTCGATTTTGGAGATATAAAACAACAACCTCCACGCCTATTTATTATGCCTTGCACCAATTGTCAAGGAGGATTGGAATCCGACGAGGCCCCATTTATATTCCCCATTGACAGGCACTCCCAAAGCCACTATCTTTCTCTGAAATAAGGAAAAGGGGTTCTGTTTTTAAGGCGTGCTCACCCTAATATGGCCTTGAATTTTGAATTTCCGCCGCCATTCCCCAAGATCAAGGAGATATGTCATGCGTGAAAGACAGTACATTATTGATGACATCACGAAGAACGACACATGGAGGATGTTTAATATTTTGGCGGAGTTCGTCGACGGCTTTGATACTTTGCCCGAAGTCTATCCTGCTGTGAGTATTTTCGGCTCAGCCCGGTCCAAGCCCAGCAGCGCCGTCTATAAAATAACGGAAAAGACCGCCCGATTATTGGTGAAAAGCGATTTCAACGTGATTTCCGGCGGCGGCCCCGGCGTTATGGAGGCGGCCAACAAAGGGGCCTCAGAGGCGGGTGGTAAATCGGTGGGTCTTCATATTCATCTTCCTAACGAACAAAAACCCAATAAATACGCCAATGTGCTGCTTGATTTCAAATATTTCTTCATCAGGAAGGTCATGTTCGTCAAATATGCCGTGGCCTATGTGATTATGCCTGGAGGATTCGGGACCCTTGATGAGCTTTTCGAGGCCCTGACCCTGATCCAGACGAAGAGGATAAAGTCGTTTCCTGTTATTCTTATAGATTCCTCTTACTGGAAAGGCCTGGTGGATTGGATAAAGGACACCCTGGTTAAAGAAAAGTCCATATCCAAATCCGACCTCGATCTCATGAGGGTTGTGGACACGCCTGAGGAGGCTGTTGCCATTATTAAGAGAAGAGTGGTTATCTGATAACTCCAATATCAGGTCCTTGGCCGTAAGACCTCCCATTTGGGGAGTGGCCGGGACGAATCGGAATCAACCCTTGCATGTTTGCAAAAGAAGTATTATGAAACGGTTAGAGTCTTTCAACGGCATACAACATTCTTAGTCTATTACCTGACGGAAAACATCTCAGAAAAGCAGTGAGGATTTTAAGGGCGAGGGCATATTATCATGATCCATGTAGAAAATCTGACCAAGTATTACGGTGATCTCTGTGCCGTGGATCAGATCAGCTTTGACATCCCTCGAGGCCAGATCCTCGGCCTCTTGGGTCCCAACGGCGCCGGCAAGACGACCACTCTCAGGATGCTCACCGGATTTCTCCGGCCCACTGCCGGCTATATCCGTGTCAAGGATTTCAATATTGATGAACATACCCTTGAGATCAAGAGGCTCCTGGGATATCTGCCGGAATCCGCGCCTCTCTATCACGATATGCTTGCCTATGACTATTTGGCCTATGTGGCGGATATACGAGGTCTGAGGGGTGCTGAGAAGCTCTCACGAATTCGCCGACTGGCGGAACTCTGTGATCTCAACAGCGTCATGCACCAGTCTGTTGGGGAGCTGTCCAAGGGGTTCAAACAGCGGGTTGGAATCGCCCATGCCATGATGAGCGATCCGGAGATCCTCATTATGGACGAGCCCACTTCCGGGTTGGACCCAAACCAGATCGTGGAGATCAGAGATATTATCAAGAGAATCGGCAAGCAAAAGACCATTATCCTGTCCACCCATATCCTGAGTGAAGCCGAGGCTGCCTGTGATCGTATTGTCATCATCAACAGGGGGAAGATCGCGGCTGATGACAGCACAAAAAACCTCAAGCAATCGGCGCAGGGAGAATACTTCATCACCCTGACTCTTCAAGACGCGGATACCCCATCGGTCACGGAACGACTCGGGTCCATCGAGGGTATTAACGATATTGTCCCCATTGGGGAGGATGGGCCGAGCCTGCGATTCAAACTTAGCTGCCGGTCAGCCGATGATCTCAGAGGAGAGATATACAGGACCATCAAAAAAACCGACTGGATCCTCCTGGAAATACATAAAGAGACCAAGACCCTGGAAAGCATCTTCGGTGAACTGACCAAGGAGAATTAACATGAGGCAGGTCAATCATATATTCAAAAAAGAATTTAGGGGCTACTTTGTCTCTCCAATAGCCTACATCGTCATCTCGATTTTCCTTCTTGTTACCGGCTGGTTTTTTTTCTCGACCTTCTTTCTCTTTGACCAGGCGAGTTTGAGGAGTTTCTTCGGGCTTCTGCCCATTACCTTTTCTTTTGTGGTGCCTGCCGTGACCATGAAGCTCTTTTCAGAGGAGTTGAATGTCGGGTCCTATGAGATATTGCTCACCATGCCGGTGACCTACAAAGATGTGGTCCTGGGAAAGTTTCTCGCCGGTGTGGCCTTTGTCGCGGCCATGCTTGTTCCCACTCTCTCCTACCCTATCTGTATCTCATTTTTCGGCCGACTCGACTGGGGCCCGGTCATCGGCGGGTATGTGGGGGCCCTCCTGTTGGGCGCGGCCTTCTCCGCTGTTGGAATCTTTGCCTCCTCGCTCACCAGGAACCAGATCACCGCTTTTATCATTGCCACGGCTATCTGTTTCGCTCTCGTTCTGATTGATAAGATGCTGTTTTTCCTGCCCCAGTCTTTCTTGAGTGTTTTTGAGTATTTGGGCGCGGATTATCATTTCCGCAATATCGCCAAAGGTATCCTGGATTCACGGGACATCCTCTACTTCCTGAGCGTCGGCTTTGCAGCGCTTTACGGCACCTATTTGGTGATGAGCGAGAAAAATTAAGGAGATTTGGACAGTGAGTGCTAAGATCAGATCAGGAAAATATATCAAATTTCTTGTCTACATGATCGTTGTCGTCCTTCTGAACGTGGCGGGCATTACCCTTGCCTTGAGAATCGACCTGACGGAAGACAAGGTTTTTTCAATCTCCAAGGTGAGCAAGGATGTGGTCCGCACGCTCTCGGAACCTCTGACAATCAATGTGTTTTTCACCAAAAACCTTCCAGCCCCCCATAACAACACGGAGCGTTATCTCCATGATCTCTTGGAGGAATATGCCCTTTCCGCCAATAAGTACTTCAATTACCGCTTTTATGACGTGAGCACGGAAGAGGGGGATATCGACAAAGAAGCCAGAGAAAACCAGGAACTCGCTAGAAACTATGGGATATATCCGATTCAGATCCAGAATGTGGAGGAGGACGAGGTCAAATTCAAAAAGGCCTATATGGGACTGGTCTTGATCCATGGGGATATGGTCGAACGCATCCCTGCCGTCACGTCGATGGATGGACTGGAATACAATCTCACGACAGCTATCCAGAAGCTCAATAACAAGATCAGCGCCCTGCTGAGTCTCCCTGATAAGATAAAGGTCAAGCTGTTTCTCTCCTCTTCCCTGGAAATCGTCGCCCCTTACATGCACATCAAGGGTCTTGCCGATGTCCCGGACAGGCTCGAGTCGATTGTCAAGAAAATGAATCCCAAGACTTACTGGAAGCTCGATTTTGAATATCTCGATCCATCGACCGATCCCACAGCATTGGAGGCCGGCAAGAGATACAGTATGATGAACGTGAAATGGCCCGCCCTGTCGGACGCAAAGATTCAGCCGGGAGAGGGGATGATCGGTCTTGTGATGGAATATGGTGACAAGGTTGCCGAGATCCCCCTGGTGACGGTCGTCAAGATCCCTATTATCGGGACGCGCTACCAGATGGCGGATATGGATAAAATGGAAGAGATCCTCAATGAGAATATGGAATCACTTATCGACATCAACCAGGATCTGGGGTTTCTCGTTGATCGGGGGGCGATGAAAATACCCGAGGCCTATCCCGGCGCGAGCAGGCGTGACCCTCAAGCGCCGCCGGTCTCGAATTTCCGGAGGCTCGTGTCTCAGAATTACTCCTTTAAAGAGGTCACGATCAGTGAGGGGGTTATCCCCCAGGGGCTTGACTGCCTGGTGATGGTAAGACCGCAGGAATCGTTTTCCGAGTATGAGTTGTATTTGAT
This sequence comes from Thermodesulfobacteriota bacterium, assembly GCA_034189325.1. Taxonomy (GTDB): domain Bacteria; phylum Desulfobacterota; class DSM-4660; order Desulfatiglandales; family Desulfatiglandaceae; genus JAXHUM01. The sequence continues at coordinate 11,810 of JAXHUM010000075.1, forward strand.
CGACCAATTCCTCATGCAGGGCAAGAACCTGTGCCTCTTTCTCGATCGTTTTAAGGAAGAGGCGCCTGGAGGCTACAACCGGCCCCCGCAAAGCATCCCCCTGGACACGGGCCTGGAGAAGCTCCTTTCCCACTACGGCATTCATATGAAGATGTCCTATGTCATGGATGAAAACTGCTACAAACAGGAAATGCCGCAGGGCTATGGAGGCGGTCAAAGGCCTATTTACTTCGCCCCTATCATCAAGAGCCGATTCATTTCAAAGGATCTTGCATTCATGAAGAACATCAAGGGATTGATCGGGATGAAGCTCTCACCCATCGAGATTGATGAAGAGCGACTTACTGAGAACGACATCATCGCACACAGACTGTTTTCCTCCTCCGAAAAGTCGTGGGAGATGAAAGAGAGAATCAATCTGAACCCTATGTATATCAGGCCTCCTGAGTCGAAGGAGGATCAAAAGAGCTTGCCCCTGGCCTATGTTCTGGAAGGGGCCTTTCCCAGCTATTTCAAAGGAAAAGAGATACCGATCAAAGAGGAAACAGGAGACCCATCCAAAGAGGATGAGAAGAAAAAGGAGGCGGACAAAAAAGGGACCCCCGAACTTGCAGGGATCAAGGGAGAGGGCGGATTCCTTTCAAAGGGAAAGCCGGCGAAGATTTTCGTTATGGGATCTTCAGAGATGCTCAAGGATAATATGTTAGACCCGGCAGGACGGTCTCCCAACGCCACCTTCATTTTGAATGTCATCGATTACCTGAACAACAGGGAGGATATTGCCGTCATGCGGGGCAAGACCCAGAGCTTCAATCCTCTCTACGAAGCAGGCCCAGGCACCAAGACCTTTGTGAAATCTCTCAACATTGTCGGTCTGCCGATATTCGTCGCCGTTTTTGGTTTTTTTATCTTGTTGAGACGTCATTCGCGAAAGAGACGGATCCAGATGATGTTTCAGAAATAGGGAATAGAACCGATGAAGACTAAGAAGGAATATTTTATTCTGGGAGGGGTCATTCTTGCCCTCATCCTCTACCTGGTTTTTAAGGGTCGCGACAGGGACATCTACCCCTTGCCCGAAATAGCAAAGATCGACGTGACCGAGGTCTCCAAGATTGAGGTCTCCAGGAAGGGCGGCTCCATCGTCCTCAGTAAAAAGGAGGGGCAATGGTACATCGACAGCGAAGAGTATCCAGCCGATACCAAGGCTGTTGAGACCATGCTTGAGACTATCGGCGAGCTGGCGGTCACCGTCGTTGTATCGGAATCCAAGAACTACGAACGCTATGATCTGGCTGATGATCAGAAGATCGGCGTCACGGCGTGGATAGGGGAAAGACCTGTCCGGGAATTTGAAATAGGCAAGACCGCCCCTTCTTACCAGCATACCTTTGTGAAACTTGGTAAGGATGATCCTGTCTACCATGCCAAGGGCAGTTTCAGGTATTCCTTTGATAAGGCCGTAGAGGAACTCCGGGACAAGACCGCCCTTTCCTTTGATACGGCTGAGATCACGGAAATGAAGATCACAAAAGGAAAGGACCGGGTCATCATCACGAGGAACGAAACAACCTCTGAAGCAAAGGCTGACCAGGGCGGCCAGGGGGATGGAACGACCGAACCGGGCAAAGGCGAAAGGATCTGGGAGACCAATGACGGCACAATACTGGATGAGGCGAAATGCAACGACTTGCTTGGGGCCTTGTCAAAGTTGCGCCTGGAGAACTACATAGAAGGTTTGAATAAAGAGGCGTTCAAAGACCCCATTTACTCTATTCAACTCAAGGGCAAGGAGGACCATGCCCTGTCCATATATGAGAAAAGAAACAAGGACGACAAGGAACACCCTGCCTCCTCTTCCTTTAATCCCTATCCCTTTACGCTTTCAGAGGAACAGTTAAAGAGCGTGATGAAGACACCTGATGATCTGTTGACGATTCTCAAAAAATAACTATCCCGAACAGAGAGATGGAACTTTTCTTGCATTAAGAAGGGTGGTTATGAATTTTTTGAAGGAGAAGATCTGATGAGAATCACAGGAATGATATTGTGTATGCTATTGGCCACGACCACTTGGGCGGCCCAGGAAACCGTCCAAGAGACACCCAAGAACGCCCCCAAGATAGAGATTGAAAGCCCTATCCACGATTTTAAGAGGATTAACCAGGGCAAAGTCCTGAACCACGACTTCACGGTGTTCAACCGAGGCACGGCTCCCCTTGAGATCAAGAATGTGAGGCCCGGCTGAGGTTGCAGTGTGGCTCGGTACGACCGAGTCATCCCTCCCGGTGGTGAGGGAAAGATCACACTGCAAGTGAAGACTGAAAAACTACAGGGGAAGATCGACAAAAAGGCCAGAATATTTACCAATGATCCGGTCAGGTCCCAGGTGGTGATCAGCATGAAGGGAGAGGTATGGGCCCCTATTCTCGTCACTCCGCGCTATGCTAACCTCTCAGGTATCAAAGGCGATAATATCGAAAAGGTGATTCACCTCAAGGCACAGAAGAGTGAGCCCCTGACCCTTGAAGTGGCTTCCGTGACCATTCCGGATAAAGTCACGGTAGAGCTAAAAGAAATAGAAAAAGGCATGCTCTATGATCTTATTGTGAGAAACAGGGTCAACACTCTGGGAAAGTACAAGGGAAAGGTGAGGTTGCGTTCCAACTATGTAGAGAGACCGGAGCTGTTGATAAGCATTGAATGCACTGTCAGGCTCTCCGTAACGGTGAATCCGAAGTTGGTCAATTTTGGTCGGATATCTGAGGAGAAAGCGAAGAAGTTAAAAGAACAACAGAGGTTGAAGCGGAAAGTGAACCTCTTTCTCTACAAGGGAAATGATCTTCTGGTAACCAAGGTGGAATTTGAAAAGGCCCTTTTTAAGGCCTATGTCAAGGCGATGCAAAAGGGGAGGCTCGTGCAATTGATTGTTGAACCGATTCTTCCCAAGCTCGTCAAGGGACGAAACAAGGATCAATTGATCATCCATACGAACCAGGAAGAGGCCAAGGTGTTTCATCTGCCGGTCTACTTGGACCTTATAGAGCCTCGAAAAAGACTAACGAGTGGAAGATAAATGCTGAGGATCCTATGATCATTGAAGAGATTACGAAGAGGGTCGAAAGAGAAGGCGGTATCCTTCTTCAGATCATGCAGGAAATGGAGAAGGCGGTCGTGGGACAGAGAAACCTTATGGAGCGGATGCTGATCGGACTCCTATGCGACGGCCACCTGCTTTTGGAGGGGCTCCCCGGTCTGGCAAAGACGACGGCTGTCAAGACATTGGCCGCAACCATTCAGACGACCTTTCAACGGGTCCAGTTTACGCCCGACCTCCTGCCTGCCGATATCCTCGGGACCCAGATTTACCGGCCCGACAATGCCTCATTTGAAATCAAGAAGGGGCCCATCTTCCATAATATTATCCTCGCCGATGAGATCAATCGTGCCCCGGCCAAGGTCCAGAGCGCCCTGCTGGAGGCGATGCAGGAAAGGCAGGTGACTATCGGTGGAGAGACCTTTCGACTGGAGGATCCTTTTCTTGTCCTTGCCACTCAGAACCCGATTGAGCAGGAAGGAACCTACCCCCTGCCAGAGGCCCAGATAGACCGTTTCATGATGAAGATCAAGGTGGACTACCCTACTGCTGAGGAAGAAAAAGAGATCATGGCCCGCCATGGGGCGGGCATTGAGGATGTCTCCGGCGTCGTGGATGTCTCCCGCATCAACTCACTAAAGGAGATCGTGCAGGCGATTCATATGGAAGAGAAGATTACCGATTATATTGTCCGCCTGACGAGATCCACCAGACAACCCGAGGATTTCGGCCTGGACCTCGGCCCGATGATCACTTATGGGGCTTCTCCCAGGGCCTCTCTCTGGCTCAGTCACGCGGCCCGGGCCAATGCCTTTCTGAACGGACGAGGCTACGTGACGCCGCAGGACGTCAAGTCTATCGCCCCTGATGTCCTGCGCCACAGGATCATCCTGAGTTATGAGGCAGAGGCGGAGGGAAAGACTTCGGATGACCTGATTCATGTGATTCTCGAGCGCATTGAGGTCCCTTGACATGCTTTCCGAGGAGCTTCTAAAGAAGATCCAAAGGTTTCATTTCAAGACAAGACGCCTGGCAAATGATCTTTTCTCCGGCCAATATGAAAGCGCCTTCAGGGGGAGGGGGATCGAATTCGCCGAAGTCCGCGAATACCAGATCGGCGACGATATCCGGTCCATTGACTGGAATGTGTCGGCCCGTTTCGGCCATCCCTTTGTGAAACTCTACCATGAAGAGAGGGAACTGACCGTCATCCTCCTGCTCGACCTTTCAGGGTCCCATCTTTTCGGGACACGTGAGAAGTTCAAAAGAGAACTCCTTGCTGAGATAGCCGGTATGCTCGCCTTTCTGGCCATCAGGACAAACGATAAGGTGGGCGCCATCCTCTTTAGTTCCAAGGTCGAGAGGTTCATTCCCCCGAAAAAGGGTGCCTCCCACGTCTGGAGGTTGATTAAAGAGATCTTCACCTACGAACCTGAAGATCTGCGAACGAACATTGAGGCGGTCTTGGATTACCTCAACAGGGTCATCAGGCGTCATGCCATTGTCTTTCTCATATCCGACTGCATGGACAAAGGTTTTGAAAGGTCCCTCAGGCTGACGGCTGGAAAACATGATCTCACTGTTATTCGAATCCTCGACAAAGGAGAACTGGATCTCCCTGATACCGGTCTGATGACCCTGAGGGACCCTGAGACCGGGGAGATCGGTTTGATCAATACAAGGAGCAAGGTCCTGAGGGAGAGATGGCGTGCCCAGAGAGAGCAAGAGGAGGCCCGTTTCTCCGAGCTTCTCAAGAGATCCGGTATAGACCTCGTAGAACTGACCACGGGCGGCCGTTTGGTGGAACCGTTGACGCGTCTCTTTGATCAGAGGAGGAGGCGCCTTTAAGATGAAGGGCCTGCGAAAGATCCACTTCTGTTTGATTTTCTGGATACTCCAGAGTCTTATCCTTCCGCAAATCCTGTTATCCCAGGACCCTCCTCAAGAAAGGGATGCCTCCCTTTCCATCTCCCTTGACCGGGATTCAGCCCATGTGGGAGACATCCTCGTCCTTTATCTCAACTATCATCTTCCCCATGGCGCTGTCCTTGACACACCGCTTCAGATAAAGGGGCTGGGAGATCTCAGCGTTGTGGATATCAAGAGCGGACCTGAGAAGATCACCGTGAGACTATGGGTCGATGCTCTCGGTTCGTGGAAGACAGGCCCCCTCTCCCTGTCCTACATCGATAAAGAGGGTAACAAAAAGGCCCTGAAAGCCGACCCTGTTTCCGTGAGGGTCCTGTCGAACCTGGGCGAAAAACCTGAGGAGGCTCAGTTGAGGCCACTCCAAGGCATTATCCCCGCAAGACCCCTATGGATGAAGGCCCTCCCATGGGTCGCGGGCGTAGCGGCTCTCCTCATAGGGGCCTTGGGCCTTGTCTGGTGGTTCAGGAGGCGGCGTCAAAATATCCTTTCCCTGACCCCCTATGATCCTCCCCATGTCGTTGCCCTCAACAGGATAAAAAAACTGGAGGCGGATCGGGTCTTTGAAAAGGGCCATGTCAAGGACTTCTACTTCCAGTTTTCCGAGATCTTGAGACAATACCTTGAATCGATCAGGGGGTTCCCCGCAGCCGAATACACCACGGAAGAGATCATCTTCCATATCCGACAGGAAGTGGATCGAGACATTGTGCCCCTTTTGCGTAACGCGGACCTCGTGAAATTCGCCGACATGGTCCCTTCACAGGCCGGAAAAGAGGAGACGGTTCGAAAGGCCCTGGATTTCATCGACCGGACAAGCCCCCGGACTGAGGGAGAAGATATGAAGGAAACAGAGGGAGGGAGATCGTGATGCTGTTCCGATTCGCCTATCCGACCCTCCTGTTTCTCCTTATCATTGTGGCTGGAGGGCTGGTTTTCTCCTTCCGAAGAAGACCTCCGAGCATCACCCATTCCCTCACTACACGCCTGATCCGGATGGCCGGTGGCGGCCACAGGGTTCTCGGATGGATCCCCCATCTTCTCCGGGCCGCTTGCCTCGTCCTGCTTATTCTTGCCGCGGCCAGACCGCAGTTCTACAATGTCTCGAGGGAAATCAGGTCTCCCGGCGTGGATATCATGCTCTGTCTGGACACCTCAGGATCGATGCGGGCCCTTGATTTTCAAATCAACGACAGGCCGGTGACACGTTTGACGGCGGTCAAGAAAGTGGTGAGTGAGTTCATCAAAAAGAGGGAGTCCGACCGGATCGGGCTGGTCGTCTTTGGTGAAGAGGCATTCACCCAGTCGCCTCTGACCATGGACAAAGGACTCCTTATGGGCCTGGTCGAAAAGATGCAAATCGGCATGGCAGGTGACAGCACGGCCATTGGTTCGGCCATAGCCATCGGCGGCAAGAGATTGAAAGATCTGAAGGCCAAGTCGCGGATACTTGTCCTCCTCACAGATGGAAGAAACAATGCGGGCAGGATTTCGCCCGAGGCCGCGGCAGAGGCGGTAAAGGCGCTGGGTATCAAGATCTATTCCATCGGAGTCGGCGGGAAGGGCCCGGCGCCTTTTCTGGCCAGAGGGTTTTTCGGGGACCGTATTGTCCACAAAAGGGTAGACCTGGATGAAATGACCCTCAAGCGTGTGGCTGAACTGGGAGCGGGAAAATACTTCAGGGCCGCTGACAGCGAACAACTGTCTGAAATATACGATATAATAGACAGGGAAGAAAAGACCGAAGTCAAGGTCAAGGAGTTCTTTCATTTTAGGGAGCTGTATCACCTGTTTCTGGTCCCGGCCCTCTTGCTCCTCGGCCTTGAGATCTTGATAAAGACGTTTATCTTGAGGATTCTACCGTGACCTTCGCCCATCTCTGGATACTCCATCTTCTATGGCTTTTGCCTCTGACCGCCTTTGTCCTTGTGGTCGGTCACCGTCGAAAGATGAGGGCTATGGAGGGGCTGGCCGATCCCGAGCTTCTCAAACGTCTCACCGGCCCTTTCAGCAGGGGGAGGGCCCTGATCAAAGGGGTCCTCGTCGTGGTGGGGATCGGCCTGATGCTCTTTGCCCTGGCCGGGCCCCGTTGGGGAAGTCATTACCAGGAGGTCCGTCAAAAGGGTGTGGACATCATGATACTTGTTGATGTCTCTCCCAGCATGTTGGTGGAGGATATCAAACCGGATCGCCTGGAAAGGGCCAGGAGAGAGATCTCTGATTTTCTCAGGGTGGTCCAGGGAGACAGGGTGGGACTGGTGGCCTTTTCAGGCGCGGCCTTTGTCCAGTGTCCCTTGACGCTGGACTATGGGGCCCTGGAAATGTTTTTGAGCGCCGTTCATCCGGGCCTGGTCCCTGTGCCGGGCACCGATCTGGGAGCGGCCATTGAAGCGGGTATCTCCGCGTTTGACCCGGATTCCGAGACAGACCGCGTGATCTTGATGATAACAGATGGGGAAGATCATGAAGGAGGGGGGATCAAGGCGGCGGAAAAGGCAGCGGAAATGGGAATCCGAATCTTTGTCTACGGCCTGGGAGAGGGGGCCGGCGGTCCTATTCCTCAAGATGACGGCACAGGGGGCTTCAAGAAGGACAAGGGCGGTCAGATGGTCCTGTCCAGACTCGATGAACAGGGACTCAGGGAGATCGCCTCCCTATCGGGCGGGGATTACGTGCGCTCCGTGGTGGGAGACCTTGACCTGGACATGCTCTATTTTGACGGGATCAAGACCGCGACTGAGGCCAGGACCCTTAAGAGCGGAAAGATAAAGGTCTATGAAGAACGGTTTACACTCTTTCTCTTGGGGGCCCTTTTTGTGTTAGTTTTGGAATGGCTTGTTGTGGACAGGAGGCGGGTAAACTGAAGGCAAAGCAGATGCGAAATTTCATTGTTGCCATATTGATTTTCTCACTCTTTTTGACAGGGGGATACGCACTGGCTGAGGAGACCGCCGACGAGTTCTATTTGAAGGGCCGGTTCGCCGAGGCCGAGAAGGCTTACGCCCGTTCAGACATGGACCATCCCAAAGATCTTCGGTATCGTTACAACAGGGGGTGCGCCGCCTTTCAGAAATCGGATTACAAGGGGGCCCGGGCCGCTTTTGAGAGTGTGATAAGGAGGACCAAGGACAAGGAACTGTCGTTCAAGGCCTCATACAACCTGGGCAATACCGCCTTTAGGTCGGGTGATTTTGAGGGGGCTGCGGCCCATTACAAAAAAGCGATCCAGGTCAACAGGGACAATGAAGATGCTCGTTATAATCTGGAGCTCAGCCTGAGGGAGCTCAAAAAACAGAAAGAAAAGGCAAAAAAGGAGCCGAAGCAGCCTCAAGGCCCTGGGGACCAAAAAGATAAAAAAGGAGACCGATCCCAGGAGGGCCAGGAGGGACAATCCGATGAAAAGGCCCCTCCCGGACAGGAAAAAACCGACAAGGCCGACAAAGGAGACAAAGAGTCCCGGAAGGACCCGCAAAGAGAGGATGGAAACAGACAGGGCCTGGATCGCATGCCGAAAGAGGAAAAAGAAGATCTTGCCGGAGAGCTCAAGCCCAGACAGGGCATGGCGGGCGATGAGGCGGAAGAAGAGAGATCTGGAAAACCTCCGCAGGCAGGGGTTGCTGCTTTTGACAGAAAAAAAGCCGAGGCCCTATTGGACAACCTCAAGGAGGATCGTTCCCGTTTTCTCCGTTTCCAGGTCCCGGAGGGCAAGAAACAGGGCGTGAGATCGGGAAAGGACTGGTAAATTGGATAAGGTTGCTCACATAAAGAAGGGGATGATCATACTTCTCTACCTTTTTCTGACGGCGCTTCCCTGTTACGGTGGAGAGACTGTCTCCGTCAGCATCGAGCTCGACAGAAGCGAGGCCTTTGTGTCCGATTCCATAAGGATGAAAGTCAAGGTATCAGGGGCGAGAAAGCTTAAGTCCGAACCGGTCCTTAAAGGGCTCGAATCCTTTGAAGTGAGAAAAGGAGGGAGTTCGAGCCGTGTCCAAATCATCAACGGTCGGGTCGAATCAGGGGTGGACTACAACTATGAAATCTACCCTTCAAAGACAGGGGACTTTCGAATCGGACCTGCCGAGGTGATGATCGGCAACAGGCTCGTGAAAAGCAACCAAGAGGCCTTGACCGTGCGCACGCCCTCGGAGACCTCGGGAATCAACAGGGGGGCCGTCTTTTTGAGCGCGACCCTCTCTTCAACGGACGTTTATGTTGAAGAGCAGGCATTGTACACTTTGAGACTTTACAGACAGGTTCGGGTACGGAATATTTCACTGGAACTCCCAAAGAGTGATCACCTCCAATTTACCCAGCTTGGCGAGCCTGTGGAATACAGAGGACTGTACAACCAAAAGCCCTATCAGATTCTTGAAGTGCGCTATGCATTGACCGCCTCAGAAGAGGGGACCTATGGAATTCGTCCGGCCAGAATGTCCATGCTCGTTATGCGTCAAGGAGGGGGTTTTTCGAGGAATCCTTTTGACGATGACTTCTTTGCCCTCTCTTCGGGAAGGCCTCAGACAGTGGCAAGCGAGCCCCTGGAGCTGGTTGCAAAGCCCCTGCCTACCGAGGGAAGACCGTTGGATTTCAGCGGTCTTGTAGGAGACTTTCGCATAGAGGCCCGGATCCGTCCGGAAGAGATAAAGGTGGGGGAATCCGCCACGCTCATGGTCCTGATTAGGGGTCGTGGAAACGTCAAACTTATGCCGGATCTGAAGATCCCTCCCCTGGAAGATACCAAGGTCTATCCTGATCAGCCCGTATTGGAGGAGGAAAAGGATAGCCGGGGACTGGTCGGGGCCAAGACAATGAAATGGGCCCTCGTCCCTGAGAAGGAGGGGGAATACGAGTTGGCTCCCCTGACAGTCAGTTTTTTTGACGCTCAAAACCATAGATACAGGATCATCCGTTCGTCGTCACTCAAGCTGAACGTACTGCCGGGGGAGGAAAAGAGGCCTCTTGTGGTTGCGGGAAGGCAGCAGGGAAGAGAACCGGAGCCGGTCAAAAAGGAAATAGAGGAACTGGGACGCGACATTCTCCCGGTTCATACCTCCTTCGAGTCTCTCAGATCGTCATCTCAAGGCCCTGCCGAGGGCCTGTTCTTCTGGCTGCTTCTGATGGGGCCGCTCCTCCTCTATGGCGGGGGCTTTTGTCTCCTCAAATTGAATAGGAAATCTGCAAGTTCGAAAGAGGCCCAGAAATCAAAAAAATCCGCAGGGGCTTTTTACAGGAAATGCCGCGTCAATGAACTGACCTCCGATGAGATGATGTCGTCGGTAAGGCAATATCTGAACACCAGGTTCGGACTCTTTCTCGGTTCCTTGACAGCCAAGGAGGCAGGTGAGATATTAAGGAAAAGGGGTGTGTCAAGGGCGACCGCCGGTGAATTTGAAGATCTTGTCAGAGGACTTGAGGATGCTATCTACACCGGTGAGGGGAGCAGGGTCTGTCATGGGCAAGAGGCTCTTGTCGACATCATCAAGCGCCTGGAAAAGGAGGCCCGATGAGAAGAAACGTCCTCCTGGCATTAGGCCTTAGCTTCCTGATCCTCCTTGCTCCCGATACCACGAGGGCCCAGACCGAGGAGGGGGCGGAGATCTTTGTCCAGGCCAACCAGGCCTTTAAGGCGGATCGTTTTGACGAGGCAGCCGAAGGCTATAAGAGGTTGCTCCATTCGGGGTACCAGAGCGGTCATCTCTACTACAACCTGGGCAATGCCTATTTTAAGTCAGACCGGTTGGGGAGGGCGATCTTGAACTACAAGCGGGCCCGCCTCTTGATCCCCCGTGATGCCGACCTCAACTTCAATCTTTCTCAGGCCCTTGACCGTGTTGTAGATGATGTGCCCGAGGAGAAGAGCTTCGTGACCATGACCTTCTTCTGGCTCGATTCTCTGACCCTGGCGGAACTCTTTTTCGGCTTTGCCCTGATCAATGTGTTTTTTTGGGGCATCCTCTTTATCAGGCTCTTTATCAGGGTGGAATGGACCTACTACGCGGCCTTTGTGCTATTGATCTTCTGGATCGTATCGGGGACCTCGTTCGGTTTGAAGTGGTATCAGATCGCAACAAATGACAGGGCGGTTATCCTCCATGAGGAAGTGAGTGTTATGGCCGGTCCTGATGCGAACGATACCATACTGTTCAAACTGCATGAAGGGACCACCATCCGCCATGAAAGGTCGGAAGATGGATGGAGTCTTGTCCGTTTGTCAAAGGACAGACGCGGCTGGGTACCTTCCGACTCTATTGAAGAGATACAAGGCCGCTAAACAGGGGCCGGCGCAATTTGACTGTTTTCACAGGAGAGGAAGGAGTCTATTGATGACAGAGGACCTTCGGTGGATCAGAACCCATTGCTCAAGACTGGATCATGGCGGTTGTGCCATTCAGGTCGGTGTCAAACAGGGCCGAATCGTCAAGATAAAGGGCGACCCCGAGGGGTATCTGAACAGGGGGTATGTCTGTCCGAAAGGGCTGATGTCTCATGAACGCCTCGATCACCCGGGAAGGCTCACACACCCTTTCAGGAGGGTCGGAAAGAGAGGGGAGGGCAGGTGGGAGCAGATCTCATGGACAGAGGCCATAGACACCATTGCCGAAAACCTGAACAGGGTCAAGGAGTCCTGCGGACCCCGGGCGGTGGCCTTCTGCCAAGGCATGCCCAAGGGCTTGGAGCATTTCGTGGCCATCCGCCTGGCCAATATTTTCGGGTCTCCAAACGTCGTGGGGGTCCAGGATGTCTGTCATGCCCCACGGGAGATTTCGGGAATCCACACCTGCGGTTTTTATCCTGAGACCGATTTTCACTACAAGAGTGAACTGGTTCTTCTCTGGGGAAGCAATATCACCAGCACCAACGAAGAGGGTGATATTTGCAGTCTTCTTCTGGATCAGGTCCGGGAAGGGACAGGACTGATCGTCGTTGACCCGCGGAGGACGGAGCTGGCCAGAAGGGCGGTCCACTGGCTCCAGATTCGGCCCGGGACGGATAGTGCCCTGGCCCTGGCCTTTCTTCACGTGGTGATTGAAGAGGGTCTGTATGACCAAGACTTCGTTCACAACTGGACTTATGGGTTCGAGGAGCTCAAGAGCCATGTCAAGGCCTATAGTCCTGAAAAGATGGCGGAGATCACCTGGGTCCCGTCGAGTCAAATCCGAGAGGCCGCACGGACCTATGCGGCGAGCCGGCCAGCCGCTCTCAGGTGGGGAAACCCGATTGAACACACCACCACCAATTTTGACGCGGCACGGGCACTTGTCTGTCTTATGGCGATCTGCGGCAACCTGGATATCCCTGGCGGTAATATCCACTCCAACATGGCAAAGACACTCGGACTTGGGAAATTCGTCAGGGCCGACCTGATCCCTGGAAAGAGAAAGGAGATGGTCCACGCCCACCATCATACCCTTCCACGGCTGATGACCGTGCCGCCCGCCTTTTTCAGAGAGGCGGTCCTGGAAGGATCCCCCTATCCCATCAAGGCTGCCTATTGCCAGTGTGCCAATCCTTTGTTGTCCTATGCGGACAGCAGGAGGACCTATGAGGCCTTGATGAAACTCGAATTTCTCGCGGTCTCCGATCTCTTCATGACCCCCACGGCTGCGCTTGCCGATATTGTCCTCCCTGCAGCCACACAATTTGAGTTCAACGACATCGGTAACTACGGAGTGGGGCACAACTATATCCTGGCGAGGCCCAAAATTGTCGACCCCCCTGGGGAATGTTGGCCTGACACGAAGATCTTGAACGAGCTGGGAAAATCTCTTACTCCAAAGGAATACTGGTATGATAACTACGAAGACTTGCTTGACGAGGTCGTGAGACCCTCCGGCATCAACTACTCTCAGTTGGTTGCGCAGGGGCACCTCTGCGCCGAACAAAACTTTAGAAAGTACCTCGACTCCGGCTTTCAGACCCCTACAAAAAAGGTGGAGCTTATGTTAAGCAATGCGGAGAAACTCAAGGTCTCCCCCTTACCCCGATTTGAAGGACTGCCCGAGGATAAGGATACTGAGTATGGTCTCGTATTGACCAGTTCCAAAGACCCTTACTATCTGCACTCATCCTATCGATGGGTTGACAGGTTGAGAAAAAAGAGTCCCCACCCGAAAGTTCGGATTCATCCGACCACAGCTCAAGACCATCGTATCAAAGAAGGGGACGAGGTAATCATCAAGACCAGACACGGCCAAATCACCCAGATGGCCCATCTGACAGACCACGTTCACCCAAAGGTGGTTCATGCTGACTATGGGTGGTGGTTTCCCGAAGGGGATTCAAGATGTCAGTATGAATGGGATAGGGCCAATTTCAATATCCTCACCTCCTGCAGGGAGGTGGGCAGGGAGTTCGGGACCCCCAATCTCAAAGGAATTGCCTGTTCCATAAAACGGAAATAGCGTGACCTTAGGGGCTGTCCCTTACCGTATAATTGCTTTCCATTCTGTTTTGTCGTTACCATAGCGGGCATGAATCATCCGCAAATCAAGGCCTTCATCTTTATCCTTGGTTTATCCTTGGCACATGACCCCAAATCACCTATAGTCTTGTCAAAAGAATGGGGCTCTTTATGATTTTTCTTTTGCCTGGCGTGAGGAGAATCTCTTTGTGTCAGATAAGGAGGAAAGAGGATGAAAAACAGAATAATGATAGCAGTGGCTTGTTTTTGTTTCTTTCCCTTTAATAGTGTGGCCACATCCAATAACGATAAAAGTTATGAAAACGCATCTGGGACGTTGGAAGTATATGATGGCGTGAGCAGTATGAATAAGCATGAAAAGTGGAGCTATTCCATTATAGTGCCTGTCGGAGACAGAAAGAATAACGAGGAAATTGGCGGTGATGGGACTCTCATCTATGCGGACTCCAGGAGAGAGAGAAGAGATATGGAAGAGGAGGGCATGACGGGGTACACCGGAGGAATGACTTCCGACGATAGACCGAGCTCTGCAAGAGATCATAGAGACCGGGAAGAGAGAGGTATGACAGGGTATACCGGGGGAATGACTTCTGGTGATAGACCGAGCTCTGCAAGGGACGCAAGAGATAGGGAAGATCAAGGGCGGACCGGGTACACCGGAGAAGAGTGAGGAGGCATTTATGCAAAAACGGATCTTTGTTGATTGGTCGATGTGGTTGGTCCTATTTTTGGCAGGGGCTTTGTGTTCCACTCCCTCAATGGCCGCGGAATTCACCGCACACGTGAAGCAGAGACTCGACAATAAGGATCTCACAGGCAGGATATTTGTGATGGGCCAGAAATACCGAGTTGAGATGAAGACTTCCACGGGCCGCCTCATGTTTATTATTGTAGATCAGGAGGCCGACCTGACCATTGTTGCTGATCCTGCTAAAAAGGAATATATGGAGACAAAGAGCAGCGGCATGATTAGTCTAATGAACGATCCTTTCCAGAGCGCCAGGCGTATGGAAACCATGGCCGAGAGGAAATTGCTTGGAGAAGAAAATGTAAGCGGGTATGTGTGCGACAAGTTCAGATTTACAATGGAAGAAAAAGAGGTGATGACTGTCTGGAAATCACGGAAACTCGATTTTTTCTTGAAAATCATCCTGCCTGACAAAAAACAATCTTTTATTCAACTCGAAAATATCAAGGAACAGGTGGCGGACGAAGCTCATTTCCAGGTCCCGACCGGATACGCCAAGGAAGAAGACCCCAGAAAGAAGTGGGAGCGGGAGGAAGCAGCTCTGGCCGTCGTTACAACAAAGGTCATGGGCGAGGTCCCTTGGGCCCGAAGAATCGGGCAGGGCGGTGAGATCCGGGTCAAGGTAGATCCCAAGAAATCGGTCAGGTTCCATTTTGAGAACTTCACGAAAGAGGAATCCCTATTCGCCCTCAGGGCCTTTCGACAGGGTCAGCCGATCAAAATGGACATTAAGGAGACCTATTCCCTGAAGGGCAAGGGCCGAAGGGTGAAACCCCTCCTTGGTATGCAAAACAGGGCCGATGAGGTCGCTGTTCAGGTCGATAAGGGTAAAATCATCGCCCTGGTCCTCAACGAAGAATCCTCCTTTGCAAAAGACAAAGTAGAGGCCTTCTTCCTGTTGGCCGGCATCCGGCCTTCCCATCGAGGTAAGTTCGTGAACAACAAGCGTCGCTTCCGGCTTTTCATCACCGGCGACAGCCAGGACGGGGCGGAATCTAAGGTTATAGTGAGATTCTATAAAGGCGATTACAAAGATAAGATCGACGAGGTCGAAACCGTGATTGCCAACGGCCAGAGCAGAAACTGGGACTATCCCCCTGAAAAGGGAATTAAGACTTTTGAGATCCTGCTGTCCAAGCATGGCGGGATCAAGGTGAGGGTCGAGCAGCCAGCCCCGGTAAAGGTTGCCAAACCAAAACCAACACCTAGAATCGTCAGGCCCCCATCTTCCAAGCAGACTGGAAAACCAGTGACCAGGACGAAAAAGGGCAACAGGCCTGGTCCCCGGCTCTCCAAAGAACAGACAAACATTGTCATAAAAGCGATCAACGCCAACGACATCGCAACAATGGAATCCGAATTGGACAAGGGCATGGACATTGACTCCACCCTATATGGCGGGACCATTCTGATGAAGGCGGCCAACCTGGGTACCTCAGACATGGTCCGTATGCTTATCTCCCGCGGAGCCGATTTGAACTATAGGACCCCTCGTGACGATGACGCGCTGTCCGTGGCCATGAGCAACAGCCGCCACTGGCAGCAATTGGTACCCGCTCTGGTGGAGGCCGGCATTATCGTTGACGAAAAAACCCCTATCTGGAAAGTGGCCTTCAAGGTCAAAAAGGGTAAGCTCCTTCCTGAAGCCGCAAAAGTACTCGAGCTCCTGTTTTCCAAAGGGGCCAGCCCTGATTGTTATGCCAGCAAGAAACAGTCTACGGTCATCATGTATTACGCAAAAAAGGGCTGGCTTGAACCTCTCAAGTTTTTCCTGGACCATGGGGCCGATGTCAACGCCCGGACACTGGATGGCGAGACAGCCCTGAGCAAGGCCATGACAAAGCCACGGAGGCCGGAAAAACCCCACCAGAGAAAGGAACGCCAGGCTGTTGTGGAGTTATTGAAATCCAGGGGCGCGAAATAAAGTAAATAAAGGACAAATCTACGATTAACTGCCCCTGGCCATTTTAGAATAGCTGTTTCATGCCCGGACCATCGAGAATCCAATATCCACATGCCATGTTGTGGGATTCGATTGAGTGCGGGCTGAAACACTTAGGCAGACAGGAAGGCGGTGTCTTCGAATTCCTCTTCATTAAAGCTTCCAGTGCCTTCCTGAGCGATCACCTTACCTGCTCCGTCATCTGATTTCTTGCGGGCTGATCCACCCCCGACAAGGGAGACCAGATTCTCTACGATGATTCCCAATTCCTCTGCTTGAGACCTTAATTCTGCAGAGGCGGCCGCTGATTCCTCAGCATTGGCTGCGTTCTTCTGAGTCACGCTGTCCATTTGGGAAGTGGCTTTGTTGATCTGTTCAATCCCCTTGGCCTGTTCGTTGGAGGCTGCCGCTATACCACTGACAAGCTCCATCCCTGTTGTCGCATTGGTGTCCACTTCTGAAAAGGCCTCGGCGGTTTCCCCAACCAGGGAGGAACCTTCGTGGACCTTGTTGACCGTAGCTTCGATCAGTTCCGCCGTATTCCCCGCTGCTTCTCCGGCTCGCATGGCAAGATTACGGACCTCGTCGGCGACTACGGCAAAGCCGGCACCGGCCTCACCGGCCCTGGCAGCCTCAACAGCGGCATTGAGGGCAAGGAGGTTGGTCTGAAACGCGATCTCATCAATAGTCTTTATGATTTTGGAGGTGTCTTCGCTTGCCTTAGAGATCTCATCAATGGAAGAGGAGAGGGCGGACATGCGATCATTCGCTTTGGCAACGATGCTTGTGGCCAGTTTCATGACCTCTTCCGCCTCACGCGCATGCTCGGCATTCTGTGCCGTCATGGAGGACATCTCCTCCAGGGAGGATGATGTCTCCTCGAGGGATGCGGCCTGATCACTCGCCCCTGCCGCCAGTTGCCCGCTTGAAGACGATACCTGCCTGGAGGCATCCGCCACTTTTTGCGCCATGTCGGTAAGGGCCTCAATGATCCTGTTGATGGGTTTTGTCAATGAATTTGAGAAAACAAAGGCCACAGGTATGATCACCAAAATACATGCGAGATACACGATTCCGAGAAGCTTTATCATTTGCCACGTATTGGCCTTGACAATATCTTTGGAGAGAAGGGCGGCAATGGCACCGGCTTTTTCTCCGTTTCCAATGAGCGGCAGGACACCCTGAAAATAATCCCCCATCTCCAATTCCAGATCATTGAGGAGGACCTCCTGCTTGGCCAGGCTCCATGGTGTTTGGCCATATCCAATCTCTTGTGATTTGAGCGCGGTATAGTCTTTCAGGTTTCCGATACTCAAACCCTTATCAGTAAAAATATTGATTTCCATACCTGTCAGGCTTGACATTTGAGTAAGGAATTCCTTATCGAGCTTTCTAATTGCCACTGAGAAACCATACTGTTTCTTAATGAACTTGTCCGTTTCTTGGTCATAATCTTCGGCCAGAATCGGAACCATGGATACAATACAGACAGAGTTTCCAAGTCTCTTGAAGTGCACACTCTCAGTCGTGGGAATAGGTCCATCAAATTTGGATGCCAAATTCATCTGGGGCAACGAGCCGAGAGCCTTCCACGATTCCGACCTTAATTGTTCTCCCATCTTCATCGTCACGCCCCAACCCCCAGAGTTCGAATTAACAGGATATCCAAAGGAATAAGACTCATTATCTACTTGAATCGCAAAGGATTTGAGGTCTCCATCGAGGTCGTAAACACCCACTTCCATCACTTTAGACATGCTGCTGATATTAAATAGGGTGGAAGAGACTTCCCGATAGGTATCTCTTGTGACAGACTGTCTGTCATCCTTTTTGTAATTATATAAAAACTTGACCTTCCCATGTATTTCATTGAGGGTGGCCGCCTGTCGAGTATCGAAGAGGAGCTTTTTCTGCCTAGTCTTGAGGGCCTCACGAATAATATCCAAGGTGTTCTCAATTCGACCGTAGGAGGCAGCTTGATTCTGCCTGTTAATGACTATAGAGACCGCAATGGTGGTCACAACCATGACCATTATGATGATTAACAGTGATCCTGAAATGAGTTTGTTTCTCAACGTGATTCTTTTCAATTTCTCCCCTCCCTGATCATTTGTGATTAAAGACGGCCATTCAGATTTAAAGGCACCCCAGAACTGTCCTTTATAAGTGTCTATAATTATTTATCGCCAGATAGATAGAAAAGTTTAATAAAAAAATGATTCTTCACAAAACAGAGAAAAAAATGGATAAGGATGGCCGAAAAACCTAATGTACCTCGATGCTGATGAAAAAGCCGTTTTTTCAAAACCTATCATTGGAATTCTCCACTCATTTGTCAGCAAGGCCGACGAGAACAGGGAAAAAGGAGGGTTGGAGATTTGTCAATGAGGGGATAAGAGTATCGTGCCGCGGGATCAGGTTTGGAATGAATATCAGGTCGAGGGAAGGGACCATGGTTTAACTTATTGATTCGATGAGGATAAATAGAATGTTCGATGGCTGTTGCATGAAAAAGTGCTTGACACGATTGAGCAAAAAATGAGATGAGGGGACCTGTTGAGAGTTTCGAAAGTGATGAGTATTTCTCTCCTAGCTCATCGGTTCTTGCTTTTCATCATTTTTTTGTGACACGATGATGGCAGGTCTCTCTTACAATATGTGGTGAAACGCTTATCATTCATCATCACCGATGATTCGGACTTGGAATCCATTCTATCCATACTATGTGCAATCTGGCAGGACACTAACAGAGGTCCTTCTTTATTCAAATTGTGCCCGATGCATAACAGGCCTCCGATGAGCAACGGATTATCTCACCTCATCTTTTTTCGTATTAAATATCATGGGTAAGCTGCCGTTCTATGTGGGACTCTGTGGTGAGGTAAAAGAAACGTTTGACAAGTTGCCAATAAGATCGGATCTATTCCGGGCGAGAAATTCAGTCTCCTCCGGGGCAATAGGTTTTGTCTATGAAACAGAGCGTAAAATCAGTATAAGCGCCTTTGCGAAGCAGTGGTTCGCTTGGTTGAGCCCCAGAAAGGACGTTGATTCCTTCATTCGAGAGAGACGATAGGGAAGAAAGAGAAGACAGGTGACAGAAAAATATTTTGCCGGTATTGATGTTGGGTCCACTATGACCAAGGTGATTGTCCTAGGAGATTCGGGAATTGTCTCCTCAGTGATCGGTCCTACGGGAGCCGAGCATCGCAGGTTGGCCAACAGGGTCATGGAGGAGGCTGCAAAAAAGGCGGGACTCTGTTTTGAAGATATCAGCTATGTTGTATCAACCGGCTACGGTCGAGTGAATGTCCCTTTTGCTGATAAACAGACCACTGAAATATCTTGTCATGCAAAGGGAGTCGGCCACATCTTTCCTGAAGCCAAGACAATCATCGACATCGGCGGACAGGACTCTAAAGGAATTAAGATAAAAGGTGGGAGAGTCCGAGACTTTGTTATGAATGATAAGTGTGCCGCCGGAACAGGGCGCTTCCTTGAGGCGATTGCTGAGACCCTGGGATTGGGGCTGGAAGATTTAGGACCTGTATCGCTGAAGGCACGGGGAGCCCTCAGGGTGAGCAATACCTGTACTGTCTTTGCAGAACAGGAGGTTGTGGCCCGCGCAGCCGAGGGGGCGAAACTTGCCGATATAGTAGCCGGGATTCATGAGGCCATGGCAACGAGGATATTGGCCATGGTTGAGCGGGTTAAGATCGAAAGAGAAGTGGTCATCACCGGTGGAGGCGCCAAGAACGTCGGTCTGGTTGCGGCCATGGAGAAAGGCCTGGGTTTCACCGCTTTGCGTCCACCCGAACCCTTGATAACCGGTGCCCTCGGTGCTGCCATTATTGCTAAGGAGAAATTCGAAAAGGCCGATTTGAAGGGTGAGATCCTTGAACGGACTAAGAAACATCTGGATGAAGCGACCTTTTTTGACAATGG
>JAXHUM010000076.1:0-3201 GCA_034189325.1 Thermodesulfobacteriota bacterium
GCCGGCTTTTCCAGTACAAATCACGTTTAAATGATTGAGTCTCCGGGTTATGGCACCACAGACACCGCAAACTGCAGCCCTTAATAAAGACATTGGTACGGAATCCAGGCCCGTCGTTGACCGCGAATTTCTGGATCTGAGTGATTAAGCTCTCTTCTGTTTCAGCCATTTTTGGCCCTCCCACTTAACAACCTGCCCTTCATGGCTTTTTTGTAAAGACCCGTCCTCGAAGAGGGCCAACTCCCCAGACTGTTCTCCCTGAAGAGCGATCACTCCCCTCCAATTCCTCACAGAAGATCGCGGCGTGACAGCGGGGGCAGAGCCGATAGGAATTGGGGCCGGCGCTTTCAGCCAGGCCGAGATATCGAAATTCCGCCTTTGAGCCTTCGTGGCCGCAATTATCGCACTTCACCGTCATCTTCCAGAGCCCTCTGATAATCTTTCCATTTGAAAATCCTCTAGGTTCAGCATACATAACCCCCTTTTCATCTCCTCTGTATAATAGCCGCGGCACATCTTTATATAGTCATTGCAGGACTGGCCATCATAGACCAGCCATGGAAATATACAGACCGTCCACAGGACCGAACCGGGCACAGTGCATTGAATCTGCCTGGGTGGTATCTGGTGGGTCTTTTCCAGCTTCTTATGATCCGGATGATCGGTAATCCCCGCCTGATAAAGTGCCCCGCACCTTTGCTCGGGCGTAGAATGAAAAACAGGCGAAAGGTAATTGATTCCCAATTTCCCGAAGATATCGTGGGCGATCGCCTTAACGTCTTCAAGCTGGGAGCCGTCATCCAGCTGTTCGGGATTGCTCCCGTCGCAGATCTCGGTGATGTTCTCCTGTTTGCAGAACCTTATGGCTGCGAGATGCATGGCGACCTTGCAGTGAAGACACTCGTTGGCCATAAAGAGTGTTCGCCTGCGGCTATCATATCTCTCCCGGCCGAATAGCATGCCGTGCGGGTCTTCCCACAGGGGGCTTATTTTCTGGCTCAGGACCTGCTGCTGGGCCTCCCACTTCTCCTTGTGGGGCGTTGCCTTTTGACAAACGTCTTCAAAGTCTATAAATTTGTGCGTTATTTCTTTTGCCGTAAATGCCGCCCTGAGACGGGCAACCCCCTCCCTGATATTTTCGGGCTTTCTCAGGCCAACTCTTATAAAGGTTATCAGATGGATTTGATCATAGAGGGGTATCTGCGACCATGCCGCGTAAGTGGAATCTGTGCCACCTGAAAACATGACCGCTATTCTCTTCTTATCCGGCATCCGGTTTTCCCATTCGATGTCCCTAAAAGTTTTCTCCGAGCAGCCCTTTTGCGCGTTTGCTGTAATAGGCATGATCACTGTGAGATGCCTTTTCCAACAATTTCTTTGCCTGCCCCTTTCTGCCATCGTCGATCAGGGCCTCCGCATACCAGACCTCTCCTTCAGGATCTTCGGGGAAGTATTTATGGTGCTCCTCAAAATAGGTGAGAGAATCATTTCTATCCTTTAAAGGCCAGGGAAGGACAAACCAGAAACGGCCGATGGCCTTAATGGGGCCACCATTTTCATACATTTTGTCCAATTTGTATGCGGTCTCAAATGCCTTTTGGGTGCTCCCTTTCAGTCCCTCTGCCAGAGCAGTAAGAACGCTTACGGCATCGGCGTAAGATTTTACACAGAGACCATAATAGTAATTTCCTTCAACCCGGTCCGGCGCCAACTGGATGGCCTTTTTGCCATATTTCATGCCTTCTTTTCCATACCTTTCACAAATCCCTTTCCATCCATCCAGGTCCCGTTGAAATGCCCTATTGGCGTACACAGCGTGTGCTCTTGCGCACTTCCAGTTGGCTTCGTAACTCTCTTCATTCGCTTGCGCGGCCCTGACATAATGAAGGACAGCCTCCCGGACACTTTGTATGTCCCCTCTTTCCAAAAGCTGGTCCGGCCCTGTGAGTGCCTCTTCAGCCATTGAGGCGAAGGCAAGAAGAAGAAACAACAGGCCCGACACGCTGCCTAAAACCCATCCCTGTAACCGCATAACAACCCTCCAAAGTGGATGTGTCAGGATATCAAGTAGCGTCAACACAGTTATGTTGAGCAAACATCATGCTATAGGCGGGTTGATTTGCAAAAAAAAATAATTCTGGGATTTCAGCTACTTATGTTTTTGATCCGATAAACGAAAAGAGGGGAATGAAAGGTGTTCGGGGCAAGATTCAGGCATTTCGGCCATGTTGTCCTAACTGCTGGATAACAAATTGTAATTGTTAATAAATATGTTTGGCCAAATTGGCTTTTTTGTGGCGTTTTTGTCCGATTTTTGAGCCGGTTTCAACCTGTGGACGACCTCGCAGGAAAAACCCTTCTTGTCCAGATTGAAGATCTTCATCCTCCCAATCCAGAGCCAGAGTATTTCAAAGTATTCAACGCGAAACACAATATCAAGTTGAACTAAGGGCTCGCTCATGTACCACCACCGTGGATCCGTAGGCTACTCTCCGAACCGGTTGAGCAGGGGACAAGTTAAAAGAAACCGGTGGGCATGCAGCCAGATTGATTTTCGTTGAACCGGCGCCGCCAATGGTAAAACCGTTGCGCATTGATGTGATGCTCCCGGCAGAAGGCCGCTCCGCTCAGGCCGCTTTCTTTTTGCTGGTCCACAAGGTTTCGCCAGTATGCCGATCGTTCTTCTCGTGTCATTGTCGTTATCCCCGTTTCTTTGTAATGTGTCACGGGACAACGATATTACATCCGCTCATCAAATAGGGCATGGGTTGGTCTGACGGTTACGTTGGAAGCAATGGGGACGTCAAGGCTACCGAGAGCTCGGGAGACTTGGAGTCATTCGAGATTTTGCGTGGAATACTGCCGAATCGGCTCATGGGCCATGGAGGTTGAGCCAAAGTCCGGGATTAGCGTTTGCCCTGCCTGCGAAATACTTTGCAGCGATGGGACTGCCAAGACTGTTCATTAAATCGACTTAATCAACCGAACCGCCGTGGCACGTGATCCGTATGCCTTTCGAAGATCCCGTTATCGAGAGTGGTGTGGGAGGAGGGAAGTCGCGAGGCTTCCCCCTATCCCGATGATCACCGGCAAACAGAATCTTGATCAATCGAATGAGAGGTCTTGCTCTTATTCATGCGCACATCTTTCCGATCCAGCCTCCTATCCAATGCGTCGCAGTAATCACGACGATGCCGATCA
>JAXHUM010000077.1:0-121333 GCA_034189325.1 Thermodesulfobacteriota bacterium
GGCATTGTCTGGTCGGTGATAACAACGTCAAATCTTTCAGGGTGCGTGCGGAAGGCCTCTAAGGCTTCTACACTGCTTGTCCTTGCAGTCACATAATAGCCGAGGTGCTCCAGCATCTGCTGCATCATATGAACGAGTTGAACTTCATCATCGACCAGTAGAATACGCTCATTACCTCTTAAGAGAGGTTCCTTTGGTAGGCATTGGGAATCGACCCTGTCCATTTCTATCCTCGGTAGATAGACGGTGAAGGATGTCCCTTTATTGGGTTTACTGGAAACTGTAACATGTCCTCCATGATTCTGGACAATTCCATGGACCACAGACAAACCCATCCCGGTACCTTCACCTATGTCTTTGGTCGTGAAATAGGGTTCAAAAATCCGTTTCATCACCTTACTTTCCATGCCGTGGCCCGTATCGTTGACACATAGTTTAACATAGGACCCTGGACATAGATCCAGATTGGCGGCGAATTCGTCTGAATCAATACTCTGTTCAGTCAGAATCACCTCTAGCACCCCGCCGTTCCGACGCATGGCATGATAGGCGTTGGTGCAGAGATTAATCAACACCTGATAGATCTGGGAGACATCGGCCAGAACAGCACCGCATGCCTCATCAATTTCCTGATGGATCTCAATGTTCGACGGTAACGATCCCTTTATCAGTTGCAGTGCCTCTTTCAGAATAAGTTGAACCTTCAGGGGCTTCCGTTCATTTTCACTCCGACGGCTGAAGGAAAGAATCTGCTTAGTCAAATCCCGGGCACGATTGGCCGCCCTAAGAACTTGCTCCAAATTCCTCCAGACCGAGCCCCCTTCGGGTACTTCGAGCATGCACATCTCTGTATATCCTATAATGGGGGAAAGTATGTTGTTGAAATCGTGCGCAATTCCACCTGCCAAAGTACCAATGGTTTTCATCTTTTGTGCTTGTATTAGCTGTTTTTCTAGACGTTCCCTTTCCTTATCAGCGAAATTACGCTTGCCGATATCCAGATCGTGTTTGAGCACCTGAATAATGTTCCCGTCATTGTCAAAAACAGGGGAGGCGTGAATTTCAAATGTTCTGGTTTGGCCATCCTGATCAAGGTGAATATGTTCATCCATCGCAGCGCCTCCGGTCCTTTTGACTTTTTCCAAGGGACAAGGATATCCAACTTCTTTGCAGGGCTTGTTACGTCCATACATAAGGGAGTAGCAGTAGGTGTGACCATGGTGGTTGTTCGGGTTTACAGTGGTGTTGGCAAAGAGAACCACGTGAGACATAGCATCAATCACGTAAAAGCGATGAGGTAGAGATTTGATGCAGTTAAGGTAAAAATCATGTTGGTCCTTAAGTTGTCTTGTTGTCTCTTTGAGTGCCTCCTTTGCTTCTCTATGTCCTTCTATCTCCCCATAGAGATACTCATTTGTTCGTTCCAATTCAGCAATGTATTCTTCCACCCGTTTTTCGAGATGCTTACGCTGTTTTTGTATCTCGCTTTCCGCCTTCGAATCCTTAATGACATGACGAATAGTCTCGACTAGACTATCAGCATCCATCTGCCCTTTGACCAAATAGTCCTTAGCACCTTTATACGCGGCTTGAATAGCGATCTCCTCATCGCCTGAACCAATGAGTACCACGACCGGCAGGCCAGGGGCCTTATCCTGGACTTTGAGCAACGTGTTCAGGCCATTGCTGTCTGGGAGGGAAAGATCCAGCAGAATGAGGTCAATGTTTTCTTCATTGAGACGGTCCATCGCTTTTGAAAAGCTGTCAACCCATTCGAGGTGAAATCCATTTTCCCCTGCGTCAGACAATATACTTTCAACTATACGGGCAGATGGTGCGCCACCCTCAATCATTAGGATTTTTTCATATTTGTCACCCATGTCTCTAGGACCTATTACCTTTTGTCTGGTCGGGTCTGCAATGATAGGGTGTAAAATATCTACAGTAGATATTTCAATGCCCCCTTGCTGCCCCTCCCACCTTACGTGGAAAAGGTAAGGGGAAGGGGGCAGGGAGATAAACTGAGGAATCAAAAATCCGCAAAATCGTCATCTAAAGGAATTACCCTGTCAGGACGCACTTCTTTTTCATCAGGCACCTGGACCGGAAGCGCTTTCATCTTTTTGGTCCCGTCCCCTATGCCTTCGGCCTGTTTGTTTTTTTTACTGTCAAATAAGCGATTCACGGCACTCGTTTTGCTCTTATTTCCTCCGACCAACCCTACCAACTCCTGCACAAATCTTTTCATCTGTTCGGCTTGGGCGTTCATCTCTTCAGAGGCACTGGCGGATTCTTCGGCATTGGCCGCATTCTGCTGAGTCACCTTGTCCATCTCGGCCACTGCCGTATTCACCTGCTCAATCCCCTGGGCTTGTTCGTTGGAGGCTGCGGCGATTTCCCCGATCAGTTCGCCTGTTTTCTTTGTGCTATCTGCCACCTGGGAAAAGGCTTCATTTGTCGAAACGACAACATCCGAACCATCTTTAATACTCTTGACTGTGTGTTCTATTAGGTTGGCTGTATTTTTTGCCGCATCAGCAGAGCGCATAGCAAGGTTTCTTACCTCTTCTGCAACCACTGCAAATCCTGCTCCGGCCTCACCTGCCCTGGCAGCTTCAACCGCAGCATTCAGGGCCAGAAGATTCGTCTGAAACGCAATCTCGTCAATGGTCTTGACGATCTTTTGTGTTTCTTCGCTCGCCTTTGAGATCCCTTCCATTGAACCGGTCAATTCAGTCATGGATCTGTTTGCCTGATCCACCACGTGTGAGGTTTCGTTCATCAGGGTATTTGCCTGGTTGGAACTGTCCGCATTCTGTTTTGTCATGGAAGACATCTCTTCCAGTGATGAGGATGTTTCTTCGATAGACGCTGCCTGTTCCGATGCACCCTCCGCCAGGGACTGGCTGGAAGAGGAAACCTGCCCAGAGGCCGCAGCCACCTGTTCAGCAGCCTGATCCAGACCGGCAATAATGCGATTTATCGGTTTAGTTATTCCACGAACCAAAAAGAAACTCAAAGCCGCACCAAGTACAAGGGCAATGATCGCGATAATACTTTCAGACCATTTAGCTTGAGATCCAATGGATAACATTTTATTTTCGCTTGAATCCCTATTTTCTTCTAATTGTTTTCTGAGGGCTTTCATCTTATCACGTGTCGCCACAAGAGCTGGTACCGTCTTAGTTTCATAAATGTGTTTTGCTTTTTCCTGTGCCTCACCAAGATTCGTTTCCGCCTCTATGGCTGCAAAAAACTGAATCCCTAACTCTTCAAGGCTTGGTAGTGTTATGGTTTCATAAACATCTCCTGCTTTTTCATAATCTCCTGCTTGCACCAGTGCCTTAATTTGCTTTGCTGAATCGTGGAGTCTCGTATGTGGCTCCTTCACTCTCTCCATAGCCTCACGAAGGGCCGGAAAATCAAGGGCGTACTTGGAATATTTGTCACTTGACAGAAACTTCCCAAACTCACAGAATTTTGGATTGAGCTCCACCTCGATGTTGGGATTACGCTCTAAAATTATCCGAGACACCTTTGCAGCCCATCTTCGGTGGTCGTCCAACCGGTCTTTAAGCAGATGTCTCAAACCTTTGTGCTGCTGTCGCCATGCCTCTCCAATCTCTTTTGCCGACTCATGGAGATGCTTATGGGGTTCTTTGATTGCTTCTATCATGGTGCCGAGCGCAGAATCAGATTGGGCCATTTTTTCGGCAGATGATCCATGCAGGAATTTGCCTAATTCACACTTGGTGTGGTCCATCTCCACGTTAATTGTAGCGGCATTGTTGATGAACAAATCTTGTATGTCCTTGATCCAGCTCATGTGTTCCACTTCTTTTTCGACCATGAAAGTATCATGCTCGGAAGCATCACAAAACTCTTTGTTGGAGAATATAATATCGGTGATTGATTGTATTGAACTGACTGCTATGATCAAAAGTGCTAAAAGTAGCAGGGCCGTAAAACCCCAAAGTTTTGCGCTAAGCTTAAGATTGTTTAACATGCTTCTTTTCCCTTTCTTTTTAAGTATTCGATCTCCCGGCATTACGAAACCAGGTTATTCATCAGGTAATGGACATAGTTTTTCATTCACGATACACAATAGAAATTATGCTGCCTTCTCCAAGGCAGAAATGTCTTCAGCATTCAGTACGCGATCTATATCGAGAAGGATCTTCACCCCGCCCTCTATCTTAGCCATGCCGAGGATATATTTCGTATTCACCTTGGTCCCGAAAGAAGGGGTATCCTCAATCTCTCCATCCTTTATGTTGAGCACCTCTGAGACTGCATCCACAACAATACCGATCATGACCGTGCCTGAGTCTCTTTCAATCTCCACCACGATGATACAGGTGCGTTCCGTGTAATCGATCGCGGCTATCCCAAACCTCAGCCTAAGATCAATGACCGGAATTACTTTACCCCGAAGATTAATAACACCTTTTACAAACCCGGGTGTCTGGGGTAACGTTGTTATAGGCATCATTCCTATGATCTCCTTTATCTTCAGTATGCCAATGCCATACTCTTCACTAGCCAATATGAACGAGAGGTATTTTCCCTCCCTTTCGGCCATAATCTTGACCGCCCGGTCCATTGCATCTGCTGATTCCGACATTTTCCTCTCCTTGCCTTTACATTGAATGACTTGTTGATTCACAAAGTACCGACTCGCGCCTGTCTATAATGTTCGTTTCAAGTCTCTTCGCATGGTCTTGCGCTTTTGAGACTGCTTTTTAAGTCCTCGTGCAATTGAATTCATCACTGATTCTACGCTGACGGGTTTGACTAAGTACTCACTTGCTTCAAAATCGAAATCCTCAAGAGATTTTTCGATTGTCCCCTGTTCAGCGAGAATAATGGTCAGTATTCCGGGAGAAATCCGCTCCACCTTCTTGATCAGATGGAGACCATTCATATCAGGTAGACAAAGGTCGATGATGAGGATGTCATAGTCTTTGTGCCTTACTTCAAGAATACAACCATTCCCATCGGCAACAGTATCAATCTCCATGTCAATGCCGATATCCCCCCATGTGTTAGCCTTCCCCAGGTCCTTAGTTACTGAACCCCCATTTTCGACGATCAATATATGTATCATCCTACTAACCGCATTGCTTAGTTTATACAATGTTAACTCATTCGAGCTTCACTGCCTTGGTCCTGGCAAACAGAGATGAATATTTTGTGTACCACGGCCTCAACTTCTTCAAAATCGCTGTCTACATATGTTAAGAATCGTGGGGCCAAAGAATGCCCTTTGGAAATGGTGTCACTCTTACTATCCGGTAATATCAGGACGATGCGAATACCCAAAAGCACGTCCCGAATGGAAAGAATGTCCGTGAGTTCTCCCCGGGTGGAAGCCAAAAGCACCGCAACACACAAATCATGCATCGGCTGATGAAGCCTTTGAGAAAGACTATCAATGGTTTGGTAAAATTCAACATTGTCCGCCGATACGCCTTTTTCTATGCTCTTACGAAGCCGTTCCCCGATTTCATTCCTTGATGTTGAATAGACAAGTATATTCACCTCTCTACTACCTCCTTTTTTGTCTACAAGTCTTTCTAATATCGACTCTTGCCGTTACAACAAAACAATAAGTGTGCCAATGTTTGCTTAGGATTGATATAACCTGATATTACAGGCGCTTAGCACAAAAATGGCGTGAATTGAAAATAACGACAAATCCTACAGAATGTCCTGTAAAGGAAACTGAATCCTATAAACAAGAATTCGGTTTTTTTAAAGACTGTAAATCGATATCGATCCATGAAGGACGATTCTCGGAGTCTCGGTTGCCTGTTTACGATAGAAAGAGGATGGAAGAAAAGCCGCAAACACCTTTAGCTCATATGATTGGTACTTCTAAGATTATCTTTTGAGCATAGTCGGGCTGCGTGCGTGTATGCGCAGGTAGGCGAGAACCTCGTGTGAAAGGACGATCTATGGATAGGCATTCAATAAGTCAGCTGCACCTTTCGAATACCCAGATCTGTTCGCTGGCTGCCCAATGAGAAGACTTGAAGACACCAGATTTCATCTTCTCATGTCGAATATTTTGTGTTTGTTGAAGAGTGCATATATGCGAGATTTTGAAAGGCCGGATATCTCAATAGCCTCCTTGATATCTCCCTGAACAGCCGAGATCAGGTCCTGCAAATACTTCCTATCCATAGCCTCTCTATAATCCCTCCATGACGGGATGGATTCAAAACAATTGAATTTCTCTGCTTGAAGGGGATTGCCCTCTCGATCTCTAGCGAGTGAACTCCTGACCATATTTACTCGAAGGTGCAATGGAAGGTGCTTGCTGTAGAGGATAGGTTCATTGCCTGCCAAAGCAATTGAAGCTTCCAGCGCGTTAACGATCTCCCTCACGTTACCCGGCCAGTCATAGGATGTGAGTGAATCGAAGAATTCAGGAGAAAAGCCTTTTGTCTCTGTTTGATAACGTTCGCAGAGTCTGGAAACATGGTATATGACGATTGCTTTAATGTCATCTTTTCGTTCTCTTAGTGGAGGGAGCTCAATAGTGAAGGAACGTAACCGAAACATGAGATCTTCGCGGAATTCCCCTCTCTTCGTCATGGAATCTAGATCTCGATTGGTCGCTGATATAAGCCTGAAGTCGCTTCTGCGTTCTTCCCTGCCACCTACAGGCCGGAAACAATGTTCCTGAAGAACCCTGAGAAAGGCTTTCTGCATAGGTGAGGGAAGTTCCCCTATCTCATCGAGAAAAAGGGTCCCGTGGTGGGCCTGTTTAATTAATCCCTCATGGGTTTTGTCGGCTCCAGTGAAGGCGCCCTTCTTGTGGCCGAACAAAACACTCTCAACGAGAGATTCGGGAAGTGCTGTGCAGTCAACTACCACGAAATTCCCTTCGGCTCTTGAGCTGTTTTCGTGAATAGCCCTGGCAAAGAGTTCCTTGCCTGTGCCGGTTTCACCTGTGATGAGCACATTTGCATCAGTGTTCGCTGCCTGCGCTACAAGATCAAGACAGGATTTAAGCAGGGGGCTGTTTCCGACTATGGCCTCTCGCTTCAATACCACATTCAGGGTCTCCCCCTGTCTCTCCTCCCTGTATTGAAGAGCGCGGACAAGTGGAAGTCTCATTTTTTCTATTGAAGAGGGCTTTTCAAGGTAGCTCCAAGCCCCCTTCTTGATAGCAAGCTCAGCGCCATCAGGATCACCACTTCCAGTAAATATAATAACCTCGGGTTCGGATGGGGCTTTCCGGATCTCCGGCAAAACCTCCAGACCATTTCCGTCCGGCATTCGAACATCAAGAAACACTACATCAAAGATTCCTGAAGTCGCCTCTCTGAGTCCGTTCTTTAGAGTGAGGGAGTATATCGCATTGTGGCCCATCTCTTTTATGAGGGATGACAGCACCTCACAGAGCATTCTATCGTCATCAATTATCAGAATATTTGCCAACGTTACCTAATATTCGTACATGTGGAAGTATCAGTAATAGTCTCAGTACTAGCTTCAGTTGTGCTCGTGCTTGTAGATTCAGTTTATCAGCAACTGGCGTAATCAAAAGATCAATAAGCATGCCAATAATGGAGTGAAACGAATATCAGATTGTATTTCAAGTAGTTAGGCTAGGGTAGAGCGCCAAATGAGGTTAACAAGAAACAAAGAGGGCTGCCCAATTGATAGGATTATGTCTCAAAAAAAAGAAACTGTCCTTTTTTTAGGACTCCTAATATTGAATCAATTAATAATTACAAATCTGTATGATTGATTGTTAGATGTGTTTTTATCGCTCTTTACTCCTCAATGGAGGCATGTAAAACTTACCTTGAAATATCAAGTAATTGCGTCAATCCACCCAATATTCTTCAAACCACTGTGAAATTCTGTGAACCCATTTGGGCAACTCCAAACAATTGACCACTTTAAATATTTTATATTCCCACTTGTAAAAAGACAAGATCTTACAGTTAATGTGATAGCGTCACTGAGAGAGGCGGCCTGCAAGAAATCCACTCTCTAAAGGGCCATATTCTTCATTTTTTATGAGCCGGCATCATACTGTCAATGGACCTTGGACGCTGGGATCACTGGTTTGAGTTGAGGCCTTGAAAAAAGAGAACCATGTCCCCCTTGTGCCTTACCAAATTTGTTGAGGCCTTACGCCTATACTTAATGTCCCAACAGATTCGTGTCGGGTTAGTCGGCAAAAATCTCTTATTGATGGTGATTCTGTTCGAATCGCTTTGGAAGTTATGTTTATTTTCAACCATGCCTCGTAATAGTTGGCAAGACATATTTTTCTTGATATGTTTATAATGAGATATAATGAGGAACCACCCCATTTATTCCCCAGTAGGGAGTGAAACGATTTGATGACCTTTATCAATGATCTGCCGCGAAGTGTTCGGGTCGGCCGCAATTAAGGTATTGAAGAAAAGAAACAAAATCATTGCTGTTCTCTTCATCCTTGTTCTTCTTATGCTGGGTTCACTCTTAGGTGCGGTATATTATTATTACTCCCATCCCTCTGCCCTAAAATCAATCATTGAAGGTCGCGTCTCCCAGTTTACAGGGGCCACCTTCACCATTGACTCCCTTTCCTATTCTCTCGACCCTCTGAGTGTGAAAATAGAGGGAGTGGTCTGTGAGCGTGATGAGGGTCCCGACGGTTTTCGTCTTCAAGTCCCGGAGTTGGAAGTTGAAATGAGTCTGGAAGGGAGGTTTGGAGACAAGGATTTGGTGTTGAAGAGGGTCCATATAAATCGACCATCCTTTCGAATCTCAGACCCCATGAACCTGCCCCAGCTTCGAGAGGGCAGGGGGGGAACCTCACTCCTCAGTCATATTCTGAAGTGGTTCGCCGGTATAGTCCTTTTCAGGGATGTCCATTTTCAAACCATAGAGCTCATAGATGGAGAGATATCCGCTTTTTTAGGAGATGGATTAGTCCAGGTAGAAAAGATGCAGGCCTCAGTCGATCACAAACATCGAGTAGATATCTCTTGCGCCGCCAAGGCCGGGTGGCCGCTCCATCATATCGATGTGGGTTCTTCTGATCTGCGTATAACAGCGGAACTCGGGATATCTCCTGTTGGTCCCGACACGACCTGTCGGTTAACTGCTGGGGACCTGAGGTTTCAATGCCCTGCCGGGGATCTCAGGAATATGGATTTGTCCGCCCGTCTCTCCTATAAGAGCGCTAGTCGGAGTCTTTTCTTTCGACCCCTAGAGCTCTCCGTTGAAGAGATATATATTAAGGAGGAGGCCAGTCAGGGTCCCATAAAATTGAACGGCCGCCTGAGAGGCGAAGGCTCCTTCGGGCTTTCGAATGGAGGGTTGGACGTCGAGTCACTCTCCTTTACGCTCAAGGATTTGATCGAACTGAAAGGGGCACTGACCGCCGGATTGGGTGCTCAAACCACCTTCAAACTCAAGGATCTGAAAGGGTATATCCTTCCTGAAAGGGTATTGGCTTTGATCCCTTTAGCTTTCAAGGAGCCCATGCCGGCCCTGACCCTTTCCGGCCGAGTGGGTGTCTCAGGTCACGTGGGCGGCCGTAGAGAGGATGGAAGTTGGCTCTGGGATTGTGATCTTGACACGGCTCTCACAGAGAACCGGCTCTCCTATGTGAGTGATTGGTTTTCTGTAACCAGCCTCCTGACCGGTGGGCTCAAGGCAGTGGGTGAATTCCCAGATATAGTCATTCACTCTACCATAGAGGGGCATAAAAGCCGCTTTTCTGCAAAAACCGTTGACCTGGATCCCTTTTCCTACACGATCTCTCTTATGGGCAAGTACCCCTCATTTGCCGTTAACAACCTATTTATCGATATCCCTCGTGTCTCAACTCAGATCAACAAAAAAAACATGCATTTCGAACATATCCGAGTTGATATCCCAAGAGGGAGCCTCGAGATGGATAAGCGGGCGATTCTCCTGCCGAAGATTGATATTGGATCTCCTCACTTTCGTAATATCCATTTGTCTTTTATAATGGAAGGCAAAGATATGAATATAGGGCTTCAGGGGACCGGAACAGGGCTTTTCGATTCAGCCCATACCCTAAACCTGCTCCCCTCGGGGTGGCGAATGAGCGGGATTGATTCCATTCGTATGGATGCCTCTTTAAAAGAAAAAAGGGACCTCTCCTTTGCCGCCACATTGGAACTGAGAAAACTCGGCTTTGAAGATCAGGACTCGGTCTTTATAGGCGAGAATATCTCCCTTGATGCGGATATCCTGGGACAAGCAGATCTTGAAGACTCTTGGATTAGGGCAAAGGCGTCCATCAAATCGGATGGTGGGGAGATCCTGCTGGATCGGTTTTATCAGGATCTGAAACAGCATACCCTCCACTTATCTTGTGAAGGAGATTATTCTATCCGCCCGAGAGCCTTGAGACTGTCCGATTTCAGCATTGGATTCAAAGATATTGGGGAGATCGATGTCACCGGGACTGTCGTGGAGAAGAGGGACAAGCGAAAAGTTGATCTTTCCCTCAGTTTTCCGAGGGTCCCAATAGCTCCATTGTTTCGACATTTTCTGGTAGAGCCTTTTGGGAGCGATATCCCTCTCTTTTCCGATCTACAGGTAAAGGGAACGATCTCCGCTGAAATGAGATTGACCTCTGATGGCAAGATCTGGGAGGCAAAGGGGCCTCTGTCATGGATTGATGGGAGTATCGCGTCGGGCGAAGGGGCCCCCTTCTTCAATGGAATAGATCTGGAACTCCCTATCTGGTATATGTCCGAACAGGGGCACGCAAAGCGCAATGGTCTGCGTGGAGAATTGTCTGTCCAGGTAGTCAATCTCCCCTTTCTGCCGAAGCAATCCTTGTCACTTGGGCTTGACGTCGGCCCAAACGCGTTAAGTGTCGGGGCGCCCACTTTCTTGAGGGTCCCTGGTGGAAAACTCAGGATCGGGCCTCTGAAGGGAGATGACCTGTTCGGTCCTCAGCGGTCGATCGAGACCGGTCTCACTATCGATTCAATCGATCTGAACCCACTCTTGGCCAAACTCTGGTCAAAAGAGACCCCGGGACGGATCCGAGGAAAATTGGAGCCGATTCTCTACAAGGCAAACGACCTGAAAACCCACGGCCATGTTAAGGCGGAGGTATTCGGAGGCACCATCACTATCTCCGACATCAATCTGTTAGGGATACTGACATCCGCTCCCGTCATCAAAGCCAATGCGTTTTGGAGAGATATAGCCCTGGCTGAACTGACCTCTGATACCCCCTTTGGCAGGATTGAAGGGATATTGGAGGGATATGCCAAGAACCTGGAGTTCGCCTATGGCGAACCGCAGAGGTTTGATCTATTATTGCAAACAATCAAAAGAAGTGGGGTCCCTCAAAAGGTGAGTGTCAAGGCGGTCGACAACATAGCGCTCATCGGAGGAGGACAGAGTCCCTTTGTGGGCCTTGCCGGGAAGTTGGCCGCCCTCTTCAAGGAGTTTCCCTATGAGAAGATCGGAGTCCATGCCTATCTGGAAAACGACGCATTTGAGATACATGGCACGGTTGTGGAGAACGGCCGGGAATACCTGGTGAAAAGGAGTGGATTTTCAGGGATAAATGTAGTAAATCAAAATCCTGGTGTCCGTATTGGTTTCAAGGAGATGATCAAGAGGGTGAAACAGGTGACTGCGGGGACGGGAAAACCAACAGTTGGTAACCCTCCATAAAGGGTTTTTCGATCTGCACCCTTGACGCTCTACAGATAAAGTTTAGCGCAGCGCATGGACACCTTAGAGGGGTCAGACGTTTTACTCCCCCCAAAAATACCCTAACCATTGATGCTTCACGGTTAACGAAAATATGAATAACTCTTAGGAGGTCACAATGAAACATGGTCTTACAAGGGCGTGGATGTTTGTCCTGTTTCCCTTGATGTTTGTCATTGCCTGTGTCACGGTTAACATCTATTTTCCTGCTGAGAAAGTGGAATCTGTTGCCGAAGAGATCGTCGATGAAATCCGGGGCAATAGCCAAGAAGAGAGGGAGAATCCTCAGAAAAATGATGAAACCTCTCTTTTTAGAAAGACCCTGTGGGCCTTATCAGTATCCCCGGCATGGGCCGATGAGGTAACAGAGGCTTCGAACCCGGTGATAAGGGCGCTCAAGAAAAAAATGAAGGCCCGGTATATCAAAATGAAACCCTATTATAAGATGAGCGCGCTCAAAGAAAATGATAACGGTTATGTTTCTTTGGAAAATATTCAGGGTCTGGGGCTCAAAGAGAAGAGGATGTTGAAGACACTGGTCCACGGTGAAAACAAGGACAGAAAAAACCTCTATACTGAGGTTGCCAAGGCCCTGAAGATTCAACCTGGTGAGATAGATAAGATCGCCAAGGTGTTTGCTGAAAAATGGCAGAAGCCTGTCAGGTAGGGGGACATTGAACCTTGAGCGCTTAAAAATAGATAGGCAAGAGACAGTCGGTCAAGAACGGGAAAAGGCCATGGCAAAAGATATGCTTCGAGACCTTTGCAAAAAGCCCCCCTTTTGCCCAATTGCTGTGTCAGGTTCACATTCTAATCCTCGAAATATTCGATATATTCCTCCGGTTAAAATTTTCGCCTTCCTTGCACTTGAACAATATTGAGCATTTTTCAAAGGTCTCGCTTCATAAGCGGACTCTTCTAAAATGGGTGCGATTAAGGTGGCCCTTTTGCACTTTAGGTCCATGACGGTTCAACTTTGACGGTTTATTTTGTCCAGGATCTTCCAATATTCTGAGCCTTCTCCCTTTTTAGCCTTTCCTGGGCTTTTCATCCTTCCTTTTTTTCGTTTTTTTGGCACCTGCTAAGACACTATATGCAAAGAGACAGACAACCATATGTTGGGTCATCTATTTCTTGTATTTCAATATCAAGTGGTCCCACATCATATCGGCCGTTTAGCATCAAGGTCACTTTTATTTCACGACACCCAAACCGTCAATCCTGTGATTTCATGGCATAGAGATTGCTGATGATCCTGGATGTTAGGGTTGTAGTCGCCTACCTTTCACGGTCTAATGACTCTGTGGCCTGGTTTAGCTATCACAACCGATTTGTTATTCAAAGAGCCGAAAAAACTCTATCTGAGTTACATAAATGGAGTCTGCATATCGAGTCGACAGTCTCCCGCATTTGTTGCACTGCCTGATTCTTTCGGGCATATCTTAGGTCTTGTTCTTTGGCGGCTCATTCTATTTTGAGGAGGAACAGCATTGCAGCGAAAATCGACTTCCGGTACTCCTGATACCAAGAAATCATCTGTGTTTGACGAAAATCTTTCTCTCGCTAATAAATCTGGGAACCCGGAAAAGCCGACTAACATAATCGGTCAGAGCAGCAAAATGCAGGAGGTCTTTAATATATTTGAAAAGATCGCTGATACCGACAGCACTGTCTTAATATACGGAGAAAGCGGTACCGGCAAAGGCCTCTTGGCAAAAGAGATTCACAAGAATTCAGGCCGAAGGAACAATCCCTTTATTTCGATAAATTGTGGGGCGATTCCTGATAATCTTCTGGAAAGCGAGTTGTTTGGACATGTTCGGGGGGCCTTTACAGGGGCGACTTCCCAAAAACCTGGGAAATTTGAGCTGGCGAATGGGGGGACTATCTTTCTAGATGAAATTGGTGATATGAGTCTGCAGCTTCAGGTAAAACTACTCAGGGTACTGGAAGACAAAGAATTTGAGCGAGTGGGAGGATGCAAGACCACCAAGGTCGATGTGAGAATTATCGCGGCGACTCACCAGGACCTGGAAAAGGGCATAGAAAATGGAACCTTCAGGGAAGACCTGTTCTATCGTTTAGACGTCATACCGATAACTCTTCCACAACTGAGAGAACGTAAATCGGATATTCCTCTCCTTATTTCTCATTTCCTCAAGCAGCACAACAAGAGAGAAAATAGAGAAGTTGAAGGGATTTCCCAGGAAGCAATGGAGATATTCATGGAGTATTCCTGGCCGGGTAATATCAGAGAACTGAGGAACATTATTGAAAGACTGGTGGTCCTGAAGGGAAAGGGAGACATAGTGCCTCAGGATCTTCCATACAAAATGAGTAGCACGCGACGAAGCCCGGTCACTCAATCAAAGGTGGTAATATCACCCGATGGGATATCCCTTAACAATGCCGTGAGCGAGTTTGAAAAGGCCCTTATTCTCGAGTCCTTGGAGAAGACAAAATGGGTCAAGAATAAGGCGGCCAAACTTCTTCAACTCAACAGGACGACTCTCGTAGAAAAGATCAAGCGACATGATTTGCATCAAGTAGAAGGATGTTCCATGTAAACAATGGCATCACGGTTTGTCAAAAAGTCCTTGTCTTCTCCTTGCATTCATTCCCTTTACCCACAATTTTCCTCACCCCGATTTTATCATTGATCCGGCGAATGAAAAGGATCCCATCCATACCGTCAAAGAACCAACAGTTGACATCCGAAATTTGACATTATTGAGGACCACATCCTCTTAAAGGGACAAAGAGGACTTAGAAACAATGACCTATTTCAAAGCCTGACGCGCCTTTTCCTGTCTCTTTCAATCTTTAGAATCGTGGCATAATTCTTGCCCTATTCTCTCACCACTGACGAATCGTGCATCCTATTTGACTTTAAACGGAGACTCCCCTGGACGAGACTTTCGAGAGGTACGGGAGAGCCCAGCTTCTGTTGTGTGATGGGAGATATGAGAAGGGTATGTGTCTTGAAGATAATAAACATCTGATTCCTGAGATCGATAGTGAAATCGATGGGGTCAGCCTATTAAAGAAGGCCATTGAATCATTCAACGGAGCAGCCGCGAGCTTTGAGAACCACTATAGGCATCTGGAGCAAAGGATAAAAAAGCTCGATATTGAATTGAAGCGGAAAAACGAGGAACTGGAAACAAACCTGATAGAGAAAGAGGAGATGAAGGACCATTTGAACAATGTTCTCGAAAGCCTTGCTTCCGGTGTCATTGTCGTTGATTTAAAAGGCGATATCATCACATTCAGCCGGCCGGCCGGGGACATCACAGGCCTTATTCCCGAGGAGGTGAGAGGGAAGGCATATGATAAAGTCTTTGGCGTCTCTTTTTTCCAGGAACTCTGTTTGGATTTTGAATCGATTAATAATATCAATGAAACTGCGGAATTTGAGACGGAAATAGTGTGCAAGGAAAAGGCTCCCGCCAAGATCAATCTCTCTGTCTCACCTTTGACAAATCCGGAAGGAAAGAAAGTCGGAATAGTCCTGAACCTTCAGGATATCAGTCATATGAAAAGATTGGAGGAACAAGCCAGTCGCACCGACCGTCTGTCGGCTATGGGAGAAATGGCTATCAGGATTGCCCATGATATCCGAAACCCCTTGGGAAGCATTGAGCTGGTGACGAGCATACTGAGGAAGGAACTGATGGGCGTTGAGGAACTGGAAGATCTTGCGACGCACATTTCATCCGGGGTCAAGAGTATCAACAGTATAGTATCCAATCTCTTGCTGTTCATTAAACCGGAACAAAAGGCAGAGTTGAAGACCATAAATATCCATGAACCCCTGGATGATTCCCTTTTCTTTTCCTGTCATCGGTTTCATTCGGAAGACAGTATTGAAGTCATCACGGACTACGATCCCGGACCCCTATTGATAAATGGAGATCTTGAACTCCTGAAGCAGGTCTATCTCAATTTGATCCTGAACTCCATTCAAGCGATGCCGGACGGCGGGAGGCTAACGATTACTACGAGAAAAGCAATGGATCGCCAGGGACGCTTAAATCTTGCGGAGATCACATTTGCAGATACCGGAACTGGAATATCCAAAAAGGATATGACAAAGATTTTTGATCCCTTCTTCACCACAAAAAAAAGGGGTACTGGGTTGGGATTGGCCATTGTGCACAATATTGTGAAACTCCATAAGGGATTTTTTGACGTCAAAAGTTCAGAGGGCGGAGGTACTACGTGCACCATATGCGTCCCATTGAAGGATGAGTGAACCCCTGTCAAAAGGCGTCGTAGTATCAAAAGGTGGTGTGTTACCCTTAGGGGGCATGCATGGAGAGAGTTCATATGGAAGGACAATCGGTACTGATCGTTGATGATGAGCCTGATATGAGGATGGCCCTCAGTCACGCGCTGACCCGTAGCGGATATCACGTCGATACGGCCTCCAGCGGTCTTGAAGGGCTTGAGAAGTTCAAGGAAGACAAACACAACCTTGTCATAACCGATATGAAAATGCCGGAGATATCAGGCATGGAGGTCCTGGCGGGTGTCAAGAAAATATGTCCCATGGTCCCGGTGATTATGATCACTGCCTACGGTACGATAAACAAGGCTGTTGAAGCGATGAAGGAGGGAGCGTCAGATTATATCCTGAAGCCTTTTTCTTCAGGTGCCCTGGAGGAGGCCTTAGAAAAGGCATGGAAATCTATCAATAGCAACGGGAGATCTGATAAACGCGATCCTGAAACAAGACCAACGGAAAAAAAGATCATAACGCAGGATTCGGAACTTGGAAGAATCGTGGATCTGGCCGAAAGCATTGCCCCCAGTAATGCCACGGCACTGATCCTGGGTGAGAGTGGTACAGGCAAGGAGTTGTTGGCATTCCATATCCATCAGAACAGCGGCCGTAGCGGAGGTGCTTATGTTGCGGTAAACTGTGCCGCCCTTCCCGAAAACTTAGCAGAAAGCGAACTCTTCGGCCACGAAAAGGGGGCATTTACCGGGGCAGACATCAAAAAACCGGGCAAGTTTGAACTGGCAAACCACGGTACGATCCTCCTCGATGAAATCAGTGAGATGCCCATGAACCTCCAAGCCAAACTACTGAGGGCGATCCAGGAAAAAGAAATCGACCGAGTGGGAGGCAGCAGGCCTATTCCGATAGATGCCAGAATCATAGCAACTAGCAATATAGATCTTAAAGAGGCGGTTCATAAGGGCTCTTTTAGAGAAGACCTGTTTTACAGATTGAACGTGATCCCCCTGACGATGCCCCCTTTGAGGGAAAGGAAGGGGGACATTCCTCTTCTCACAGAATATTTCCTGAAGAGGTACAGCAGAGCCAATCACAAGAATATGACAAAGATAGCTGAAGAAACCGTCACTCTTCTAATGAAGTACGATTGGAAGGGAAATGTGAGGGAGCTTGAGAACACCATTGAAAGGGCGGCGATCTTGGGCCAAGGGGACACCCTTCTACCGAAACACCTGTTCTTGGAAAAACCGGAACAGGAAGACAGAGGGCAGATTCCTTTTGGTGTGGGCCTCTCCGTGAAGGAAATGGAGAGGGAATTGATTGTTCAGACCATAAAAGAGGTCAAAGGCAATCGGACTCACGCCGCCAAAATCTTGGGCATCAGCATACGGACCCTGCGAAACAGGTTAAGGGAATACAGAGAGGATCCACCCGAAAGTGGGTTTTTAGCTGTTTAATCGGAACAATCGATCCTCACAAACACTCTTACCCAATGGGGGGGCGGTAGCCCTTACTAGGGCCCCCGGCATTTTTGTCCCGCTGATCAACCAAGCCTAGGCAAATATTGCCTTTAAAGGGAATCGATAGGCGATCAAGCAATATAAGATGGAGAGATATAATATGAAAACAATTGTCAGATCAAATGGTTGGAATAAGGAGACTCGATCAACTCTATTGTTGGCACACTCCTTGCCATATCCGTGTCCGGCAGCCCAACCTACTGGGTCTTTTTCATCTGATCTGAGGTTGTTGAAATGAGAGGAGCTTGAAACATGGGACAGGGACTGTTTGGCGGTACTATAGTAATTCTAGAAAAGGCATTGGACCTGAGGTCATTGAAGCATAACCTTACCGTCTCAAATATAGCAAACGTAGATACGCCCAACTACAAGGCCTTTGATATGGTTGTTGAAGAAGAACTCAGCAAACTCAATCGATCGGAAATTACTGTAGAGCCGAAAAGGACTCAGCCCGGACACCTCTCCGCAGGGAGGACGGGGCTGAAAACCGTGAAATCAAGTCTTTCGTCGGAACCTTCATTGACGAAAAAGGGTGATGGAAACACCGTTGATTTTGATAGGGTCATGGCGAGTTTGACTGAAAATAATTTGATGTATAGTGCCCTTGCCCAAATAATTTCAAAGAAATTTGCAGGCATGAAAGATGTGATCCAGGGAGGCAATAGGTAACCATGAATTTCTTAGATGCTCTTCATATTAGTTCGTCGGGATTGACGGCACAGAGACTCCGGATGAATGTTATCGCAAGCAACCTGGCGAATATCCATACGACTCGGACGGCTGCAGGAGGGCCTTACAAGAGGAAGGATGTTGTCTTTGCGGCAGATTCAGACCATCGGAATTTCCAGAGCGTCCTGAGGTCCAAAATGGGTGAAAGAATGACCGGGGTCAGAGTCGTCGGCGTTGTCAATGACAACAGAAAACCCCAATTGAAATATGAGCCTCAACATCCGGATGCGAATGAAAAGGGATACGTAGCCATGCCGAACGTCAATCTGGTTGAAGAGATGGTCAATATGATATCCGCCACAAGGAGTTATGAGGCGAGTGTCACTGCAATTAACGCCACAAAAAGCATGGCCATGAAGGCCTTGGAGATAGGTCGCTAATGATTGATGAAATTCGTGTTCAGAATGGCAGTGAAACGCTGCTCGAAAAGACTATAAGCGAGAAATCTGTTCCGGGCGGGCCTGGAAATAGCTTTGGGGAAATCCTGAAGAACTCAATTAACGAAGTGAACAAATTCAGGCAGGAGGCGGATAGCGCGGTTGAGGCCCTGGCATCGGGCGATGGAAAGGACATTCATCAAACCATGATTGCCATAGAAAAGGCGGAGGTCTCTTTCAAATTAATGATGCAGGTAAGGAATAAGATAATATCCGCCTATGAAGAAGTCATGCGAATGCAGATATAGGAAAGCAAAGAAAATAGCCTGATTGATAATAAGATATTGATGAAAAGTAAACTCCCGAAGAGCCTAAAGGCATTCGGCAACTTTTTAAGAAGAATGAGTCAGTTTCAAAATGTTCAATTTTGTTCGAGGTTCAAGGAAGGCGAAAATTTTAACCACAGGAATACAATGAGTATTTCGAGGATTAAAATTTGAGCCTGACGTAGAGATCGGACAAAAGAGGGCGCTTTGAAATTGGCTCAGAATGGTTGAAAGGATACAACCGGATGGGCTCCACTGATTTTTCCACGCAACTCAAGGTACTCTACAAAAGTCTCACTCCAGGCAAGAGGATCAGCATCCTGATTCTTGTCTCAGTGACCTTAGCCGGGTTTATATTGATGATGATGTGGTCTGGAAGGCCTGATTTTCAGTTGCTCTATTCCAACCTGACGCCGGACGATGCAGGGGCGATAATTGCCAAGCTGAAAGATCAGAAAATTCCTTTCCAGATCTCTTCCAACGGGCGGGCGATCCTTATTCCCGACGACAAGGTGTACGAATCCAGGCTGGAATTGGCTGCCCAAGGGCTCCCGCAGGGAAGTGGTGTCGGTTTTGAGATCTTTGATGAAACCAAGCTGGGCATGACCGATTTTGTCCAAAACGTGAATTATCAGAGGGCATGTCAGGGAGAACTGTCTCGGACTATAAACGGGATTAACGAAGTCGAAAGTTCACGAGTCCATATTGTGATGCCCACCAGGTCACTTTTTGTTGAAGAAGATGAACCGGCAACAGCTTCTGTTGTATTAAAACTTCATCGGGGCAGGACCCTCAATAAGGACCAGATCCAGGGCATTGTTCATCTTGTTTCCTCAAGTATTTCAGGCCTCAATCCTGAAAAGGTGACCATCGTAGACAATTACGGGAAAATGCTGACAAACTACAAGGGGGAGTCTGCGACCGGTCAGATCAGCTCCGATCAACTCGCCTTTCAGGAAAAGATGGAAAGAGGTTTTGAGAATAGGGTCAAAACAATGTTGGAAAAGGCCCTAGGCCCTGACAAGGCGATTGTAAGGGTATCTTGCCTGCTGGATTTCAAAAGACAAGAAAAGACCGAAGAGATGTTCCAACCGGCAAATAGGGTCGTTCGGAGTGAACAGTTGCTTAATGAAAGCTCCAAAGGTGCCAATACGGTCCCGGCAGGCGTTCCTGGTGTGGTCACGAATCTGTCTGAGCAAAAAGAGGGCTCAAACGCGACCACACAACAGCCCACGTTTGAAAAAAGTGACCGTACAGTCAACTACGAAATCGGAAAGGTGACGAGCCATACCATAGAGCCCACAGGGACTCTCAAAAGCATGTCCGTGGCGGTTATCGTCGATGGGACTTACAATCTTGTCAAGGAAAAGCGCAAAAAGGCGACCCGGCAATACATCCCGAGAACGGATGAGGAGATGTCCAAGTTTGAGCAGATCGTGAAGACGGCCGTGAATTTCAACGCCGATAGGGGGGATGAGGTGGAGGTTGTCAATATTCCGATTGAGACTTCCAAACTGAAACTGGAACAGGAAGATGAGGTCATTCCTGAAGAAGACTGGCTGACAAAACTGAAGTCCAACGGTTCCATCGTCAGGTATGCGTTTGTGGGAGCGTTCCTGTTTTTCTCCTTTCTGTTTGTGGTCCGCCCGGTCGTTAAATGGCTCACGAATGGTCCAGCCAAAGAGGGTGAGATCCCAAACCAGCTCCCAATGACTGTCTCGGAGCTTGAAGGTGAGTATCTCCATGGCATGGGGTTGCCTTTCCGTAACAGGGCCATGGAAATGATTGCCAATGACAAAGAAAATTCGATTGCACTCATGCGGGACTGGATCAAAGAAAAATAAAAGCATGAGAATCGCTTTGGTAGGCTGAAAGGATCATGGTTCATTGTCAGATTATTCGCGCTCCATTATCTGGAAAATGCAAAAGCCCTGTGGAACGTGTAATGAATCTATTAAACATATATTTTTAAAAGGCCCGTTCGGAGAGTTCGACAAAATATGGATCCCAAGAATCTGCCCGGATCTTTAAAGGCCGCAATCCTCATTTACTCCGTGGGAAAGGAAGCGGCACAAAGTATCTTAGAGAGATTGAGTGAGAGCGAGAGAGCAGTCATGGAATCACATCTTTCTCAAATGGGGAACATCCCTCCTGAGCTGATAGAACAGGTAGCTCAAGAATTTACCTTGATTGCCGGGAGAAGAGAACCTCTTTCTATTCAGGGGACCTCCACCCTCTCCCAGGAAGAAGATGAGAAAGATGATTCCAATGGTTCAGGATCAATGGAAGCGAGCCTGAAAGTCCTCCGCTCATTGGAACCCGAGAAAATTACGGAACTCATCAGGGATGAACATCCCCAGACCATCGCAATAACACTGGCCCACCTTAATCCAGAGACCGCCAGCGATGTCCTCAGCAGCCTTCCGGATGAAGTCATGACCGATGTGGCCGTCAGAATTGCGAATATGGACAGGGTCATCTCTGAAATGGTCGAGGAGATAGGTAAAGTAGTCGAGAACCTTCTGGAAGAAAAAGATACATCAGGGGCGCATAAAATAGGGGGGGTGGATCATGTGGCTGATATACTCAATCAGGCGGTGGGCCCGACATCCCAGCAGATCCTTGATGATATCTCGGAAGTCGACCCGGACCTGGCAGACAGGATAAAACAGAGAATGTTTGTCTTTGATGATCTTGTTTTGATTGATGACAGGGGCCTCCAGCAAGTCATGCGCAATGTTGAGACG
Organism: Thermodesulfobacteriota bacterium; assembly: GCA_034189325.1. Classification (GTDB taxonomy): domain Bacteria; phylum Desulfobacterota; class DSM-4660; order Desulfatiglandales; family Desulfatiglandaceae; genus JAXHUM01. The sequence continues at coordinate 21,664 of JAXHUM010000077.1, forward strand.
CAAGTGTTGGGAATGGCCTTGAAGGCGGCCACTGACGAGGTCAAGGATAAGATCCTGAACAATATGTCCCAAAGGGCCGGCGAGATGCTGAAGGAAGAGATGGAATCCATGGGGCCGGTGAGGATGAAAGATGTGGAGGCGGCCCAGCAGACCATCACAAGAGTGATTCAAGAGATGGAGGAGAAGGGCGAGGTGGTCATTGCCGGACGAGGAGGAGAAAAGCTCATTGAATAGGATAGGAAGGACAGACAAGACAACAGAGGAAGAACCAATGAAGACCTACTCTTTTCCGAGAATATCCGTTGATCGCTTGTTTGATCAGGGCCTTAAGCCTGGAAGGGACGTCAGCCTCCATCCTCTACAGTATAACGAGCAGGGAGTGATCTTTCCGGTTTTGACCGAAGGGGTCCCAGACGGCAAGGGCTGGATCGCTCATCAAACCGAAGGGGAGGATAAGGAGAGAGAAGATATCTTTCTGTCGGGATTCAAGGAGGGGGAGAGAAAGGGAATTGAGTCTGAAAAGAAGAGAATCGAACCGGTCCTTTTAAGCTTTCATAAGAGCCTTTCAGAGCTGGCAAGACAGAAAGAACAGTTTTTGATGGACGCTGAGAGGCATGTGGTTGATCTGGCTATGGCAGTCGCTCGAAAAATAATCGGTCATGAAGTCAGGACAAATCCCGACACAATCATAAGTATCGTGAAAGAGGCACTCAAAAAACTCGTCGATCATGAAGGTATCAAGGTCAGGGTGAGTCCTTCCGACCTTGAGACTATCGAAAAAGCAATGCCTCAGCTTTTGGAAGTCGCTGATGAGGCTGAAAAGATCGCCTTTGAAGGAGACAAGGCTCTCGTCCATGGAGGGTGTGTTGTTGAGACAAGCTTAGGTGAGATAGACGCACGGGTCGAAAAACAGCTTGAGGCGATAGATGAGGCATTCAGATCAGAACGTGAAGAGACAAAAAGCGGGAGTTAAGGGTTAAATGATACCAGCCATTGACTTTCAAAAATATCATACGGTCTTGGATGAATCATCACCTATCAGAGCTCATGGAAAGGTGACAAAGGTGGTCGGGTTGATTACCGAAGCGCACGGTCCATCAGCAAGGTTGGGAAGCATATGTGAGATCCAACCGAAAGCAAACCTTCCAGGAGTAATGGCAGAGGTAATAGGTTTCCGGAACGACAAGATAGTGCTCATGCCACTGGGGGAGATGAGAGGCATAGGCCCTGGGAGCCGGGTGGTCGCTAAACAGCAAAAGGCATCCATTGCTGTGGGAAGTCACCTTTTGGGAAGGGTTATTGACGGCCTTGGCAATCCTATAGACGGCAAAGGGGACTTCCCAATTGAAAATGAATACCCTATCTACAAGAACCCAATGAATCCACTTGTTCGAAAAAGGATCTCCAAACCACTGGATACGGGCATTAGGGCAATCAGTGGTCTGTTGAGCATAGGATGCGGACAGAGGGTCGGCATCTTTTCCGGTTCAGGCGTCGGTAAAAGTGTGCTTCTGGGTATGATCGCTCGTAAAACCAATGCTGATGTCAATGTGGTTGCCCTGATAGGAGAACGGGGCAGGGAAGTGAATGAATTCCTTGAAAAGGATCTTGGAGAAGAGGGCCTGAAGAGGTCTGTAGTGATTGTCGCCACATCCGATCATCCCCCTCTCATCAGGATGCGGGGGGCCTTTATCGCGACAACCATAGCGGAATACTTCCGGGATCAAGGCAATCAAGTGCTCCTGATGATGGACTCTGTCACTCGATTCGCCATGGCACAGAGAGAAGTCGGTCTTGCCGCTGGAGAACCTCCTACGACAAAGGGGTATACTCCCTCTGTGTTCACACTCCTCCCCAGGCTGCTGGAAAGAGCGGGAACCGGTTCCAGCATGGGGACTATTACGGGACTATACACGGTATTGGTAGAGGCCGATGATATGAATGAGCCTATTGCCGATGCGGTCAGATCAATATTGGACGGACACATCGTGTTGTCAAGAGACCTGGCCATGGGAAATCACTATCCGGCCATTGACGTACTGTCCAGTATCAGCAGGGTAATGGACGATGTGGTCGATCCTGAGCAGAGAGATCTGGCAGGAAGAGCAAAGGAGATTCTTGATACGTACAAAAAGGCCGAAGACATTATCAATATCGGCGCCTACGTATCCGGAAGCAATCCGAAGATTGACTATGCCATCAGCATGATCGACAGGGTGAATGCCTATCTGAAACAGGGTATAGACGAAGATCTGAACCTCCAGGATAGCATTCAACAACTGAAAGAGTTGCTATGTTAAAGGGGGGTGGCTTAGGTCTTGTACACCAGATACGAAGCTCTCAACTCCATTGATGACAAGACATTGAACAACTTAGGTGAGATTAGGTTTTGTGGCCTATCGATTTTCACTACAATCGGTTTTGAACCATCGGAAATTCGTCGAAGAAATTCTTCAGAAGGAATTATCGCTTTTACTCAGATTATTGGCCGATGAGGAAGGAAAGCTCCAATCTCTTGAAAATATGAGGATCACGCTCTCAGGAGAGCTCCGTGATAAGAAAAAAGCAAATGCAAACGTCTCAACCATCATGCTCTATACGGGGTTTTTTCAAAGGCTCTTAGGAGATATTCAGAAGCAGAAAGAAGAGGTCGCAAAGGCCGGAGAAGAAGTAGAAAGAAAACGACTGGAAGTTGTTGAGGCGATGAAGAACAGAAAATCCTTAGAAAAGTTGAAAGAAAAAAGAAAAAGGGCGTACGTCGGAACTCTGGAGAAAAAAGAACAGGATTTCCTGAATGAAATCTCAATAAACAGATTTAATCGAGAAATATAAGAACAGGTCACTGAGGAATAATACCAATGGAAAACGGTTTTTTTGTGGATGGTTTTTGTGAGGTCTTCTCCACGAACCTGGGGGGCTCCGAAAAATTGAAATCCTCCCTTTTCGGGAGCTCCAGTCTTGAAAACAGCATGGGAAAAGGCCCAAGTGAATTCCTTTCCACTCTCATGAAAATACTAAGGGAACAAACATATGTCCTGCCGGATCATCGTCGACTATCCAACATCGTTGACGGGATACCTGTTGAACAGGAACTTGGCTCAAAAGTCGGTCAGACCCCACCGGAATCTGCGTGGTCCGTTGTCAAGGAAGCAGAAATAGAAATACTCTCAGAGCCAGAAGGCACATGCCAAGGCGAGTCTGAACTGCAGTCCGAATGTAGAATAGAGCCTGTTGCCCTGTGCTTCCTCGAAAAAGATGGAGAGTCCTCAACCCTTAAGGAGATGACCACTCCGGTTTTTCTCGAAGACCCGGAAGGGAAATCAACTGCTGTTAAAGGAGAGGAGAGATTCGAACCTTCAAGATTTCTGACGGACAAACCTCTTGTCGGTGATCCAAAGATTAAAATAGCAGATATTGAGGGAGATAAAAACGATCAGATCTCGAGGCTTTCGATTGCCACACCACGCAGCGACAATCTAGAGGTTCAGATGCCAGATATTAAAGGGGAACAAAAAGACCACCTTGCAAGGTTTTTGACGAATACTCCCCCTCCCGAGGATTGGGAGGCACCACTATCGGCCGGCAAAGGAGAACCGCACAATCAGATAAAGAATCCTGGTGCTGTGATCCTCCCAAAAGAGGTTCAGGAGAATATTATCGTAATGAATAAGGAGATGAAAGTCCCCGACCCGAGCTCGGGTGGGATCCTGCCCGATCAGGGAGAGGAAGAGGTCGCAAAGCGTCATCTTCCCCGGATATTGGTCGAGAAGGATGAAACAGGCGTTGAGGTAGGGGAAAGACAACATGTCGAACATGTCGTGACACAGACGAATGCCGAAGCAATCCCCTCGAATGTGTCAAATCCGGCCCAATCCGTGATGGAGGGAAATGCTCACAAGGGCCTATCAGCGACTGAGAGTCCATCTGAAAACGCGGGCAGAGAAACAATTCAGGGAAAAGACTTCCTGTTGAGTCTCATGGCAGGGCTAAAAGGCACGGAAAATAACCAGGAGAAGGCGGCATTGACCGGAGAGACTCGTCCTCTGTCCTCTCCTGAGAACGAGGCCTTCTCTGATTCGGGCCTGAACAAGCCACGGCAGAGTCAGGTGCACAACAGAGATCTTATGCCTGGTCTTGATAAAGGTCCTGAACATTCAAAAGAAATGACCGATAAAATAGGAGAAATTCCAACAGACAAACCTTCTGGAAGCGGTTCCTCGATTCAGGAATCGATTGCCGGCAAGGCCGAAAAGGCAGATTTCAAGACGGAGAACGTCGATTTCAAGACGGAGAAGGCCTTTATCGGGAAAGTCGCAAAGGCCGACCTTGACAATGGAGAGATCAACTTCTCATCTCCGGGAAAGAGTTCGGCCCTCAAATCAATGGAGAACATGTTGTCGACGAAGGAGGGTCAACAACTTCAAAAACCGCTCGAGGCGAGGGTATTGACACAAATTGTTGAGAAGGCCGTGTTGAATCTCAAAGAAAGTCAATCGGCAATCAAGATTAATCTCAAGCCTGAGATACTGGGGCATCTCAAGATGCAGATATCGACAAATGATAACCAGGTGATGCTCCGAATATTAACGGAGACCCCCCTTGTCAAACAGATCATTGAGAGCAATATCAACCAGCTCAAGGGAACCCTTCAGACTTTCGGATTGGAAATCGATGAGTGTAATGTCTCTGTTGCCCATGACTCGCCTCAGGACAAAAGCGATTATGAATCCCCTTTCCTTTTGAAGGGGGAAGGAGACATCCATAACGATACCAATGAAGAGAGTGCGCTTGATCAAGAGTCTGAACGGCGCCCAGGTTTGACGGAAAACAAAGATGCCCTTATTGATGTCTTGGCCTAATCGGTTTGCACAGGGCCATCCCGGGGCGCCCTCAAAGAGAAGGGAGAAGAGAATATGGCTTTAGAAGGTGTAAGTTCTGTAATGGGTAAGGATGATTTCCTTCATCTCCTTGTCACGCAATTGCAGCATCAGGATCCGCTCAACCCCATGGACAGCACGCAATTCACAGCTCAGCTTGCGCAGTTTACCTCTCTGGAAGAACTCAATAATGTTAACGACAACCTGAGCTATCTCTTGCTCTATCAAGCGTCCATCAACAATTCGCAGGCGGTTGGTTTTATTGGTAAGAGCTTAACGGCCTTGGGTGATTCAATCAACCTGGCTGACGGCGTGGCTGAAGATATCCGGTTTGATCTGGATGGCGATTCAAGTATGACAAGTGTGACTATTTATGACTCGGATGGGAATCTTGTCAGGGTCTTGGAAGGTGGTGCGATGGGAGCCGGAACACAGACAATGCAATGGGATGGTTTAAACAGCCAGGGAGAGCCAATGCCTAACGGCCTTTATAGATTTGAAGTAACGGCCTCTGACGCGAACGGAGATACCGTGAATGTCACAACCCTCGTCAGCGGGCGCGTAACTGGCGTGACATTTAAGGATAATGTCACTTACCTGTTACTCGACAGTCGCGAGATCCCAATGGGGAATGTCATTGAGGTCACGGAATCCTAAATGAAAGAAGGGAAGACATATTTTGAAAACATCTAAGCTAAAAAAAGGAAGGAGGTTTTAACATGATAGGATCACTTTATGCAGGAATATCAGGACTGAATGCGAATGCCATGGCCATGTCCGTCATTGGAGACAACATTGCCAATGTAAACACCACCGGATTTAAGACCAGCGCAGCCTCGTTTGCCAACGTGCTCAGCCAGTCTCTCGGAGGATCGGGTGGCAATGAAATAGGCAGAGGTGTCCAGTTCTGGGGGACAAACGCCTTGTGGACCCAGGGAACGCTGGAAAACACCAGTAGCCCGATCGATATGGCAATTGGTGGAAAGGGCTTCTTTATAGTCCAGGACACCACAGGTATCGATTACTATACACGAGCCGGGCAATTCACCTTTGACAGGGATGGATACCTGGTCAATCCGGATGGCCTTGTAGTCCAGGGATTTGTGGTTAATACGATAAACCCGGACGGGACCTTTACTCTTGGGAACATCGGAGGTATCAACATCCCGGGAGAGAGCTCCAGTCCTCCGCAACCCACCACTCAATTTACTGTGGACATCAACCTCGATGCCGGCGCAAGCTCGAGTGATACTTATTTATCTTCCATGACCGTCTTTGATTCCCTTGGTAATGAAATTCCTTTGACCATCACCTTCACAAATACAGGTGCCGGGGCGTGGTCGGCAGCGGCATCCATACCAACCTCATACGGTTCAGCCGCCTTTACTACAGATCCTCTCCCGTTGACATTTGACGCAGACGGAGAATTGACAGCTCCCGCAGCCGACGGAACAATCAGACTGACCTTGACCAACGGAGCCACATCACCGCAAGATATAACGTGGGATCTTTATGATGACGTGGGCACACTCTACGGTGATATCACCGGCTATGCCTCTCCATCCGTCACGACTTTCCAGACCCAGGACGGCTATGCAGCCGGTTCTCTGAGATCTGTCTCAGTGGATGATGAGGGTGTCATGACAGGGGCCTATTCCAATGGCCAGCTCATGCCCCTCTACCAGATCGCCCTTGCTGATTTTCCGAGCTACTATGGTCTCACAAAAATGGGTGAGAACCTCTGGGCCCAATCCCGTAATTCCGGGCCGGCTATGCCGGGGCTCGCCGGAAACGGCACTCTCGGCACCATCAGTCCCAGCTCTCTGGAGATGTCCAACGTGGACCTGGCGTCGGAGTTTGTCAAGATGATAACCACGCAACGGGCCTTTCAGGCCAACTCCAGGGTTATTACGACCAGCGATGAAATTTTGACGGAACTCATAAACCTCAAACGATAAAAAGAGCCCTATCCCAATATCTGCCTTGATATTGGGATAGGGTCCTACCACTTCAAAAAACGTCAGATAGTTGACTGTCCTATATGGAACTTGACACCAAACCGATCCGTTCCTGTCTTCCTTCGAAAGAAGAAGTCTGTCGGGAGACTTTTCGACAGTCATCGACTCCATAATCCATCCAATTTTGTGTCCTGACGATCTTCGGTTTCATCCTTATTTAACTTGAAATCCAAGGAGTTGGACTTCTCATCAAATTTCTTCGTGGCGATTCAGTATCGTTGATACGACACGCCCTGTTTACCAAAATCCCCCGCGATTACGTGGCACACTAATTGCTAATTTCAGGTTCCAGCGACCCGAAACAAAGCATCCGGCAACAAAGGAGGACGCCCCAGATGTCAAACAAGCTCATGGTTATACTCGTTATCATTTCCCTGATCTTTATGTGCTTTATGGGAGGTGGTCTTTACCTCATGTGGAATAAAATAGCCTCTCTTGACCAGACCATCAATCCCCCTCCTGAAGACGTAGAAGAAGAGGCTGAAGAGGAAGAGCCTGTTGATGAAATGGGTGAGATATTTGCCCTTGATACCTTTATTGTCAATCTGTCCGATAATGGAGGGAAGAGATTCCTGAGAGTGACTATGGATCTGGAGCTAAAGGGCGAAGACATTCCCCAAGAGATCGAGAAGCGACTCTCGCAGGTGAGAGATGCCATCTTTACAATACTTCCGACTAAGAAGTTCGAAGATATCCATAGTGTTCAGGGGAAAATCGCTCTGAGAAATGAAATCATGACCAGCATCAATGGGATTCTCCAAAAAGGGGAAGTCGTCAATGTCTTTTTTACGGAGTTTGTGATCCAGTGACCGACCAATACCCTCATGATAGGCTTTTGATGGAAGCATTGATCGATTCCGGAATTCTTAGAATCGGGCGGGTTTTTGTTAATCAGACGTTACGGTAGTAAAGGTGCAAACTTATGGCTGAACAAATTCTATCGCAAGAAGAGGTCGATGCCCTTTTATCCGCGATGGATAGCGGAGAGGTTGAACTCGAAGAGGGAGACAGAGAAGAATCCGGAGTCACGCTTTATGATCTTACCTCTCAGCGAGTGTTGCTTCGAAATCAGTTCTCAGCATTGGAAGAGGTTTACGACAAGTTCCGGGTGTACCTGGACAGTTCGCTCTCTTTGTCCCTCCAAACGCGAATAGAAGTCCAATTTATCTCCAAGGAAATGATCAAATATGAGAAATTCATACAAGGCTTCAGCAATCCAACAAGCTTTAATATATACGACATGGACCCCCTGATCGGTTCCGCATTGCTGGTTATTGAACCCAACCTTGTTTTCTCTCTGATCGATTGCATGTTTGGCGGCGAAGGCAAACCCCTTGAAGAGGTGAGGGAATTCACGCATATCGAGACAATGATGATGAAAAAATTCTCCGTTGAAATCTTGTCGAACCTCGAGAAGGCCTGGGGTGTCGTCTACCCGTTAAAGATATCTTTGAAGAGAACCGAGACAAACCCAACGTATGTCCATCTTTATGATCCAAGTGATATGGTGATTATTGTTGCCTTCTCAATACAGGGGGAGGAGTTCTCAGGAAGGGTTTACCTATGTACCTCCTCTCTTATGTTGGAACCTATCAAAGATGAGCTTTCCGGTAAAAGACGTCGAGATAGTGGGACCGAAAATGTCTGGGGGCCACAGCTTAAGTCGTTGATAAAAGAGACTGAGGCAACGCTGGTGGCTGAACTAGGGAGTACCTCCGCGTACACCGTGAGGGATCTGTGCAACCTTCACCAGGGAGATATTATTGCTCTCAATAAAGGGCCGGAGGACCCGGTTATCTTAAAAGCGGAGGGAGTCAGCAAGTACTATGGTTTCCCCGGGGTTGTGAAAGGGAGCAAGGCGATTCAAGTCTCAGGAGTCATATCGCAGACCGGAGGCAAAGGAAGCAATGGCTGATAATAAAGATTATGAAACAGTTAGCCCCTCAAATGAGTTGGAGCAGAGTTCGGAGGCAGGAGACAATAAGATGGAAGACAAACTAGGGCAGAGCAACGGTGATAAAAACCAGGAATCGTATGAATTTTCAGACCTGAAAAACCCTCCTGGCACTGAGAATGAGGGAAACATAGATTTTATTCTGGATATACCTCTTGAGATTACCGTCGAGCTGGGGCGTACGAAGATGCTTATCAATAAACTCCTCAAGTTGGGGCAAGGTTCCGTTATTGAGCTATCAAAACTGGCGGGAGATACGCTGGAAATCCTCGCTAATCACAAATTAATCGCCCGGGGAGAAGTGGTGGTCGTCAATGAAAAATATGGCGTACGACTGACGGAGGTCGTAAGCCCGACAGAACGGCTGGAGAGGCTGAGATGACAAACGAGGCTGATCTGATATCCACATCATTGAGGATGCTTGCGGCCCTGGCCATTGTCATGGCGGCGCTGATCCTCCTCTACTATTTTGTCAAGAGAAGATTCAGCGCTGAAAACGGAAGGGCAAAGGGCAATTTGATCAGGGTAATAGCCAACACCTATATCGGCCTCAAAAAAAACATATCTCTTGTCGAAGTCCCTGGCGCCATACTGGTTGTGGGCGTCACAAATGACCGTATTTCTCTGCTTTCAAAGATAGAAGATAAGGAGATCCTTGAAAACCTGGGGACTCATGAGGATGGAAGAGTTTTGACTTCGTTTTCAGATCATCTGCAAAAGCTGTCATCAAAACTGAGGAAGGATGGAGACAAACCTTAAACAGAGGATCAAGAACGATCCGATTCCAAATGATGCGACATGACAAGAATCATTAGAACTATTATTGTTATTTCTCTCTTGCTTGGGGTCTATATTGGCTCGTCGCATCAGATATGTTGGGGAGACACACCTGATTCATCTGTCCCTTTTTTCTCTATAGATGTTGATCAATCCGAAAACCCTGGGAAAGTAGGTGTCGTCCTCAAGATCTTTCTCTTGTTGACGGTCCTTTCCCTGGTTCCTGCAATCCTCGTGATGCTGACCTCATTTACGAGAGTTATCATTGTCCTGTCCATCCTTCGTCAGGCTATAGGAACGCATCAGTTGCCTCCCAATCAAATTGTGATCGGCCTCGCGCTCTTTATCACCTTTTTCGTCATGACCCCTGTCTGGGAAAAGGTCAATAAAGATGCCCTTCAACCCTATCTCGGGGGACGGATCACGCAACAAGAAGCCCTGGAAAAGGCTTCTCATCCTCTAAGGGGATTTATGCTCAAACAGACGAGAAAGAAAGATCTCGCTCTGTTTATCGATATTTCAAAATTGGATCGGCCGAGGAACGCGGATGATATTCCCATTTCCGTGCTCATACCATCGTTTGTCATCAGTGAACTGAAGACGGCATTTCAAATCGGATTTATGCTGTATGTGCCGTTCTTGGTTATCGACGTCGTCGTAGCAAGTATTCTGCTATCGATGGGTATGATGATGTTGCCGCCCATCATGATCTCGCTACCCTTCAAGCTCATGCTTTTTGTATTGGCTGATGGGTGGAATTTGATTGTTGGGTCACTAGTTAAAAGCTTTGGGTAATTAAAATGACTCCTGAATTCGCTACTGGTTTTATCGTTGAGGCATTAAAGACTGTTATTTATTTGGCTGGACCTATCCTGACTGCCGGTCTCGTGGCGGGATTACTGGTGAGTGTATTCCAGGCCGCGACGCAGATTCATGAAATGACCTTGGTGTTTATCCCTAAGATGTTAGCAGTCGGCGTGGCTCTACTTTTCTTCTTCCCCTGGATGTTGAATGTCATGATAGATTTTGCCCAAAGGCAGTTCATGAATATCGCGATTTACGCCCATTGAGGTCCAATGTGAAGGAAATTTTCCGCTATTGCTTTGGTCAAAAAGGAGATTTGCCGGTTGTTTGTCAGCAGTCGGTGGATGCGCAATGATAAGTTTTAATTTTTCACTTACGCAGATTCAGATGTTCTTGTTGGCATTCTTACGGGTGAGCGCCATTCTTGCCACGGTACCTCCCCTTAACAACAAGAGTATCCCAATCATATTTAAGGCAGGACTGGCATTTACAATCAGTATGATCCTGTTTCCCATCCTTGATCTTGAGAATATCCCCTTCTTCATTGACACCCTATCGTTTGGGATAAAAGTCGTCAGTGAGATTATGCTGGGCATTATGATCGGGTTATCCGTAAGGCTCCTTTTTGCGGGGATACAGCTTGCCGGGCAGTTAGCGGGTTACCAAATGGGCTTTGCCATTGTCAATGTGATGGATACCCTGTCGAGCAATCAGGTCTCTATCATTGCCCAGTTTCATACGATTACCTCTATGTTGATTTTCTTTTGTATCAATGCCCATCATTGGATCCTTCGGGCCTTGGTGGAGAGTTTCAGGTTGGTTCCCCCATTTTCGTTTCATATAAACCATTCCATTATGGATCAGATGATGAAGCATGGGGCGAACCTCTTTGTCATCGCCGTAAAACTGGGGGCGCCTGTCATTGTGGCCCTTTTACTGACCAGTGTGGCTTTGGGGTTGGTCGCTCGGACCGTTCCCCAGATGAATGTGTTTATCGTGGCCTTTCCCCTTAAAATAGTGGTTGGGTTGTTATTTTTGGCACTGTCTCTTCCCTATTTCTTGTCATTTCTCAAAGAGATATTCAACGGCATTGGAAGCAACATCATTATGCTCTTAAAGGCAGTGTAAAGAACCGGGATTCTTATGGCAGAAGGAAAAGATCAGGAAAAGACCGAAAAGGCAACGCCGAAACGGCGGGAAAAAGCCAGAAAAGAGGGGCAGGTGGCTCAGAGCAGGGAAATACCTTCTGTTCTGGTATTGCTGAGTGTTTTGGGGTTCTTCTCGCTGTCCGGCTTTTACCTGTTCCAGAAAATGTCGGTCCTGATGAGATATGTTTTTCAGCGTGTCGCGAGCTTTGATCTCCAGGCCGCCACGGCAGGGGCCCTTTTTTCCGAGATCTTGCAGTATATATTCATCCTCTTGATCCCAGTGATGTTGGTGGTTATCGTGGCCGGGCTTACGGGAAATATCTTTCAAGTAGGATTGATGTTGAGCTCGAAACCGATGGCGCCAAAACTCTCAAAGCTGAATCCCCTGAGCGGATTAAAGAAACTGGTCTCTCTCCGATCAATGATTGAACTTGTTAAGTCGGTGTTCAAGATCTCTATTGTGGGAGGGGTCGCCTATCTGATGGTAAGGGGAGAATTGCAGAGTATTCCCGCTCTTGTCCAGATGGACATTATCGAGATCTTGACCTTTATTGGGAGGGTTTCTTTCCGGATCCTTTTTTACACATGTCTGGTTTTGATACTGCTGGCGGCTCTCGATTACGCCTACCAGAAATGGCAGTACGAAAAGGATATGAGGATGACCAAGCAAGAGGTTAAAGACGAGGCAAAGCAGAGCCAGGGAGATCCTGCGGTCAGGAGTCGAATAAAAAGCATCCAGAGGGAGATGGCCCAACGTCGGATGATGGACAGTGTCCCCCTGGCCGATGTCATCATAACAAACCCTACTCATCTTGCCGTGGCAATCAAGTATGATGATTCAATGACGGCCCCTGAAGTTATTGCAAAGGGTGCCGGCTTTATAGCCGAACGGATCAAGCGGATCGCGCAAGAAAAGGGGATTCCGATAGTCGAAAACAAGCCGTTGGCCCAGACCCTTTTCAAGGTAGTGGAAATAGGGGACGTCATTCCCTTCAATCTCTACCGGGCAGTGGCTGAAATACTGGCCTACGTATACAGGTTAAAAGGAGACCCGAGGTACAGGGCATAAGGGAGTCGTACAAATAACATGCAGCAACAAACCGATATAGCAGGGCAAATCCCCTTCTTTGCCAAGAACAGCGATATTCTTATGGGATTGGCAGTCGTGGCTGTCATTATATTTATGATCATCCCGATGCCTGCCTTCCTACTGGATATACTCCTATCGTTTAATATCACCTTCGCCCTTGTTATTGTCCTGGTGGCCATCTACATTCTCAGGCCTCTGGATCTGTCGTCGTTTCCCTCGATTATTCTCCTTGCGACCCTCTTCAGGCTGTCTCTGAATGTTGCTTCGACACGTATCATTCTGCTCCACGGAAATGAAGGAACCATGGCGGCGGGGAAGGTGATCAAGGCCTTTGGGAGCTTTGTCGTAGGAGGGAATTATGTAGTCGGGGGGATAGTATTTATTATCCTGGTCATTATCAATTTTGTTGTCATTACAAAGGGTGCTGGAAGGATTGCAGAGGTGGCGGCTCGATTCACATTGGATGCAATGCCAGGCAAGCAAATGAGTATCGACGCCGATCTCAATACAGGACTTATCAGTGAAGAGGAGGCCAAGGAGAGACGTCTTGCGATTTCGAGGGAATCTGATTTTTATGGGGCAATGGATGGTGCCAGCAAATTCGTCAGGGGGGACGCGATCGCCGGGATTATCATTACTCTGGTCAACATACTGGGAGGCCTCGCCGTAGGTGTCCTCCAGAACGGTATGACGTTCTCCAGGGCTGCCGAAAATTATACCTTGATGACGGTAGGGGATGGATTGGTGACCCAAATCCCCGCCCTCGTCCTGTCGACTGCGGCAGGCATTGTCGTGACAAGGGCCGGATCCGACAAAAACATGGGAAAGGAGGTCTTTTCTCAGCTTCTTACCCAACCTCGGGCGATCGGTATTGCTGCAGGAGTACTTTTCGGGTTCGCCCTTATTCCGGGGCTTCCGACTCTGCCTTTTATTATTCTGGCTGTTGCGGCCGCAACTCTTGCCTATATGTCGACCCAGACCAAAAAGGCCGCTTTGGAAGAAGAGAGGACCAAGGATCTGCATGAAGCCAAACCCGAACCTCCAGAGAGGGTAGAAACGCTGCCGCCGGTCGACATCCTGGCTTTGGAGGTGGGGTATGGCCTGATTCCCTTGGTAGATGCTGATCAGGGCGGGCAGTTCTTGGATCGGATCAAATCCCTTAGGCGGCAGATCGCCCTCGAAACCGGTGTGATTCTGCCTCCCGTTCATATCCAGGATAACATGCAGCTTAAACCTGGCGAATATTCCATTCTTCTAAAAGGAAACGAGGTTGCTCGGGGTGAATTGATGTTGAATCATCATTTAGCTATTAACCCGGGCACGGCTGGAGAGGATGTAGACGGCATCCCAACAAAGGAACCAACCTATGGTTTGCCAGCCTTCTGGATCAAGGAAGAGGTGAAAGAGGGAGTCATTGCCAAAGGATATACAGTTGTCGATCTCTCTACGGTCTTGACCACACATCTGACAGATGTGATCAAACGGCATGGACATGAACTATTGGGGAGACAGGAAGTACAGAAGCTATTAGACAATCTCAAGGACTCGCATCCAAAGGTTGTTGAGGAACTGGTCCCGAATCAGTTGCCACTTGGGGCGGTTGTGAAAGTCCTCCAGAATCTACTAAAAGAGCAGGTCCCTGTTCGGGATCTCCTGACTATACTCGAAACTCTGGCCGACTGGGCCTCGGCTACAAAGGATATTGATATGCTCACGGAATATGTCCGGCAGTCAATGGCAAGAACAATCTGCAAACAGTATCAGACGCCTGAGGGTGAGATCCCTTTGATTACCCTTGATCAGAGTGTTGAAAATATCATCGCAGGGGCGATCCAACAGACAGAGCAGGGTGGTTTTCTCTCAATGGAGCCGAATGTGGCCCAAGGAATCATTAATGGGTTGGCAAGGCAGTTGGAGAAGTTTTCACCATTGAATATCCAGCCTGTGGTCCTCTGTTCGGCCCAGATTAGATCTCATTTTAAAAAACTTATTGATCGATTTATCCCTGATTTAGTCGTTCTTTCCTACAATGAGATTGTGAATAACATCAAGATCCAATCACTCGGTACGGTGGAGCTTACAAATGCAGATTAAGAGATTTGAAGCGCAGACAATGACGGATGCCTTAAAAAAGATTAAGCGTGAATTCGGCCCCGACGCCGTGATCCTGTCGGCCAAGAGCCTCAAACAGGAAAAGGGCATATTCGGGTTTGTTTCAAGGCCTAAGGTGGAGGTTACAGCTGCTACGGATAGACTCCCAGTAGCTGAGCCCAAGGCGAAGGGAATCCCTGGAGGATACAAGTCTGACCAAGAAAAGTCGGAAATGATCCATGAAGAAGAAGTGGAAAAGACCTCATCTGAACCGGTTTGGACCAAGAGCAGTGCGACCAAGTATGAGATCTGTGAAGCGAATACTGAGGAACCGCCCTTAGCTGAGAATAAGAAGGAGTTGTTTCAGATTCATCAAAAGATGATATCACAGGGAGTGAACGAAGATATTGTCTCTGATGTGATCGGAGGAGTTGATCGAATCGCCTTATCAAGAGCGTGTAGCGGAAGGGGGGAGATGAGAGAATGTCTTATCAGAACGTTGGAGAGAATGGGTGTATTTACAGAGACGATGCGGCTTAATCCAAGCAAGCAGAAAATTGCAGCCTTTGTCGGTCCTGCAGGAGTGGGAAAGACGACCACTATCGCAAAGCTCGCTTCAATTCACGCCGTTGATATGGGACGGCAAGTCGCTCTTATAACCCTGGATGATTACCGTATTGCAGCGGTTGAACAATTGAAAGTCTATGCGAAGATCATCGGTGTCCCTGTGATAGTCGCCTCAAGCAAAGAGGCCTTAAGAGAAGCCCTGAGAAGATTGCCCCTGTATGATCTCATTTTGATAGACACGGCGGGGATCAGCACCAATAACACGGCAAAGCTCAATGAGTTGAAGGAGGCCCTCGAGAATATACCCAATTTGGAGACGCACCTTCTTTTGGATGCCTCTACCAGGGAAAAGGATCTTGCCAGGATCATAGATAGATTCCGAACTATCCCGATCAATAGGCTGCTTTTTACAAAGCTTGATGAGACCGGCAGTTACGGAGTTATTCTCAACCAGATGATTCGAACAAAACTGCCTCTTTCTTATTTGACTGATGGGCAGTCCGTCCCCGAAAACATGATTCTTCCGAATCTGCCCAGCCTTGTAGACCTCCTTTTGGAAGACTGGAAAGAGCAGAGAGGGCGGCCGGAAGGACAGAGAGTTGAAGAGGACATGGAAAGCGATAGAGGTGAACGGCAGATATCACTTAATGCGCCCTTTATCGCCAATCGAGACATGGACGTTTTTCACACTTTGGACTGCCATTGGGCAAAAAAGATCCATGCGGAGAATATGATTGTGTTCGAAACCATAGAAGAGGGGGCGAAACAGGGATACGACCCATGTCGATTGTGTAACCCGGCGGGTGATGACTATCCTGAATCAGGACATATGAATATTGAAAATACCTACTATTCAGATCATCAACACTGGAACTCGAAATAGGGAAAGAAAAAAATGGAACATAGAAAATCCTCGGACAAAGTGATTAGCCTGGCAAAGAGGCGCTCAATAAAAGGCGCTTCACTTCAAAGCAACAGGGGATTGCATGAAGCCGGCACGCGAGTGATTGCCGTAACCAGCGGCAAGGGGGGCGTAGGCAAGACCAATATTGTGGCCAATCTTGGTTTTGCGCTCAGCAAAATGGGTAAAAAAGTCCTGATGTTAGATGCGGATCTAGGCCTTGGAAATATTGATATCCTGTTAGGGATGGTCCCTAAATATAACCTGGCCCATGTTCTCACGGGTGCGAAGACCATCTCTCAAATCATTATAGAAGGTCCAGGTAATATGAAAATTCTTCCGGCATCCTCAGGTATTCAAGAAATCACTCACCTCGCCAAGTCCCAACAGGTCGAGATTCTCACGGACCTCGACCTGCTGATTGATGATGTTGACGTGTTGTTGATCGATACGGGAGCAGGAATTTCATCAAATGTGATGTATTTTAATGCCACGGCACAGGAGATCCTGGTCGTCGCTACACAGGAGCCGACTTCCATGACCGACGCATATGCCCTTATGAAGGTGTTGTCTCTCGACTATGAGGAGACACACTTCAAGCTTGTTGTCAATATGGCCGGCAATAGTCAGGAGGCTCGTGAGACCTTCAGACAGCTCAACCTTGTCGCGGAAAGGTTTCTGGATATTTCCATCGAATATATGGGACACATCCTGTTTGACAAGAACATCACCAAGGCGGTGAAAAGGCAGAAACTCGTAACTGAACTGTATCCGGAGAGTGACGCCAGCCTCTGCTTCACATCTCTTGCAAAGGACCTTTATGATTCAGCGCCACAAAATGTGCCGGTCGGTGGGACGCATTTTTTCTGGAAACACCTTTTGGAAAACAGCATGAAATAATCCAATGGCATTGAGCCATGACAGTCCACGTAATCATCCGATCCAACAATGACCGAATAAGGGATCGAGGAAGTATTTAATCATGGGTTTGGCAACAAAACCGAAAAGAGTTCGAGAAAAGGAAAAACAGCTATCTAGGCAACAAATGATTGCTGAACATCTTCCCCATGTCAAACGGATAGTCCACAGAATTGCTGTTCACCTTCCACCGACTGTAGACAACGAGGACCTTATCAATGCCGGCATTATCGGGCTGATTGAAGCGGTAGAACGATACGACCCCACCCGAGATAACAAGTTCATGACCTATGCCTTGTTCAGAATACGGGGGGCGGTCCTCAGTGAATTGGGGTCTCGAGATTATCTTTCAAAGAACAACAGGAGAAAGATCCGTGAGTTGGAAATGACTGCCATGGCGCTTGAGCAGAAACTGGGCAGAGAGGCCAACGATGAAGAGGTCGCAGAGGCCCTGGAATTGGATCTTGAGAAGTACTATCAGATAAAAAAGATGTCGAGTCTATCCTTCGTCAGCCTTGAGGAAATGGGATTTGTCCCCAAAAAGGATAATGAAAGCCTGATGGGTTATCTGATCGACGGGGATACGGAAGATGCCTTCTCCATGGCAAGGATCAAGGAGGTTGAGGGTTCTATTGCTGAAGCTATCGAACAATTGCCTGAAAGGGAAAAAATCGTCATTTCTCTCTACTACTGGGATGAGCTGACCATGAAGGAGATAGGAAAAGTCCTGGATGTGACAGAGTCGAGGGTCTCACAGGTCCATTCACAGGCGATAGGTCATCTCCGGAGAAAGCTCATCAATCTGGATCTAACAGAGGAGACTTTGTAAGCCATGACATCCGTTTGACGACATAGGGAGTAGAGCTATGGTTGAGAAAATAGAAATAGCCAAAACACTTCCTCCTGCCTCTGCAACAGGAAGAGTAAAAAGGGTGAAATCACAAGATTCAGACAAAGATCAGAGGCGTTTTTTGAGGCAGTTGAGAAAAGAAGAAAAAAAGGAGGAGAGGGACAAGCCATCGACTTCTGATCTTTCAGGATCTGAGGGGCAAGGAGGAAAAAGAGGGTCATCTGGAAAAAAGCCTATCGAAAAAAGGACTCGTCTGATCCCTGTGAAAGGAGAGAGTGGTTTTCAAGGAAACCGAATAGACATCATGGCTTGAGTCTTTTTCTTGTAGTCGGTCTTTTGATTTTTTAAGAAATGGGTCCATGAATAAAGGAGGGAATGAGGAGTGCTGTATTTAACAATCGAGTTTTGGGCGGTCGTGCTTTCTGGAATAGGGCTTTTGTTTTCCATGAGTGCCATGCTCTGTTTCAAAAGAAACTGGGCGAGACAGAACCAGGGAGGAGTCGAACATGAGAGTGGTGATCCCTCCACTCATTTTGGGGAGGAGCTGACATCCCATATGATGAATCAGCACACTGAGATAGCCTTGGAGCTGATATCGGGGGTAATCGAAAGGGAGCGAAAGGCCTTGAGACAGTTTAGTCACAAGGAGAAGATTGGGACAAGTCAAAGTCCTGTGTCTGCTGAGGCCTCTGAAAAACCAGAGGGGTCTTCTACGCCTATCGAGAATTCTACAGCAAGGGTTTCTCTGATGACGGATCCGTATGATGAAGCAGCAAGACTTGCCGACCTGGGGGCCGGTCTTGAGAAAATCTGTGATGAGCTCAATATGCCCAGAGGGGAAGCGGAACTTGTCCTTAACCTGAAAAAGAGAATGCAAGGATCCTATGTTAAAAGCCAAGGCCTGCTGGCCCGCGCTTAGGGACTGAAAAATGATGAGTCATGTGTGGGTGATTTCCGGCCCGAACAGGCGGACCACCCCATGGAGCAGCCTATCCTTCACTACAAGTCACCTCCTTTTCTAGATAGGCAAATAAAGATGAGAGGGGGCAGGAATTGCCGCTATGGTCATCTGAGTTCTGCCGGGCGACCTCTCATTGATGGATATAATATATTGAAATAGTTTGATAAAAGGTGTTTTGGCCCTTTGGTACGTCTCTTGCTTTTAAGATTTATGGAAAAAATGGGACCCTTTGAAGGCACTCAAGACAGGCCGGGGCAGATGACAATTGATAAACTCCCGAGGGGGATAAGGGTATGAGTGGAACAATTTACATAGCGGCTTCCGGAGCCTTGGCCTTTCAGAAAAGGCTGGAAATCATTTCAAACAACCTGGCCAACATCAATACAAAAGGTTTTAAGGAGGACCTGACTCTTTTTAGGTCGTATCTCCCAGGCCCGTCAGATGCCGTCAAGGCGGATATTGAGGAATATCTGGCTTCAGAAGAGGTGGACTTGCTCGATCCACACCTGTCAAACAATTTCCTGGTAAAAGTTGAAGACACCATCACCGACTTCTCCCCAGGAGATATGAGGCGGACAGGTAATGTCTTGGACCTGGCTCTCGAGGGTGACGGGTTTTTCTGCGTCAACACGCCGGACGGTACTCAGTACACAAGAAAGGGAAATTTCACCATGAACAACGACGGTGTCCTGGTAACGGAAGAGGGTCATCCTGTCCTGGGAAACGGCGGGGAAATAGAGGTCGACGGTCGGGACGTAGTTGTTGATGCTCAGGGGAATGTCTCCGTAGATGGTAACCAGATAGATACCCTGAGGATCGTTTCTTTCTCTGATAATTCAGTGCTCAAGAAAGTAGGGGATGTCCTGTTCGCCCCCATTGATGAACAAGTCTCCGAGGAGAGTGCCGAAGGTGTTACCGTAAACCAGGGGTTTCTTGAAAGTTCCAATGTCAACGCGGTTCAAGCGATGGTAGAGATGATAGAAGTCTTGAGGGGTTATGAGTCATATCAAAAGATTCTTCGTTCCATCGATGATCTCACTCTTCAGACCATTAATGAAGTCGGAGAATTGGCCTAATGAGAGATGCTTATCTCGTGCGGGCTGCTTTCTCGCTCATTCAACGAACCCTTGAATCATTTTCTATCCATCCATAATAAGGAGGTGAAATATGTTACGCACTCTTTGGATAGCAGCTTCAGGCATGCAAGCGCAGAGCCTGAACATCGATGTTATCGCCAATAATCTCGCAAATGTGAACACAACAGGTTTTAAAAGGAGCCGGGCGGATTTCCAGGATCTCCTTTATGAGACGCTCCGCCCGCCGGGAGCCTCTTCTTCCGAAGGGACTGAACTGCCCACGGGCGTCCAGGTGGGCCAAGGAACACGACCTGTGGCCACTCAAAAGATTTTCCTTCAGGGGGACTACCAGCAAACTCAAAATCAACTGGATATGGCTATTGAAGGAGATGGATTTTTTCAGATACTACAGCCCAACGGAGAGGTCGCCTTTACCAGGGCTGGGGCCTTCAAAATGGACAGTGAGGGGAGAATCGTGACATCTGATGGTTTTCCCATTGATCCGGAACTCTCCATCCCAACAGACACGGTCAGCATCACCATCGGGACCGATGGGACAATTTCAGTCCTGCAGGCAGGCGAGAGTGAGCCGAGTGAGATAGGCACGATCCAGCTGGCCCGGTTCATCAATCCCTCGGGCCTCAAGAGTATGGGAAGGAATCTCTACCTCACAACGTCCGCTTCAGGTGATCCTATTACAGGCACGGCCGGTGAAGATGGATTCGGCACGATCTCTCAGGGATACCTGGAGATGTCCAATGTAAGTGTTGTCGACGAAATGGTGAACATGATCACCGCGCAAAGGGCGTATGAGATCAATACCAAGACCATCCAGGCGGCTGATGACATGCTGCAGATGGCCAATAATATCAAACGGTAGAATATGACAAAGGCAATCTTTAATGTATCGATGGTTATTCTCCTCTCCCTTTTTCTGGCGGGAGTCGCGGGTCGATCTGCTGCGGCTGCCTTAACCAGTATCAGTCTTCACGCAAAGTCGGATGTCAAGAAGGATAAGGTACTGTTGGGAAGAATCGCCACAATCAAAGGCGAAGACCGTGGGTTTGCCGAAGATCTGAGGGACATAGTTGTTGGGACGGCTCCTCTGCCCGGAAAGTCTCGTCGGATCGACAGGGACCATATCAAGATCTGCCTCAGGCGATCAGGGATCGATCTGTCCCAAATCCGTTTGGAGGGTCCTCAGGAAATCGAAGTCACAAGGAGTTTTGTCGAAATCTCAAAGAAGAAGATCGAAAAGCTTGTCCTCGATTTCGTGAAACAGAATGCCCAGTGGGCAGACGCCCGAGTAATCATAAAAAAAATAAACGTCAGTAACAAAGTGATGCTCCCCCGAGGGGAGGTCGGCTACAAGGTGGCTCCGATAAAAAACAGGAGGCTCGTGGGTACGGTCCCCATCCCTATTCATTTCAGCGTAGATGGGACCTACCACAAAAAGGTCTGGACGACGGTCAACATCGAGGTCTTGAAAAAAGTGGTGGTGACTAAGGGACGTATGAAGAGATTCCAGGAGATTACGGAGGCAGACGTCGTCCTTAAAGAGATGAACCTGGCCGATCTACCCTCCAATGTCATTACAAACCCTGATGAGGTCCTGGGCCGGAGATCCAAGAGGACAATCGGCGCGGATGTTGTCTTGAGGACCGACCTCGTAGAATATCCTCCCCTGGTCAAGCGGGGAGACGTGGTCTTGATTGTTGCCGAATCCGAAGGATTGAGGATAACGGCCTTTGGAGAAGTCAAAAAAAAGGGACGACAAGGTGAAAGAATCATGGTCGAAAATCTTGCTTCGAAAAAGAAAATCAATGCCTATGTCCTTGATTCAAACAGTGTTAGAGTCAATTTCTAAAATTAGGAGATCAGTCGGATGTCGCAAAGAGTCAGGTATCTTCACATCGGTTTAGGGTCCTGTTTCCTTTTTTGTTCCCTTTTTTTTGTTCTTTCCGGGTGCGGCACTCCCCCTAGAAAGAAAACACCGGTAATAGAAACAAAAGCACCTGTGATAGTTGAACCGGAGGTAAGATATGAGGGATCCCTTTGGCAAAGCAGAGGGCCGATGAGTGATCTATTTATGAATCCAAAGGCCCGGCATGTTGGGGATATTGTCACCGTTAATATAATCGAATCCTCAAGCGCCACCAATAAGGCCAATACAGATACCGGTAGGACATCCTCCCTATCAGGAGAGTTAAACGGCTTCTTCGGCCTGGAACAGAGATATCCAAGTACCCACGGCTTCATCAATCCCTTTTCCCAGGTAAGCGGAAGCATGAACAACAGTTTCAAAGGGGATGGGACAACCAGCAGAAGCGGAGATCTTTCAGCCTATATAACAGCCAGAGTCGTTGAGGTGCTGCCCAACGGCAACCTGAAGATCCTGGGTTCGAGGGAGATCACGGTCAACCATGAAAGACAGTATATCCATTTGAGCGGGACTATTCGGCCGAGGGATATCTCTCCCGATAATATTGTCCTGTCCACATATATCAGTGACGCCAGGATTGAATATGGAGGTAACGGGGCGATTGATGATCACCAGCGCCCGGGGTGGCTGGCAAGGATCATCAATGTGATATGGCCCTTTTGAGTGGAGAATAATGAGAAGATGTCTGTAACAAGGAAGGCGCTACAGAAAATTATATTGCTTGCAATTATCCATTTCTTGATGACTCCTTGTGTCTATGGGGCCCGGATTAAAGACCTCGCCGACATCAAGGGGGTACGGCAAAATCAGTTGGTCGGGTACGGATTGGTGGTGGGCCTGGATGGGACAGGTGACGGGAAAGGCGTCAAGTTCACCATCCAGTCGATGTCAAGCATGCTCGAGAAGATGGGAATCACACTGAAACCCAATGATATTGCCGTCAAGAATGTTGCTGCCGTCATGGTTTCTGCCGACCTACCCCCCTTTTCGAGGGCAGGTAACAGAATTGATGTCCTTGTCAGCTCGATAGGAGATTGCTCGTCTCTGCAAGGGGGGACGCTCCTTTTGACTCCGCTGAGGGGAGTTGACGGCAAAGTCTATGCCGTTGCCCAGGGCCCGGTCAGTATCGGAGGCTTCTCTGCAGGCGGGGCCGGCGGCAAGGTTCAGAAAAACTTTCCCACGGTTGGACGTGTGGCCAGCGGAGCCCTCGTTGAAAACGAGATAATGACCGACTTTAACAGGAAAAAGACCCTGTCTCTATGTCTTCACCGTCCTGATTTTACCACTGCGTCTCGCGTGGCAGAGTCTATCAATGTCGCCCTCTTTGATCGGGCCGCAGAAACCGTTGACGCCGGTACGATCGAGGTCCATGTACCGGATAGACATCAGGGCAACCTTGTTGAATTGATCACTCTCATCGAAAACATCAATATTCAGCCTGATATGGTCTCAAAGGTGATCATTAACGAACGGACCGGTACCGTGGTCATCGGAGAAAACGTCAGGATTTCGACCATTGCCATTTCTCACGGAAACCTGACCATAGAAATCAAGGAAAAACCGATGGTTTCCCAACCTCTTCCTTTCTCAGAGGGAGAAACCGTGGTAACGCCTGATACGCAAGCCTTTGCAAAAGAAGAGACGAGGGCCCTCTACCTCATGAATAGAGGGGTTTCCATTGGTGAGGTTGTCAGGGGCCTCAATGCCCTTGGCGTCTCTCCTCGGGATTTGATTACCATTTTCCAGGCTATTAAGGCCGCTGGGGCCCTACACGCAAAATTGGAGATTATATAATGACAGATCCAATATCGGTCCCGGATGTCTCTTGGCAGACCCTGGACCTGACCAATAAGATGAAGAGGGCGCAAACCTCCTTGGAATCCGCCGGCCGTCCTAGTTCCGGTCAAGATGATCCCGGCGTTAAGAAGGCCTGCGCCGAGATGGAATCTCTCTTTATTTATTATCTTATCAAGGAGATGCGCGCCACGATCCCGAAGTCGGATTTTCTTGGTGGGGGAAAGGCCCATGAGATGTATACTTCCATGCTCGATACTCACCTCTCAAGGGAGTTGGCTGATAAGGGAGGCATCGGCATGTCTTCTCTTCTCATGGATCGTCTCTCTGCCAAAGCTGTGGTGAAGACGACGGAAACGGGGCACAATGAGTAGGGAGTGCCTATGCACTTTATCCATAAGACAGCTAAAGTTTTTTGCCTTTTTTGCCGATAGACAACATAGACAAGGACTTGTCGTAAAGGTATACGATAACCGTTGAAGCAGATCACGTTGAGTGCAAAGAACAGACATAATATGCAAAATCAAATAGTTAGAGCCATCTTTGGCCATCAAGTCTACTGGCGAAAAAGGGAGGTTTGAAAATGGAGATTTCAGGGAACGACTCTTCCGTCAATTTGGGTGCCTATGTCAAGAGTGTCAAGGCCGGAAAGGAAGTTGAGGTAGGGCCCAGGGAAGCTGAAAAAAAGGTCGACAAGGGTATCGCCGGCGAAGATAAGGTCGTGTTATCGCCGAAGGCAAGGGAGATTCAAAAGGCCAAAATGCTTCTGGCATCCGTCCCCGACGTAAGGGAGGAAAAGGTGCAAGAGATAAGGCAACGGATCGAGGAAGGAACCTACAAAGTGGAAAGCAAAAAGATCGCGGAGAAGATCGTGAAAGAATCTCTTCTCAACGAACTCGCATGACCCGATGTAAGAGATTGTTTTCATGACTATAATTTCAACATGCCTTCTTTGGGAAGTTCTCCGCATCTCCGCGCGCTGAGTAAGGTCCCGCCTCAATAGAATCCATGCTTTTAAGGTCTGAAATCGGGGATGAGAATGGACTTATTATTGGACAGACTCCTAGACATACTTGCGAAAGAAAAAGATCTGTATGAAAGGCTCCTTGTAGCCCTTAAGAATGAAAAAAGGGCCGTGGTCGATTCGAGACTCGACAGTCTCAATGAAGCGACCAAGGAAAAGGAGAATCTCCTTTTGAAGATTCGCATACTGGAAGAACAAAGATCCTCCAATCTGGCACGTCTGGCTCAAAGGCTGGGAGAGTCCCCGGAAGACCTGACACTAACCAGATTATCTCAATTGTTAGAAGAGCCTTATGCTGCACAAGTGGCGGATGCCTCTTCAGAATTCTCCACGCTCATCCAGCGCATTCACGATATAAATAAGAATAACAAGGCCCTGATC
Organism: Thermodesulfobacteriota bacterium; assembly: GCA_034189325.1. Taxonomy (GTDB): domain Bacteria; phylum Desulfobacterota; class DSM-4660; order Desulfatiglandales; family Desulfatiglandaceae; genus JAXHUM01. Next base: position 46,837 of record JAXHUM010000077.1, read on the forward strand.
CAGCATTCACTCGAGCTGGTCAGAGGCTCGCTGACGCTCTTAAACGACCTGGTGCCCTCCAGTCCCGTGTATCACAAGACAGGAAGGTTGCAGGCGGGGAGTTACAGTGGAAAAGTCCTTTCAGGAAGTATCTGATAGGATGTTTTCACCTAATTACGGTGATTCCGTAAAGTTTTAAGATCACACAAGATCACAGCCTGACAATCCTGAGGAACAAGGCGTCGTTATTCTGCGCCGATGTGACGAAGGATGCGCTTAGCGCTGATACTGGACTTTTTAGGAGTCCGTCAATAATCAATGTGTAGCCGAGGTTTCTAGCCATGCCGGGTATCTATAGTATATTGAATGTGGCAAGTAGGGCCCTTCTTGCTCAGGAAAGGGCGATTGATATTACGGGGCATAATATCGCCAATGTAAATACGCCGGGGTATAGCCGGCAAAGGGTCAACATGGAGACCGGTATCCCGATTCCTTATGGGCCGGGAATGATTGGAACAGGGGTCAGGGCCACGGAAATCCAGAGGATCCATGATCGTTTTCTAGGTATGCAGATAAATATTGAAAACCAGAATCTTTCCAAGTGGGAGGCGGAGAAAGGGGCCCTTGAAAGATCCGAAATCATATTCGATGAGTCGAGCGGCTACGGTTTAAACCAGGCAATGAGCGATTACTGGGCCACGTGGCAGGATCTGGCCAACAATCCCTCCGGCCACACCGAAAGGGTGGGGCTTTTGGCAGCGGGTGAGATCCTGACGACGACCTTCAATGATCTGTATGCGCAACTGGAACAACTTCAAAAAGACCTTGACGTGAGCATAACCGGGACTGTTGACCAGATCAATATCATTACGGAACAGATCGCTGATCTGAATCTGAAGATTGCCCAATCCGAAGTGAATCATGAGAATGCGAATGATTATAGGGACCAGCGCGACCTGCTGCTTGAGGAACTTTCTTCAATGATCGATATCAATAGCTTTGAAGACGATCAAGGAAGGGTGACGGTTTTGGCGGGTGGCGGAACGCCGCTTGTCCAAAGCAACTCTTCGTGGGACCTTTCCACGCAGGTCAATGGAGAGTTTCATGATGTGGTGTGGACCGATAGTGACGGCAATACAGTCGACATCACTCAGGATATCTCGGGAGGGAATCTGGCGGGGTGGCTTGAGGCGAGAGATACGACGATACCTGGTTATATGGCACGGCTCGACACGCTTGCCGGAGAAATGATCGCCCAAGTCAATGCTCTTCACCAAGGCGGATTCGCATTGGACGGTTCCACGGCAAGGAATTTCTTCACCGGGTCTTCCGCATCCGACATAACTGTCAATGCCGATATTATGAATGATCCAGACCTGATCGCCGCCTCGGCAACACTGGCAGGGGTCCCTGGCGACAACAGCAACGCCGTTGCCATTGCAAACCTTCAAAACCAGCTCACAGTCGGGGGAACAGCGACTTTTGACGAATATTATAATGCCCTTGTGAGCGACGTGGGAAGAGCAGTACAGACTGCCGCCTATAATGTCGAGCACCAGAATATCATGAAGAGTCATATGGAAAACTACCGAGAGTCTGTTTCAGGTGTCTCCCTCGATGAGGAAATGGTCAATCTTGTTAAATATGAGCACGCCTATCAGGCGGCGGCCAAGCTGATCACGGCAATGGATGACTTGCTTAACACGGTTATCAATATGGTATAAAGGCGGGTCTTTGGATTGTTCGTTTCGAGAATGGAGAGGAGGACAGAATGCGAATAACAAATAACATCATGGCCAATACCGTCATGAACAACCTCTTTAAGACCCAGGAACGCCTAGCAAAATTCCAGGAAATTGTCTCGTCTCAGAAGCTGATCAATAGGCCTTCTGATGATCCCATAGGCATGGGAAAGATCCTGGAGTATCGAAAAAGGCTTTCCTCCATAGAGCAAAACTTCAATAATATCATTCATGGTAAGACGTGGATAGACATGACGGAAACGACTCTAGGGACTATTGATGAGCTCCTGAACATTGTAAAAAACACTGCTGTTGAGCAATCCGGCGGAGACCTAGATTCGAGACAGATTGCCGCTCAAGATGTCAAAATCGCTTATGATCAAATCATGGAACTCGCAAATACCAAATTGGGAGGCAGTCATATTTTTGCAGGTCACCAAACTGATGCAGTGCCGTTTACAAGGGATGCGAACTACAACGCAACCTATGCGGGAGATGATGGTGATGTAAGGATCATCATAAGTGATAGTATGACGGCCAAGATCAATGTTACAGGCCAGGATGCCTTTGTGGCGGGAACCAATCTCTTTGACGTGTTGAGAGACTTAATCATCGCCCTTGAAGACCCGAACTACGATCCAGCGGCAGTGGAAGCCCAATTGCAGCCCCTGACGGATGCTGCCAAACAGATCGAACTGGTGAGGGCAGAAGGGGCAACGAACTACAGTCGTCTCGATATCACTGAAAATCAGTTGGCCAGGCTCAAAACCGACCTTGAGGACATGCTTTACGAAACGGAAAATGCCGATATGGTTGAGGCCATTCTGAATTTGCAGTTGGAGGAGACAGCTTATCAGACCTCTCTTGAAACAGCTGCCAGGATTATACAGCCCACCCTTATCGATTTTCTCCGATAGGCAATTCATGAAAAAAGTGCTCTTCCTATCGATCTTGCCTGTTCTCTTTTCAACTCTTTTGTATGTCCATGGGTTCTGCCTCGAAAGTAATGACATTGTGAGGATGAAAAAGGCAGGCGTCGCTGAAGAGGTCATTCGACTCATGGTGGAAGAAAAGTCCGCACAGACCGCCGCTTTTACTGCTCAGGAGATCATAGACTTACATCAAGCGGGATTGAGTGATGAAACTCTTCAGGTCCTTATAAGAGAAGGCTCCTTTCTTAAAGACAGGGCCCCGATAGTCTATGGAAGAGACATAAGATCCATCGAATTCACCACTGCCAAAGACATTGTTGAACTAAAAAAGGCTGGGGTGAGTGATGATATTGTGAGGGCGATCATCCTCTTTGGATCAAGGGGAGCCAGTGACGCAGACAGAGAGAGGGCATGGGAAATGCTCAAAAATATGGGTATTGTCGTTGATTTTCGACACTAGATCACACTCTATGGTCACCACCACAGCACCCTTTAAACACCCCCCGTACGTACCCCATAGAAAACCGACTGAGGATCCTCTCATTCATGTCTCAGAGCAGGTTAGTTACAGAGTGGACAATCAGTTTTAAGACGCAAATGATGACATGGAAATCTCATCAACGGGGAAACCATCCGATCTCAACTGTTCGATCTTGCCGAAGCTCCTCTTAAGTATCGACCCGATATAGTACTGTGCCGTTAAGACCTTCCCCTGATAGAAAGCGGCTTCCTTATTCTCATCAATTATTTTGCCTAACTCTTCGCCGGATGCGGTGCCTGTAAGACTCTTGAGCTTTGGATACGTGAGGCTGAGCTGCCACAGATGCATCCACCCCAGGACAACGTCGCCCATGACCTCGAGAAAGGGCGTTGCCTTGCCAAATACAGACACCACTTTGCCATCCTTGAGTTGGGACATCATATCTGTCACGATCTCCACCAGGCCATCCTTTGCCTTTTTGACTGTATCCGCATATTCTATGATAGGCTCAATCTTATCAGCCTCTTCAATTGTCTTGTCGATTTTTGCAATCAGTTCTCCAAAAGCGGCCAGTTTGTCCCCGGCGAGCTTTCTAAAGACCAAGTCAATCGCCTGGATACCGTTGGTGCCTTCAAATAGGGAGGTGATCTTGCAGTCTCGGGCAAATCTTTCAAAAGGGTAGTCAGAAATGTATCCGTACCCGCCTGCACACTGAATGGCCGTACCCGTGATCTCCCACGACATATCCGTGTTGTAGGCCTTAACCACAGGAATAAGCAAATCTACAAGTTTCTGCCACCTCTCTTTATCCTCCCCATCACTAATATGGGTGCGATCAATACACAGACTCGCGAAATAGGCAAGGGCCCTGCACCCCTCCACATAGGCCTTCATCCACAAAAGCATCCGTTTCACATCGGGGTGTTCTATTATCGGGACTGACGTGTGTTTCTGTCCCTTTTTTGGAGACACAGATGCTCCCTGGATGCGGGTCTTGGCATATTCGACCGCATGGAGATAGGCCGTCGAAGATAGCGCCAGGCCTTCAAGGCCCACAAGCAGTCGCTGTTCGTTCATCATGTGAAACATTTCCATCAGCCCTCCGCCCTGTTTTCCCAGGAGATAGCCTGTGCATTCACCGTTATCCCCAAAATTCAGAGTGGTGGTGCTGAGTCCATGAATGCCCATCTTATGTTCGATACCGGCACAGAATACGTCGTTGCGTTTTGCAAGCGTCCCGTCATCGTTGACAAGGTACTTGGGCACGACAAACAGAGAGATGCCTTTGGGACCGGCCGGATCGCCCTCCACCCTCGCAAGCACCATATGGACAATGTTCTCTACCAGATCATGCTCCCCTGCGGAGATAAAGATCTTTGTTCCGGAGATCGCATATGTTCCGTCATCCTTTTTTACAGCCTTAGATTTTAGAGCACTCAAGTCGCTCCCGGCATCTGATTCGGTCAGACACATGGTGCCCATCCACTCTCCGGAATACAACTTTGTCATAAACAGCTCTTTTTGTTTGTTGTCACCGAAGACCTCGATAAGCTTTGCGGCCCCATGGGTCAGTTCAGCCGCGCCGTAAAGACAAAAGGAGCTTGAATAAAAGAGCTCGGACACCGCTGTGCCAAGGCACAGGGGGAATCCCTGCCCCCCTACTTCGAGACTGTCGCACATGGCTATCCATCCGCCCTCTCTAAAGAGTTTGTATGGCGAATGATAACATTCCGGGGCCTTGACTGAATGATTGTCGGGATCAAAGCGGCAGCCTTGTTCATCGGCCTCTGAGGCGATAGGCCCAAATTCCGTTACAGCGAATTTCCGAGCCTCTTCCAGGACCATGTTGAACAGGTCGGGTGAATGCTCGGCAAACAATGGGGCCTCACAAAGCTTGTCGATTTGAAGCATTTCATTTAAAACGAATATCTGATCCCTTTCATCTACGAGCAGGTTTGACATTTTTGTGCTCCTAAAAAACCAAAAGTGAGTTGAACGTAACAGAAAAGCCCTTGCCTCCCTTGACGATCAGGCATGGCAACCAGCGCTTATAATTAATAGCTTCTCGGCAGATCCAGGAAATGCTCCCCAACATAGTTGAGAATCATTTCATTGTTGACAGGGGCAACCCGCAAGGCACGTATCGCATTAGAGAAATTAATAATATCGTATTCCTTTGTGAAACCATACCCGCCCAGTGTCTGTAAGGCGGCGTCACAGGCATGAAAGGCGGCCTCGCTCGAGGAAAGCTTCGCCATATTGGCATACATGCCGGCGACACTGGGATTTTCACCCCCATCGAGTGCCTGAGATGCCTTTTGGTTGGCCAGGCTTGCCAATTGAAGCTCTATAAAGGCACGGCTCAGGGGGTGTTGTATCCCTTGATAGCTCCCAATCGGAGCGCCGAAGATATTCCTCTCACGGGCGTAGGCAATGGCCCTTTCAAGAACAAATTTTCCCATTCCAAGAGAAAAACAGGAGATGATCACTCTCTCAAGATTGAGTCCCGAAAGGAGGTAGGAAAAGCCCCTGTTCTCTTCGCCGATCATGTCTTTGGCAGGTACTTTGACGTCATCGAAAAACACCGTGTATTGCCTGTCTGGGGAAACAATAGCAACGTCCTGGGCCTGCATGGTAATGCCAGGGGCGTGTGAATCAACGACGAAAAGACTGATGCCGCTCTTTCTCTCCTTCTTGTTATTGTCTTGAAAGGGCATTGTTCGAGCGACAAGGACCATGAATTCCGACTCGTCCGCACCGCTGATAAACAGTTTTTGTCCGTTGATCCGATAAAACTCTCCATCCTTTTCGGCAGTTGTCCTGATCCGGAGACTGTTTGTCCCTGCATCAGGCTCGGTGAGGGCAAAACTGAAATAGGTTCCTCGGGCCATCTTTGTGAGGTATCTCTGTCTCAGGTCTTCATTGCCATGCATGAGCATGATGCTATCCATAAAAAAACTCACAAAATGGAGAGTAAAGAGTCCCGCCTTGGCAAGTTCCTCCAAGAAGACCCTCAAATCACTGAAAGAGAAGCCCGTGCCTCCATAGGCTTCTGGGATGATAAGCCCAAAATATCCATTGTCAGCAATCTCGTTCCACATCTCCCAAGGAAATTCCTCAGCCTCAGCCTTGGCGAGCCAGTATTTTCTGCCATACCGGTCAGAAAGCTTGCTCACAAAATCGGCCATAATACGCTGATCCTGCGTATAAGCCTCACGATCAATCTTTTCAAAAATCATTTCATCTCCCACAAAGAAACAGCATAACAAATCTATGCCTGATGGAACGCAAAAAAACTTGTCAGCTTTTGATACCCGCCAGCTTCTTTGCAATGTTCTTTCTCAGTTCAAGATCATAGTTGGCCCTGACCCCGATTTTCTCCATAATAGGAGAGCCTCCTCCATGGACCCCGGCATACTGGTAAACACCTGCAATCGCAGAACAGCTGTAGTCTGAGATAAACCTAAAAAGACGATGTTGATCCTCAGCCGAGACCGAAGGGTTGCGCATCACGTATTTGTGGAGGAGATGCCCTGTCTCTTCATTGTACCAGTCCTCCTCAAATGGCATGGTTGAGGGAAATCCTCCTGCGACCTTTGCCAGTATGTCATACTCGTGGTAAATGTTTTCACCGGCTAGATAGCGGCCGGTATTTGAGTAAATGAAGGCAGGTTCGTAAATTCCGGAGAGAGATTCCTTTCCCTTGACAGAGGCGGCGATACCAGCGGCATAGACCAACTCGGCAAGAATCATGAGCTCCGAAATATCGTCCACAACATGGGGCGCCTTACCAATGCCGTTATAGTCTGCGACCAGGGCGGTAAGCCCCATAATAATATCCGTTACAGCCGGCTTGCATCCACAGTAGGTGTGTCGGTGGTAATTGGCAAACAACAGGGCCATCCGCGCTCCGAACTCCCACTCGCCGCACATAAAAACCCTCTCCCATGGAATAAAGACATCCTCAAAAATTGTGAGGGAGTCGGACATCCCGAATTCACTGCCACGGGCAGAAAGATGTTTGCGGTCCCGCATTGAACTGACCCTGCAAACCAATTTTATGCCATCCGTGTCAGCCGGAATAGCAAACGCGACAGCCCAGTCTCCCTCTTCTTTGGTCAGAGCGCGGGTAGGCAGCGCAATGATTTCTTCGGCATAGGGCCCGGTCGTGTTGTGCGCCTTGGCACCCCTGACCACTATTCCATCCGACTTTTTTTCAACCACACGGAGGTAAAGATCAGGGTCTTGCTGCTCGTGCGGCCTTTTACTGCGGTCTCCTTTAACATCTGTCTGGGCAGCGTTGCCGACCAGATCGTTTTCCTGGAAATGTTTGAGGAACTTCAGAAAGTTCTTGTGGTATTCAGTCCCTTTTTTCTCATCTATCTCCCTGGACACAACCCCCACCGCATTCAGGGCGTCCGTTCCCATGCATCTCTGTATGCAGTTGCCGGATTCCCGACAGAGTTTTCTAGTCATTTCCTGTTTATTCAACAGGTCTTCGACGCTTCGGTGCGTATGAGTAAAGCGGTTGATTTCTTGGCCGTCAACCTCAGACTCTGCCACAATAAGTGGCCGCGACTCAGGATCATCCACGGCATTAAAGGTATGTCTTATGACATTTAGGGACTTGTCGAATAAGGGATCATGACGATCAACCTTTTTCCCACCTACATAAACGTTGCTTCTCATCTTACCCAAATTGTTGTAATACTGATCAGCCGTTCTCATCGGTTTGCCTCCTATACATTGAAGATGCCTTCAAGCGATCACAATTTAAATGGAACGCCCCAGCTCATCCGCCTCGCTCAATGAGTCCAGTAGAGACCTGGGATTTTTGGCGTCGCCTATGACATGGATTTCCAGGCCGTCGCTCTTGAAAAGATCTACAAGGCCTCTTATGGATCGCATCCCTTCTGAGAGGACAATGTCACCGAAGTCCTCAACCCTGAAATCCTTTTCTCTTGTCCGGAACGAGACGCCCCTCGGTAGGAACTCTTTTATAACCACCCCTTTGTGGCGGCTTACATTTGGTCGTTTCAGCCTCTCAATCAAGAATACCCTGTCATTTGCGGCCATTTCCATTGCGAAATGGCCGCCTCTATGAAGGACAACCACCTCTTTACCCTTTTCAGCCAGAAAGTCCGCTGTTTCAAGTCCCACCTGGTTCCCGCCAAGTATGATGACCCGATCGCCGAGGCAGACCTCCTCCTTGAGGACCTCAACGACAGTATGTATGTTCATGTCCGTGTCAAACAGACCTTCGACCTGGGGCATTTCAGGAAGACTTCCCGTGGCAAGGACAACCGAATCGGGTTTAATGGCATGGAGAAGGTCCTGGTCGAGCGTGACATTCAGCCTTATCTCGACGTGCAGTTTATCCAGTTCTCTCTGGTAGTAGTTGATAAAATCCATGAATTCGGACCTGCCGGGAGGGATGGCTGCCAACCTCAACATGCCACCGATATGCCCCTTTTCCTCGCATATGATGACATGGTGGCCTCGAATAGCCGCCAGTCGTGATACGGCAAGCCCCGCAGGGCCCGCGCCGACCACCAAGATCTTCTTCGGTGTGACGATATCTTCGTGGTCCTTCAACAGGTACTCCCTGTTGACCTCCGGATTTATGACGCAAGTGGCGGCCTCAAGTTGAAAGACGCTATTTACGCAGCCGAGGCAGCAACCCAGACAGGGTCTGATATCCGCAAGATTGCCAGATTGGGCCTTACTTGCCAGTTCAGGGTCGGCCAGGTGTGCCCGGCCCATGGAGACCATGTCCACCTTCCCCTCTTTGATGAGAAGATCGGCATGTTCGGGATTTTTTATCCTTCCGACTCCGATGACAGGGATAGATGCGACTTTTTTGGTCTCTTCTGCCAGATGAATGAAGACACCCTGCTTGGCATACATGGACGGGATGCTGATGCCCGGGGGAAAGGATCCATAAATACCTGCCGTGATATGGAGGTAGGCAAGTCCCTCCCTCTCCAGGATGGGGGCGATTCGCACCATGTCTTCAACGCTCCACCCATCCTTGATGTAGTCATTGCCGTTTATCCTGATTCCCAGGGGAAACTCAGGGCTGGTCTTTTTCTTGATATTCGTTATGACCTCCAAAAGGAAACGGATCCTGTTTTCAAAAGAACCGCCGTATTCATCCTCCCTTTGGTTGGAATTCAGAGCCAAGAATTCGGTCACAAGATAGCCATGGGCACCGTGGATCTCGGCAAAATCAAAGCCCGCTTCCTCGCTTCTTCGCGCCGAGTCCCCAAAGGCCTCCACAATCTCTTTGATCTCCGGTATGGTCAATTCATGGGGTGTCCCTTTGACCACCCCCTGGGCCGGCAGGGGAGAGGGAGCGACCCCTTTGCCGTGATAGCATTGCCTGCCTCCATGAAGGAGTTGTATTCCGAATTTTGTGTCGTACTGATGAACCGCATCGGTCATGTTTCGGAATGCCGGAATATGCTCGTCGGCCCAGATTCGCGGCAGCTTTGGAAGATCCAGGCCTCTGGGATGAACAGCAGCTCCCCCAACGATCATCATTCCTGTCCCACCCTTGGCCCTTGCTATGAAATACTCCTTGAGCTGGTCCGTAACGAATCCGTCTTCATCAACACCGAAGTTGATACCCATAGGGGGCATAACCAGCCTGTTTTTTACCTCCATGCCCCCAATCGTTATGGGGGCGAAGAGATGCTTTAACATCGCCATTGTCTTTTATAGCCTCTATTTTCTGTGAAGAGCGACCTTCATCGTAAGAATAGCCAGGTCTTCATCTTTTTGATTCTTTACTCGACTCAAGAACGACACGACTCCGCTTTTTTCATTCTTCTCCTGCTTCTCTGCGACTTCCATTTCCACGCGGATGGTGTCCCCTATTTTGGTGGGAGACAGGAAACGGACCTTATCCATTCCATAAAAGGCCAGAACGGCCATTTGCCCAAGAGGCATCAGTCCGGAAGATATGGCCAGAACCAGAAATCCATGGGCTATACGTTCTCCGAAAGGCCCCTTTTTGGCGAACTCAATGTCTGTGTGAAGCTGGTGCCAATCACCGCTAAACGCTGCAAAGAGGACAATATCCGACTCAGTGATAGATCTCCCCTTGGTTATGATTTTTTCTCCCATTTCGAAATCATCAAAGTATTTCATTTTGTTTTCCTCCGCTCTTAATCAATATTGAACAGTGCTATTCGACGGTCCTAAACGACCGTGGTATAAACCTTATGGAATCTTCCTCTCAGGTTCCCCTGTATATGTGCAGTCAGCAACACGAAGCTTGATGCTTTCACTCTCCTCAACGGCATGTGCGATCATCCCAGGCATAAATGAGAGAGCGGCGACTCCAGCCATCTCCTTGGGCGCAAACCCCAACTCGCTCAGAACACATCCCATCATTCCATCGATGTTGATGGGGAAGTTCTTGCCTGTCATTTCAATAAATGTCTTGTGGATCGTCTCGTAAATATCGCCCTTTTCTCCCCAGAGTCCGTTTTCAACGGCCACCTCTTTCAGGGCAATGGCCCTTGGGTCTCCAGTTGGATGGAGGGGATGGCCGAGTCCGGGCATCCTTTTTCTGTTCGTCAGGTGGTCTTCTACTATTTTTTTAGCCGCCTCTTCTTTGCTGACCCCTTCTTCTTTTACCATCTTGAGGGCCTCATCGATCACATTGGCCGTATCCTGTGGAGAGACCGTCACAGCCCCTACTGTAAGCATGCCAGCGGCAATCCCGGGCATAATGCTGTCCGGAGCCGCAGAAGCAACCACTCGTGTGGCCAGGCCGGTCGGTGCGAACAGGCCATGATCCACGATACCGCAAAGGACGGCATCCATGACCCGTTTTTCCGTTTTACTGGGCAGATTTCCTCTGATCGTTAAAAAAACCGCTTCGGTAAAAGTAAGTTTTCGAATGATATCCGTAAGGGGATACCCTCGAACATTGATTTTATGAAACCCCACATCGGTTATTGCAGATTCATATCCAGGTACACTTATGGATTTTTGTTCTCCCATCAAAAGCCTCCTCAAAAATAGTTGAAAAAAGTTGAAATGAAACATGCCTGAAAGGGACCTTGAAAGTCTCCGATTAAAATGGATTCAAAGCCCGTTAGGCTACAAACCTGTGCAAGAGCACAAATGGATTGCTTAAACAGTCCAATAGCTGGTCCCTAAGAAAGCATAGGGGCCCCTTTATCCGATCATCCCGCTGTGAATGCAAGTTTCGAGGCCATCTGACGATCAGGGAAAAACCATCATCCCAGCCATCTCTTCCTCCTCTTATAGTGCTTGATCTCTTTATAGCTCTTCTTCTGACCAACCGCGGAAAGCCCCAGGTAGAACTCCTTCACATCTTCGTTATCCTTGAGCTTTTCGGCGGGACCATCCAACACTATTCGACCGGATTCCATTACATAGCCGCAACTGGCAATAGAGAGGGCTATCATGGCGTTTTGCTCAACCACAAGCATGCTGGTTTTTTCTTCTCTGTTTATTCTTCCGAGCACCTCATAGATACTCTTTATCATCAGCGGTGCCAGGCCCATGGAGGGCTCGTCCAGGAGAATCAGCTTGGGATTCGTCATCAAGGCCCTGCCGATGACCACCATCTGTTGTTCACCCCCGGAAACATAGCCGCTTGTTTGGGAATGCAAATGCTTGAGTCTAGGGAAATATTCATAGACAGCATCAAGATGGGCCTTCAGCTTGCTTCCCCCAGGGCCGATGTATCCTCCCAGTTTGAGGTTTTCCTCAACAGTAAGATGTTCAAGGACCCTCCTGCCTTCCATGACCTGGGCGACTCTTAACGCTGCGATGACTTCAGGGCTCCTGTTTTCGACCCTCTGACCGTCAATTTCAATTGACCCTTCCGTCACCTTTCCCAACTGTGTCTTGAGCATTCCAGAAACAGCGCGGATTAAGGTAGTCTTCCCGGCTCCATTTGCCCCCAGAAGACATACCACCTCCTCATCGGAAACCTCAAGGAATATACCCTTGAGAACCAGAATAATGTTGCTGTATTTTACTTCAACATTACTTATATTTAGCATTTTGTGATCCAAACAACTACTTCTTTGGTGTCCATGGGCCGTCCGGTTTTACGTCTGGGATAGAGAAATCTTCGCTGATGCGAACGATTTTGCCGTCTTTGACCCCTCTCATGTGAGTTTTCCACATTCCTCTTCTTTCATCTCCACTGAACTTGATGAAAGGCATCAACCCCTCCGTGTCAAAACCTTCCGGGCTCAACATGGCCTTGTAAACATCATCACCGGTTATTGGATACCCTTTTGTTTCCAAGGCCCTCTTAATGGCCGTGACCATGATACGGCCCAGAGCGCAACCTAGAATGGCATCAGTTGTCCAGGCGTGTTTATTCTCTTTGGTTATGTCGTGCGCCCATTTGACGCCGGGTTTATTCGTTTCCTCCGGAAATGCCGCGTAATGAACACCGGCCAGGCCAGAGGCATTCTCTCCAGCCACTTTGATGATATCTTCCATTATACCGTAAGGACAGCCAATAACCTGAATTTTATCCTTCAGGCCCAACCTTGTCACATCCTTCATTAGTTTCTGTTGTTGGAGAACGACCAGATTGCCGTAACAGTAGTTGGCACCGGCGTCTACCATGGAACGAAACTGAGGTCCTGTATCCACCGGAACAAACGGCATGGTCCATGTGCCGACTATTTTGAACCCAAGGCTCTTGATATAGGCCTCTGACTCAGGTTTGATCGGTGCCCTTCCAAACGGGATATCAAGGGTGAACCATGCCCAACCGGGGGCCCCTTTCCGTCCCTTGCTCTTCCAATCCTGCATGGCCCACCACGCAGCGGTACAGGCGTCCGCCGGGTAATCGGGAGTGATAGTAAAAGACCACCTGGGCGGATGCCAGGTCGGCTGACCGGATGGCCCGCTGATCTGGACGATTTTGTCCCTCATAGTCCACGGTGGGACTGTTTCAGCGGCTGCTGAACTCCCCATGTAACACATGACCGGCTTGGGCCTCGAATGTGCCAGTCGATCATAAAGAGTCGGTACGGGACCTGCTTGGGCCTTGTTGTCGCCCCATGTGAACTTTATCTCTACTCGTTCCTCTTGACCAGTCTTGGGATCGTTATAGATTATTCCGCCCTTCTTGTTGATGTCTCTTACGACATCCCAAATTCCATTATGGTGGGGAACGCAGGAATCTGATGTAGGACCGGTAAGATCATTGATCTCGAAAATCGATACGGTCCCGATCGAGTCGCGGTCCAAGACCCCTTTTGCTTGTGCAAGCGGATGTCCGAATTGACCAAGAGAAAACCCTGCCATAATGATACCTAATAAAAACAGCCGTACATTGATTCTCAACATCAAAACCCCTCCTCTCATTTAATCTGGTTGATCCATAGTCGCTGAAATGAATCAACAGCGACGACCTCCCTACACAGAAGACATAAAAGAATGACCGTCACGATCTAGTACGAAAACGGGTAAAGCCGGTATCTGTTTTTAAGCACCACCCACATGTGATTGATACCCCTCGGCTCAAACACAAGAAAGAGGATGATAATAATTGAGTAAAAGGCCAACGACAGTGCGGCGAAGAACTGAGCTCCGAATGATGGGAACCACATGGTCAATGCCGGGGAAACGACAAAGGCGATCTCCTCTATAAACTTCATGAAAACCGTTCCGAAAATCGCTCCCATGGTGCTTCCCATGCCGCCCACAATCAGTATCCCCAGGTAGAGGATAGAATCTCTAAGGGTAAACTGCACAGGATTAATGAAGCTGATATAGTGCGCAAAGAGTCCGCCTGCGATCCCCGCAAAAAAACATGAAATGAAAAAGGCGAGCAATTTATAGATGCTCACATCAATGCCCATCACCTCAGCAGCCAGGTCATTGTCCCTTATGGCCACCAGTGCCCTTCCAACTCTGGTTCGCATGAGGTTTTTTACAAAAAAGAGGGTCAGCAGTGTAAAGACCATGATCATCCAATATTTCTTCTGAGGGGTATCAAAGACAATGCCCGCAAAAGAGGCGTATTCCACATGAAGTCCCTCTGTTCCTCCTGTAATACCCCTGAGATGAAGAAAAAACCAACCAAGTATAACCTGAGCAGCCAGGGTGGACATGGCAAGATAGAAGCCCTTAATCCTGAGCGCCGGAAGCCCGAACATTATTCCTATGATACCCGATCCGAACCCTCCCACAACGAGGGCAAGCAGAAAGGGGAAACCAAACTTCTGACTTACAATGACCGAGATATAGGCCCCTGTACCCACAAAAGCCGCCTGGCCAATCGATATCTGTCCCGCATAACCTGTAAGGACACCGAGGCCCTGGACGGCAATTATTGTGATTCCAATGGTTGAAAGGAGCGTGAGTAGATAGCGACTGCTATAAAAGGGAAGTGTGAATAAGATGATAAGAAAAATTGCCAGCGATATCCAGTGAGGTATTGTCCTGAATATGGCAAAGTCCTGTCGATAATTCACATTGTATGTTCCGCAGGGTACCCAGTGCATATCTTATATCCTCTCTATTCTTTTAAGGCCGAAAAGACCGTATGGTTTGATCAGGAGCATGATAAGCATTACAGCATACGGGACCACTTCTCCCAGCCCTCCTCCCACCAAAGGATCCAGGATCTGGATAGTAAGACTTTCCAAAATGCCTATAATCGGGCCCATGAGGATGACACCGGTGACCGACTCCATTCCTCCTATCAGGACAACAATCAGGGCCTTCATGCCGATCTCGGACAGTCCTACGGTCGCACCTAAGGTGCTGGCGAGAAGCATTCCAGAGACGCCTCCGGTTAGTGAGGCAATAACCCATGAATAGCTGAAGATATTTGTGACTTTAATCCCCAGGCTCTGCACGACCTCATGATCTTCGGCCGTGCCTCTCATGGCCAGGCCTAATCGTGCATATCTGTAAAAAAGACTAAAGACAATGAACATGACAATGGCGATTATGAATTGCAGCAAAAGGGATTGTGAGATATTAATCAGTCCTACTTTGTAAGTCCCCTGCGGGAGGAGCGGTGGGTAGGGCCGCTCGCCACCTCCGATGATCAGGGTTCCGACGGAATCAAAAAACCACGCTAAGGCGATCGTCACCATTATGGAGGCCAAGACAGGCTGTCCCAAAATCGGTCTGAGGGTAAAACGGTCGAGGCACAGTCCGAGCAGGGCGCAAACGGCCAATGTTAAGATGATTCCGAGGCCGATGGGAAGTTTTGCAGGCCCCATCAGAGCCCACCCGATTATAGCCCCCATGAGCAGAATTCCGCCCTGCGCAAAGGTGACCACCTTGGTGGATTTAAAGACCACCACAATGCCCAAAGCAACCAGCGAGTAAACTCCGCCGATCATTATCCCGGAAATAATCCCCTCTAAAATAGATCTTAACATCATCTTAAACTCCGGAGACCTCCCTGATTTTGATTACGCTTTTTGAGAGTCCTTTTCTGCCGTCCCTGTAAGTTACGGGGACTTCCACTGCCACTTCTTCGGCATCAGTATACATGGCGTCAATGAGATCGTGGTATTTCTGCACCATAAAGGCCCGTCTCAATTTCCGGGTCCTGGTCAACTCCGCCTCATCCGCATCAAACTCCTTGTGCAGGACAACATACCTTTTGATTCTGCTCCAATCGGGCAATACGGAGTTGACTCTCGCCACCTCTTTGAGGACAAGATCGGAAACTTGGGCCTTCTGAGAAAGATCAACAAAGGTAGTATAGTTGATCCCATTATCTTCCGCCCACTTTCCCACATTATCGTAATCAATAACGACTATGCCGATCACGAAACCTCTTCCCTTTTCTCCGAACGCCATGATGTCTTTGATATAGGGGCTGAATCTAAGCCGAGTTTCGAGGAACTCCGGGGAGAACCTGTTTCCGTCTTCAAGGTCGACAAGTTCCTTCATTCTTCCCAAAATCACTACATGTTTATCGGAGGTGATGTAGGCTGCGTCACCCGTCTTTATCCAACCTTCGTCGTCAAACTGCTTTTTAGTGTTTTCAGGGTCTTTGTAGTACCCGGAAAAACAGGCAGGGGGCTTCACCAGGAGTTCACCTGTCCCAGATATCTTGAATTCATTTCCGGGAAGGGCAATGCCGCAGGATTCAGGTTTTATGTCGCCGTCACGATGGACAGAGTTCATCAGGGCCTCGGTGAGACCGTATATCTGTTTGAGATTGACCCCGATTGCATGAAAAAACCTCAGTATGTCTGGGCTTATCCCGGCGCCGGCCGTATAGGCCCACTTGATGTTGGACAGACCGATGCGATCCCGCAGATATCTGAAAAGGACTAGATCCGACATCTTGTAAAGGCCCCTCCACAGGATGCCGACCGGTTTCTTCTGGAATTGCGCATCAATAACCTTAAAGGCGATTCGGAGACATATGTGGAATATAGATCTGAAAGGTGCAATGGTATTGGCGATTCTTGCGTGAATTGTTGAATTCAGACTTTCCCACATCCTCGCACTGTAAAATACGACCTTTGGCCCTATCTCCCTGATGTCGGTCTGAACGGTCTCAGGTTTCTCGGGAAAGCAAACAGTGGCGCCGGACCTCAGCCCGCTGGAAAGACCGAGCTCCCACTCCGTTGCCCATGCCGGAGACAGGTAAGAGAGATAATCATCCTTTGAAGACCAATCATCAACAGCGCACCAGCTTTCACCAGCAGCGACAAGATATTTTTGCGAGCCCATAGCCCCTTTTGGCTTAGAACCTGTGGTGCCTGATGTATAACAGATGACACCGATGTCATCAGGACTTCCTTCCTCTATATTTTTTTCAAAGAATCCCCGGCATTCCTTTTCATATTCCCTCCCCAATGCGACGACATGATAAAAATCGATTACAAAGGGGTCTTTTTGATATGAATACATCCCTTTGGGATCCCAGTAGATGACCCCCTTCAGCCGGGAGACCGCATCTTTGATCTCGAGTATCTTGTCAACCTGCTCCTGATCTTCGGCGACAACAAAAACCGTGTCTGAATTCCGCACGATGTATTCCACTTCCGGAGGAGTGGAATCGGCAAATACGCCTACGCAGGTGGCCTTAGCACACTGTGCCGCAAGGGCGGACCAGTACCATTCCGGATCATTCTCCCCAAGGATGGCCACCTTGTCACCAACGGCCAATCCCATCTTTATCAATCCAAGGGAGAAGTATTTTGTGTACTCGTAATAGTCCTTCCAGGTATATTCGATCCAAATGCCATAGTCCTTGCGACGCATGGCAACCTTTTTATCGCCATACTCCTGATATTTTTCCAGAAGCAATTTGGGAAGCGTGTCGCTAAACATCTCATCCCCCGAAATCGAAATTCATAACTCATCTCCCAAGTAGGCCTTGATGACCTCCTCGTTCGTCTTGATTTTCTCGGGCGGTCCCTCGGCTATCTTTCTTCCAAAATCAAGGGCTATGACCCTGTCCGCAATGTCCATGACAACATCCATTTCGTGTTCGACAAGGAGGACTGGGATCTTCTTTTCCTCGGAGATGTCCACAACAAACCTGGCCATATCCTCTTTTTCTTCCATATTCATCCCTGCCATGGGTTCATCAAGGAGCAGCAGCTTAGGTTCCATGGCAAGAGCCCTTCCCAGCTCGACCCTTTTGCGAAGCCCGTACGGAATAAGACCCACCTCAACCTTTCGGATATCTTCCATTTCGAGGAAATCAATGATTTCCTCTACAACCTTTCGGTGAATGACTTCCTGTTTCAGAGTCCGTCCGAAATAGAAGGCACCCTCAAGAATGGTATCTTTGAAAAGCATATGCCTGGCTGCCATGAGGTTCTCCACCGTTGTCAACCCGGTGTAGAGTTCGATATTCTGGAAGGTTCTGGCCACGCCGAGACGGGCGATTTTTGCCGACTTGAGTTGGGTGATATCCACACCATCAAAGAGGATACGGCCTTTCCAAGACCGATAAAACCCATTGATGACGTTGAAAATGCTCGTTTTTCCAGCGCCGTTCGGCCCGATGACGGCAAAGATGCCTTGCCCTCCGATCTCAAGGGAAAGGTCTTTGAGGGCGGTCACACCTCCAAATGAAAGGGAAATATCCTCAAGCCTGAGTAGTGCCTCACTCCCTTTATCGGTTTGTCTTTTCACACCCATAACCTCACAATCCGCTAAATGGACATTGTTTTAAAACGATTTTAGTTATCTATAAAACCTTATAGACATGATTGCCGGCCATAGCAGCTACCAAACGCTTGGTAGAACTATTAAAAAAAATAGGAGCAGTGTAGGGTCAACCTGGGTGTCAGCCGATTCATGCCTTGATCCCTTCCAGGATATTTTTCGCATATTGCTCCGCAAGCTCAGTGGTACTGTATTTCCCTTCAGGGGTGTACCACCTGACAGTCCAGTTACACATTCCGAATATGGACAGCATCGTCATTTTGCTGTCAAGGTCGGTTCTGAACAGGCCGCTCGCCTTTCCTTCCTCAAGCATTTTGATCCAAAGGCGCTCGTAGTTTTCCAGTTCGCTGTCAGCTTCTTTTCTGTATTTTTCATGGAGATTCTGCATTTCGTTCAAAAAGACATAGATGTAGTCAAATTGGATGTCTATCGGTTCCATGTGGGCGAGAATAGCCTCCCTGATGCCTTCGTCGGCAGGCCTGCCATAAACGACAATACCCCTGAGTAAATTTACATAGAGTCCCAGGGCAGACATGATTATTCTGTAGAGCAGTTCCTCCTTACCTCTAATATAATGATATAAACTCCCCTTCTGTAAGCCCACCTCTTTGGCGATATCAGAGATATTGGCATGATGATATCCCTTTTTTCTGAAGACCTTTGCCGACGCATCAAGAATATCCTTGAAACGTTGATTTTCAATTTTACCTTTTCTTAACGTCATCCCAGTTGTTAAACTCTACCTCCGTAATTCTCAAACTGTGGCCGTTGATTGGACTTCCCCGCGCAAAGTGGGTACCCGATCAGCAGGCCTTATTGGGTATAAACCAATCGTTTGGTAGATAAGCTACCGTACCCAAACTCTGTTGTAAAGAAAAAACAGACTTTCTCTGCCATTTTTTTGGTCATTAGACCCGGAGAACTCTTCCATGATCTTTTGGAATCTCCTTTCTTGACCAGAAGGGTTAAGTGAGGATTACAGTTTGTGGCGATAATGGTGTTGTTTCTTGTCTTTGGGAATAACGAGGAGGGCAGGTGCTTGCCCAATAGGGTGTGAGCTCCCAAAAAGAGACTCCTAGGCCTGTTCCTTTTTGTTGGGAAATTGTGATCTCGTGCCCTTTTTTTTATATGACAAACAGTCCGTCCCCGGGGTACTTGAGCGTACGACCATGCCGGGAAGTCTTCGGCTCTTGAACATCATGGCTCGGCAGCCATGGGGGAAATTCTTGTCCCACGTCACATAGTAGTGTTCGCATTTATAGCAATCTTTCATTTCCGCAGATTAGGCCGACCGTTTGAACCTAAGGTGTTGTCTCTGGAATCGATAGATACATTCCACCAAGGACTTCTCTTCACTCATTCTAATATCGGTAAATTCAATACCGCAACAGTTTTGACCTTCATCGGCATCGTAACTTACCCGCCTGACCTCCGCCTCTTTGATGTTGACTTTCAGGGTCCCTTCTTGGGATGGGAATGTGAGTTCCAGTTTTTTGATTTTTTCCCCTGTCTTTGGCCTTGGAATCTCCTCGGTATCATTTTCAAGGTAAACCACCGGTCCAAATGCGCCTCCCACGCTGACGTTTGATACAAGCATCTCATGTACTACGGAATTATAGATGAAACGCAATTTGGTTCCGGGAGGGGCCTGGAGCCTGAAATTGTTTCGTCTCTGTTTGCGCTCGATCATATCCGGAATCTCTATCAGTATGTTGTCCCTCGCCTGTTCCCACCTGGAACAGGTGAAGGAATAGGAGATTCTGTCCCTGCTGGTAAACTCGAAGGCTATCTTCCTTTGATTCTCCGATACCAATGCCTTTTCCAGCCCTTTTGGGGGATCAATGGAAAAGTATGCCTTCTTTCTCTTTTTTTGGATTCCGGTAATAACGGTAAGGCTATCAAAGTCCTTTCCAGAGACAGCCATCTTCACAAGCGTTCCATCCTCCATCAGGTCCCTGAAGAGTCTCAGTCTGTCATCTCCCTGGATGATCTCAGTGCCAGTCATTGTTCTCTATATGCACAAGAAAGGTTAATATTCTGCATCGGTTCGGAATCGATCTCATAGGCAAATTAAAGATACATTGCCACGTTGCCATACCCCGAAAAATACCCCGATATGGATACACCGATTTCTTAAGAGGATGCTCCGGAAGACTTTTTCGAATTCCATCTTTGGACAAGGTATGGTTTTGTCATTTCAAAGGTCGTGCAGTCATCCTCAATGGCCTCCTCCGCCTGTTTAATCGACAATCTTTTGGTCCTCTTAACAAACGAGAAGGTCCTGCCGAAATAAAGGGGTATAAGAGAATCGAGGATCAGATCCGTGTCCATTCCATCATAATGATAGCCGATAGCAAAATCATAGAGGACCCGCGCCCAGAGATCGGTCGGAAAGTCGAATTCCCTCTCTTTCATCCCCCTGATTTCAAAGAGTTTTTTGTATACATCTTTTGTCAGAATAGTATTCCAGACATTCTCGTAATGATCAAAGCCTTCATGAAACTGGGTGAGAAGTTTCTGGGTGTCTACCCGCACCTCAGGAGGTGACTCCCTTTCCCCGAGACCGAAGCCGTAAATGGCGGTCGGTCTGCTGTATTTGACATTTTCCCAAAAAGAATCAAAGTGTCCGAGCATTGAAAAGATCGTCCCCACCACCTGCTTGAACATCTGCCCCAGATGGGATCCCGGGTCTTTGGTGCGGTGGACTTTGGGCCTTCCCATAAATGATTGGCAGACTTGGACCCGCTGGTTGATTGCGATGGTGGTCATCCAGATATCTATACCATAATTGGCCACTGCCTCATCCCACGAGCCATTGGCGAGATAGATCTTTGCCAGGTCTCCGGCAAAACCGAAATCACCCCCGATCGGCTGTCGAACCCTTCTTCCGTATAAGGCCCTGGTCATGGGGTAGGCAATGCCGTTTGTGATGGTTCCATCGTACTTATGCCTGACATAAAGCGGGGCTACATAGGAAAAGTCGCTGTACAATGGTTCTCCCAAGTGTTTGATCCACTCAGGCGTTATGCTTTTCAGGTCAGCGTCAACAACAACGACTGCAGTTGCGTTGAGATCGACAATTTTGGCAAATAGATTCCTAAAGTTATTTCCTTTTCCCTTCACTCCGGGAGGTGTGGAGATGTAGATCTTGGGAGCTGCTGTTCGAGTGTTCAGAAAGGCCTCTTTAGTATTGTCCGGCGAGTTATTATCGCAGTTGATTATCACTGAGGTCTTGTCGCCGAAATACTTCTTCAGCCCCTTATCCGCCTGTATCGTCGGATAGCTGATGGAATCAGCCTCCTTGTAAGAGGGGATGCAGACAACCATCTCTGCTTCTTTGACGTTTTTTTGGTTGACTTCGCCTTCAAACTTATCAGGCATAAATTCAATCCTCCTTATGACTTAGGATATCCAGTACTGCTGAATTCCATCCTGCCGGACCCTTTTTTTCCGTGACCACGAGCCTGGGAATGTGGTGAGTGATGCTTTTGTAATCCTGGTCCGATCGGACGAGCACAGGATGATCCGCCAGCTCGAGCATGTCAAAATCATTCGGGCTGTCCCCAAGGGCAATGGAGACTGTAGGACTATGGATCTTCTCATACCAGGACAAGACTACCTGAGTTGCCTTGCCCTTATGGTTGTTGCCGTGGAGGTGATGGAATCTCCCCCCTTGTGTGACCTTGAGTCCTTTTTTGGCTGCTGAAGCACTGAGGAGATCCATGTCCGGGGAAGATGGTTTCATAATCACAAAAGGTTCATCGAACTCTCTGTCAGCAGCCAACCGGGAAGCCTCGCGCCCGAGACCTGTGAAATGCGAAATTTCATCAATGTCCATGTCTGAAAAGCCCCTGATATCCCAACCCAGCTCAACTCTTATCTCTTGAAGGGCCTTTACAAGTACCCCATAGGGGAGACCGAAAGAACACTTCCA
This sequence comes from Thermodesulfobacteriota bacterium, assembly GCA_034189325.1. Classification (GTDB taxonomy): domain Bacteria; phylum Desulfobacterota; class DSM-4660; order Desulfatiglandales; family Desulfatiglandaceae; genus JAXHUM01. Next base: position 69,073 of record JAXHUM010000077.1, read on the forward strand.
CAGACCGTTATCCACAAAAGAGCCCTGGGGCGCCTGCTCGAAAATCCCGACAGGGCAGAAAATGCCTCCACCATTTTCAGAAATGAATGGTGTTGATAATGACAAGCTCCTGCGAAGGACTTCCATTTCAGCTCTTGTCTTGCTAGAGACGGGAACAACAGGGACGTTGAGACTTTTGCACAGGCGAAGCGCGGGGACAGCCTCCTTCCATTTATATGTATCATGATCTAGGAGTGTGGCGTCAAGGTCGGTAAAAATGATATAAAACGGATCCCTTGTTTCTCCTTCTTCGGCATTCGTTTCCATAGTATTGATATTTCTTTCTCACCGGGAGGTAGTCCGGAAGGACACCGCCTTTAACCTTGGGCCTCCTAGGAAAAACGTCTCTTCTCACTCTCTACTACTTCCACAAGATCAAAAAGGATCTGGGGGAGCTTGTTGGTCACCCTTTCCCACGATACGGTTTGGGGCATCTCAAATACCATTTGTTCCGTCTTCCGTTCAACTTGAAGAATAGCCTCGGAAAGCCCCTGCTCAAGAAAGGGTTTGAATTCAGGATGAGAATTCACAAATCTTAAGAAACGCTCTGTCACCCTATACGGCGCGGTCAGGATTTCACCTGCCTGCACTATGGAGTTTCTAAATACTTCCCTCACGAGGAATTCCTCAGTGTCGCGATCATAGGAGAGATTACTGAAACTTGAATCGTCAGAGTATTTTCTGATCTGATCTTCAGCCACGGCCTGGTAAGTGATGGCCATATCCCTGAAAAAGGTCTCTGAAATTTCGAGGCCTTCTTCAATAATCAGGGCGTTCATGAGAGTCGTGACAATATCCACCGCCATTCGGCTAAGCCCCTCATGTCGACTTGATGGAGAGGAATCCTGATGTTTGTGATCAAAGGGCCTATCGGTAAACATGACCTGAGCAACTGAGGAGGCCTTTCGATAGACCTCAATAAGTGTGAAGATCTCTACACCCCAGTTGGTTGCGAAACGCATCCTTTTCAACAGGTCCACATCAAATGCCACTTCGCCGGAGAGTTGATAATTGAAGCCGAGAAGGAAATCGATCAGACCCAACATCTTCTCCTCTTTGCCTTCTGCAAATTTCCTTTTCAGGGAGAGCAAAAGAGGGTCAAGGAGGAGCCGTTTGACACGGCCGAAGAACCGTCTATCTTTGATGCGGGCATAATAGGCCTTTGAGAAGTCATAATTCAGCGCCACTACGGGGTAGAAAAGACGATCCAGCTGCACACGTTCAAAAGTGCGAATATCCGCGTCAATAAGACCTATAGAGTGCCCCCCCAGGGCAATAGCGATTCCGAAGCTGAGGAACATGTTTCTCCCCTTGCCGGGCTCGCTGATGTCAAATCCAGCCTGATTCAGCTTTTCGTAAATCCCCCTAAAGCCTGGGCCGTCATTCCATTGGATGAGATGATTTTTCAGTCCGGTAGAATCTATAAGGTCCTTGAGAAGGAAGGCGTCTTTTTCGGTGGCTCGATCAAGGCCGAAAATAATATTCGAGACATAGGTCACACCCTTTAGTTGCCTCAGAATATTCTCAAAAATCGGCTGGTTTTCAGGATCACTGTATTCGGTGGCCAACAGCGGGATAATCAGGACGGTCTTCTTCCATTTGGAATGGAGCCTCAGCTGGGGTCTGAGGCTGGTTCGATCCTGCTGGAGAATGTGAAAGGTGGTTATTTGCCCACTGTGCTGAGAAAAATCGGAAATGGCTGAACTCCTCATGTTCTGTATCTACATTAGGCTTGATCGATAATGCTCAGGCCTTTTCGGTTTTACAAAGCCATGCTCAAAAACCAGAGATGAACTCCGGGCCTTGTGTTTGAGTTAGAGTTTTAGGATAGTTTTAAACTTAAATCTAAATTTACCGAAATCATTGAATTTTGTCAATCTTCTTATGAAACGTGTCCTCAGTTGTTCGTCCCTGCGTGGGATTGTTTTCGCTTGAATGGGGATTTAAGACCTGATACCTTATGACTCATACAAACTAACAACGGTTTACAGGATTTCGCGATGACCCAATTAAATTTTGAGTAACATACGACCATGATTCCTTCAGTCGAACGCTGTTTCCATATTATGTCAGAATACCGGATGCTTGAAAATATCAGGGCCCATTCCGTGGTTGTTGCGAAATTGGCCCATCTGATAGCCCGCGGACTTCAGGTCGGTGGGGTAAAGATCTCTGTAAAGAAGGCCACAGCCGGGGCCCTTATGCACGATATCGGAAAGACGGCCTCCCTGGAATCCGGCCGGGACCATTCTGAGATAGGCAGGCAGATTTGCGTCGAGAACAATATGGATGAAATCTCCGGTATTGTTGGAGAACATGTGAGACTGAAGAATTATTGTCTCAAAGAGGACTACTCGGAGAGGGAGATCGTGTTTTATGCTGATAAAAGGGTTAAGCACGACGAGGTTGTTAGTCTGGACGAGCGCCTCGAATATATCCTCAGGCGATATGGCCGGAACCATGATAAACTCTGCAAGCGGATCAAGGAAAACTTCGAGCTGTGCAGGGCGGTGGAACAAAAACTATTCATAAAACTGGATTTCGGGCCTGAATCGATATCCCAAATGGTGAGAAACGAGGATATATGGGAGGGTGAGTCATCTGCCTAGGGAGGTGTAATATGGCTGGTAAAAAGTTCTGTCTACTTCTGTTTTTCTTGATGATTCTCGGCCTGTCGGGAAATAGTCTCGGCCTTTCCAAAGACCGTGGACTAACCACATACGAGGAACAAGAACCTAACGGGGGGTATCCACCGCTTGTCTTGGTCGACACCTGGGAAGACATCGGGAAGAAGATGGATGCGTTCAAGAAGAAGCTCAAGCAGTTTTCTGAAGAATTGAAGAAGGTCCCGGAGAGTGATGAGTATAGGGAGCTTCAGGAGGAACTGGACCATCTTTCTAAGGAGGCAGGTCGTCTGGGAACGAGGGCCAGGGAAAAGCTCGAAAAAGATGTATTACCCCAGATCAAGGATGAGGTAGAGAGACTGAGGGAACTCCTACAAGAACTGAATCCTCGTGAGAACTCCGATCCTGTGAAGCGCGATCATGAAGAATTATTGCCGGTATAGTCGTTAAATCTGAAAAGAGAACCCTAAGCCATTCAATACTACGAATAGGGAGGGAAGAAGGATGTATGTTGGCCTGAAGATGTTGACCAAAGTTGTCTCCGTCACCCCCAAGACGTTGCTTTCAGATGCGAATAACCTCATGGAAGAAAACAGACTGTGGATGCTTCCTGTTGTTCAAAAGGACAAACTTATCGGGTATCTTCAGAAAGAGGATGTTCGGGCGGCCCTCCCTTCCGGGGCAACCATGCTGAGTAAGCATGAGCTTCCCACTGTATTGTCAAAGATAACCGTGAACGATTATATCAAAAAGGATGTTGTAACGGTAACTCCGGAGACCGAGATAGAAGTGGCGGCGGAACTTATGGCCAGGAAAGAACTCCCAGGCCTTGCCGTTGTAGATGCTTCGGGGAGGCTGGTCGGTTACATCAATAGGAGCATTATGCTGGATGTCCTTGTAGAAGAGATGGGACTCCACCGTGGGGGAAAGCGTTTCGCCATAGAGTTTGAAGACAGACCCGGCGTCATGGCTGAAGTCTCCAAGATCATCAGCGATATGGGGCTCAATTTTGTCTCTGCCGCCAGCTTTTATCACAACGATACCTGTATTCTTGTCTTTCGGGTCCAGGCGGATGATATTTCACCTGTGATTGAGGCCCTTAAAGAAAGGGGTTACCATATTGTCGGGCCGAATTACTTTTTCAGGGAATTCAAATAGACTGCTCGACCCTGTTCCTTTAAAGCCTGTTTCTACTAACCCATCTCTGTTAAAAAACTCTCAGCCATGAAATCGGACGTTTTTTAAGGGGCTAACGGTTACATGTTGGTGGTGATTGAGCGAGTATGTTTCGAAGGCATAGCCGGGCCCCCAAATGCCCTCTCTAAGGGTAAGGTAGCTTTCAGCGATGCGATCCCAATAATGTTCAGCATCAGTGCTTGATGAAGATGAAGGGGGGATGAGAGTGCATTTAGTATCAACAGAAGAGGTAAGCCTTACAGTGGATGGAATCAGGCTGGTTGGTGAATTATACCTGCCTGGCGGTTCTGACAGAGGGCCTGCCCTCTGTATCTGCCATGGAATCCCTGCCAATGGCTCCCCGGACCCCACGGACAAGGGGTACTCACTGCTTGCCGAAGAGTTTTGCAGCCATGGGTTTGCTGTCCTCATTTTTAACTTCAGGGGCTCCGGCAGAAGCGGAGGCAATTTCGACATGATGGGATGGACACGTGATCTTCACGGGGCAGTGGACCTCTTGTGCGGACTTGACATGGTTGACAAAGCCCAGGTATCGATCATGGGGTTCAGCGGTGGAGCAGCCGCTGCAGTCTATTGTGCGGCAAGGGATAATAGGATTTCAGCCCTTGTTACATGCGCCTGCCCGACGGGCTTTTTGAACATCACCGACTTCAAAAGAATCGAGGACTTCGTTAAACACTGCCGCGAGATAGGGATTATCAGGGACAGGGACTTTCCCCCTTCTGTGGAAGAATGGGGCAATGGCTTCGTAGAGATCAGCCCGATTGAATGGATAGACAGGATAAGTCCCCGGCCGCTCTTGATTTTACATGGGGCGGAGGATACAACCGTCGATCCCGATCATGCACGATCCCTCTATGATAAGGCCGGTGAACCCAAAGAGATCTCTATCATCGAGGGAGGAGGGCACAAACTGCGGCTGAACAAGAAGACCGTGGCAACGGCCCTGGCCTGGCTCAAGTCGATCAATGGTCTTTCATGATGTGAAAAGCCATTGCCGCCTACTCTCCATGGGAGAATAAGGTACAGATCCCTTTTTTCCTTGTGCCACCGACCAATTTGATCTGTCTGCCCAAGGGCATACCCGTGCATCTGCGATAAGCGCAAAAGAGATGGCAAATTGCCTTCCCCTTAAGAAACCTCTTTTTCCGTCAACCGGCTCAAAGATTCAGAAGCGATGAGAGAGCTTGTCCCTCTACCATGACCGGATCGCTGGGAAAGTCGTCTCACAGAGCGAGGCGGATAAGGGCGTGGCTTACAAAATCGATGATTGTCACAAGAGAGTGGTCTTTTCTTAATAGCACACCTTTCAGCCCTTTATCTTCCCACCCATCTTGATCTGATGTATTTCATGATCATTTTGGCTGAGTCCCGGGGGGATAGGAGATCCGAAGCCAATTCAAGCTCAGGGTTTAGAGGTTCTTCATAGGGCGCAGAGATGCCCGGCAATTGCCCCTTTAACTTGCCTTGGAGAGCCTTTTTGTACAGGTTATTCTCCACGTTCCGATTTAGGCGTAATGCCTCGCGCATTTTGCACGTTTCAAGAGGGCATTTCACATAGATTTCAGCGAATTCAGGAATGAATTGCCTGGCCAACTCTCTGAATTCACGTCGGTTGCCGGTTGCGTCAATGATTACGCTTTTCCCACAATTCTTCATGAGGAGCTGGGCGATCAGGACCAGGGCACGATAGACAAGACTCCGTTCTTCATCGGAGTACCTGGGCTCGGGTGTGAGGATCTTTCGAATCCGATCCATACTAAGGACGAGGACTCCAATGTCAGATTTCAGCAACATCTGCTCGAGTTCCTTGACTATCGTGCTTTTTCCTGATCCAGGCAGGCCGGTAACCCAAATACAAAAGTTCATCTTCCCTCAATATAGTTCGTGATCCGTTCCATTTCGAATTGTTCTGTCTCTAGGATCGAATGACCGAAATCGAGTAGCTTTCTCTTAGTCTCATTCCTGTCATCAGGATAGAATTTCGGGTTGACGATGACAAGAATTCTGAACGCAAAAAAGGGTTGTATCACGCGGAATATGCCTCGGTCTTTGCTGTTTTCCATATAGGATTTGATGAATTCTCTAAAAAGATCAGCAAAAGACCCCCTAAAGGTACCGGTCTCTTTGAGCGAATAGTGGATATAATTGATACCCAGACATGAAACATCGTCGGCCGCCTCTCCCCATGAACCTCTTGACCGGTCGAGAAGGGTGAACTCATCCCCCTCAAACCATATGTTTCCGGGATGATAATCCCCGTGGACCCTGCACAGTCTTTCGTTTTTATCCCTGATTCTTCCCCACCACTTAAGGCATTTTCCAGCATATTCAACAAGCTCGGAATCTGTGGTGAATTCGACCGGATCATAAGTATCGATAAGACCCATAATACACTCACCATGGCCTATAAGATCACGTATCCTCCTTCTGTAAAGGGACTTGGCGTTTTCACCTTGGTATGCTTCAGCATGGATTTGAGCGAGGAAGTGGCCGAGCATCTGCGCCCTTTTTCTATCAACCTCCGTGAGCCTACCCCGTTTTAGAATCATAGTCAGATCTTTGAAATAGGACGTTCCCTTGGCCTCACTCATAAAGATATAGAACTCTCGGGCCTCCTTGAGGGATATGAATCTGTCCGGGGTTTCCCCCACCACATCTATTGCCCTTATATGCTTTTCCATCCTATTATAGTTGGCATTGGCAAGGAGTAAGACCTGCGCCCTGTCTGAATAGTGATCATGGCCAAAGCCGGATGGGAAGAGAGTTTTCATGATAAGACGTTTTTCTTCAAAGGCGGTCCTCAATTTTATGAGATATGCAATCCCATGCATTCCTTGGCCGAGACGCTCCATTGCCGTCAGTTCTGTATCCTGACCAAAGTATTCTCTTAGATACTTCTCCACTTTAGAATTGATGTCCATCAATAGCCCCCATTCACCGGGTCATACATTTTTGTTTCCACCTGCCTCCTGTTTCTTAGGTAGGACCACATTAAAAATCGTTCCCTTGCCTAATTCGCTTTCCGCAAAAATCTTTCCGCCATGGGCGTCCACAATAGTCTTTACCGCTGCCAATCCTAAACCAAAACCTTCCGTCTCCCTTCCTGTCTGTTCTTGATGAAAGGAGTCAAAAATATATGGAAGTCGGTCTCTTTCTATGCCGATCCCTTCGTCGTTCACCTTGACCATCACCCCATCAGGAGTTTCGTGGGTCGCTACGGTGATGGTTCCTTTTTTGTTTGAGAATTTGATGGCGTTGTCTAGAAGATTCGTAAAAACTCTACGTAACTGGCCCGCATCCGCCTCGATAACCGGCAGTTCCTCTTCATTTTCCAGCACCAGCTCGATGCCCGATTGGGATGCTTTCAGCCAATAGATATCCATTAGTTCCATTAATTCCTTGTCGAGGGAGGTGGCGCTGAAGTTTAATTTCAGTTTTCCTGTCTGCAACCTGGAAAATTCCAGAAAATTGTTGATCAGGGATTCAAGTTTTCCTGATTCGTTTTTGATAATATTGAGATATTTTTCGACCCTTTTTTCGTCCTTCCAACTTCCTTTTTTTAGAAGTCGAAGGGCAAAGCCTCCGATAATGGTGAGAGATGATTTCATGTCATGGGCGAACATCGACACGATATTCTCCTTTTCCCGTTCTAATTTTCTTAAACGGGAAATGTCCTGAAAGGCCTCTACACCACCGATAAGGGACCCTTTATCATCAAATAGACCAGCCGTACTCATCCTGATTGGAATCGTTTCTCCACACTTGGTCACAATTCTTGTTGTTGCCAAAGAGATAGGCTTATGACCATTGAGGACAGTCATTAACGGGCAATGAGCATCGCACATGCCTCCGTGAAGTATCGTTCCGCAATATTGTCCCAAAGACTCTTCTGAAGAGTAGCCGGTTATCCTTTCAGCCCATGGATTGAAGCCGGTTATCTTTCTATCGGCGTTAACCGTAATAACCCCGGTAGGAAGGCTGTCGATGATAAATCTGTAGAATGCCAGATCAGAGGAATATTCACCCTTTCCACTCACCAAACCTGAATTTTTGTCGGCCATGAGATATCCTCCCTATAATCGGTTTGACATTCAATTTCTATATGAATGGATCGCTCAGCTGACAGTTGATCGTTCAACGATCAGAGTCCAAGGACAAAAAACAGGCCTCCGATGGCCAGTCCAAAAGAGAAGTTGAAAATCTTTATAAGCGCGGCATCCTTGAGACTGTATGAGAGGAGAGGGAGCATGCCATGCCCGTCCTGCACAAATGAAACGGTCAATAGTACGGAAAAGGGTATAAGATCCTGTGCATACATCATCACAAATATAAGGTGCGGCCCTGATTCGGGAATAATTCCCATTAAGCCGGCTATAAGCAATACCCAAAGCATGTGCTCCCTGACAAAACTATCCAGATTCCAAAAGGCCAGACCCCAATGTACGAAAAGAAGCGCCCCGAAACTCCACAAGAAAATCTGGAACAGATGCTTCTTTATAATGTGGTCCCAGATATGGGATTCAAGATAATGTTCCGAGCAAATCATAATAATGTATAATGTGCAAAGTGAAAGACATACAAAGGTGATGCGCTTCCAGTCCCATATGGAGGGACCTAAATTTCCTGTTGCTATTAATGCCATAAAAGAGACTGTCATTAGAATAAGGAGAAAGCGTGTAAAGGAAATGGAGTGAAAATTTTCAGGAAAATTTGAAGGCCAAAAAATATCGCTGATTTTTTCCTGATCACCCATATCGGACTGACATACATCACAACGGGCATCAAGGCATGATTCGCAAGGTCTAAATCTTGTAAGAGTGATAATCTTGTCACTTATCCAGGCAAAAAGAGTACCGAATATAAAAAGGATTCCGAAAAGGGCCAGGGCCGTGCCGGGAAACTCCGTGAGCATCACAAATGCCTCATCCCCGGATGTGGCGATCATTCCGCCTACTATGGCGCCAAACGAGATCATACCGTGGACGTAGAGGCTGACGTTCATGAAGGCGCCAAGACAACCAGGTGTGGAGCCCAGAAAAGAGGCCAAGGTATATTGTCTCCAGCGACCTCCTTTGATGATGTTGGAGACATTTCCCTTGGTGGCCACATCGATGAAATCGACCAAAAGCATCATCACAAAAACGAAAAAGCTTATCATAAAGGCATGCTTGAAGATAGTTTCCATCAACCAAGGTTCCTGTGCTTCATCTTGACCTTGACCTGCCAAGTAATTCGGCTTGACTACGGATGAGCCAGGATACGGATGGACTCACATTTTGTCACTACAAACGTGGATCGATATGTCCTGGTCCACCGCACTCTGGAGTATAACAGGTGACATCGACAAAATCGCACTTCTCACCACATTCGGGGCAAGTATCGGGCGGTTTCCCCGCCGTAATGAGAAACCCGCATTTTGAACATTTCCAGTAAGTCATTCCACATTGAGGGCAGATATCCCCCTCAAACCTGCCATCGGCAGTGTACCCACAAAAGGCGCATATCTTTTTACCTTGTTCCTTTTCCATCTAATAGGCCTCCTTTTAATGATCGATACGTAAATGGAAAAAATAGAGACACATGCTTGTACTACATATGCTCACCCCATCAATTGTTGTCTGATACTGACGACACTTGTCGTCCTCCAGATATTTCCCGGGTAATGCAGTGCTTTACCGCTCACCTCGCCATACTCTGCAAGATATCTTCAAGTGTCCTACCTTCTGTGACGATGATATCGACTCCCGCGTCAGAGAAAACGTAACCGGGGCCACTCCCTTTGAAACCCTTAGGCGAGCAAACAGTATCCACACCTTTTTTGAGAAGCCATTCACTCACCTTTATCCCTTTTCCTTTCTCCTCCTTTGCAAAAGAATTGAGGCAATATTCATCCGAAAGGACAGACCCGTCACTGTTTCGAATAGTAATTACTTGAAAATAGGGAGCATCTCCAAAGTGATCTGAAATGCTTCCTTTGTCCTGCCTTAGCGGAATCGCATAGGTTGTTGTCTCTTTTTTCTGTGGCTCGTAGTGGATCAAGATATGATCCACATGGGCCACTTGCCGTCTGATCTCTTTTTCGATTCGGCGGCTGATAGAATGTGCTTTTTCAAGATCTTTGGCTTTGATGACGATATCAGCCTCAATGAATTTGAAGGGGCCCGAGTTCCTTCCCAGAAGGGTATTGATGCATATAACTCTAGGTTCTTTCATGATGATCGATTTCACCCTGTCCATGGTCTCGAAATCGATGGACGCATCCAAAAGAACTCGGATGGCATCAATGGATATACTGAGTCCGGCCTTAAAGACCAAAAAAACGACAACAAGGGCCGCGGCTTTGTCCAGACTCAAACCGAACCAACCCCCCACGAGTCCTGCCATAATGACTGCCGAGGAGAGCATGTCCGTCCGAATATGTTGGGCGTCGGCTACGAGACTTGGAGATCCGATCTCTTTACCCTTTCTAAGCTCATAGCGCGAAAAAGCAAAGGTAATGCCCATCGTCAGAAGCACGCCTCCGATCGTATAGGGGAGATATTCGGTATTGAGAGACGACTGTTGAAAAAAAACCGTCTTGACGATTTCATAGCCCGCCAAGAATATGAAGGCGGAGGAGAGGAGAGAAACAAAGTTCTCCACCTTGTAAAGGCCATAAGGGAAGTTTTTTGATCTCCTCTTAGATATTTTAATTCCGGCCAGCACAGTAGCCGATGATATGACATCGGAGAAAGAGTGTATAGCATCGGCCATAAGGGCAACTGATCCGGAAATAAGAAAGAGGAGGGTCTTTATCCCGACCAGAGATAAGTTGACAACAATGGAATATAAACCAACCTTTTCACTCTGTTTCATGATCCTGCCATATACTCTTCTGCCTTGAGCCAATAAAATGGAGATAGGCATCCAAAAAGCTTCGAGAGGCCAACAGTCCCATCTATCTGAGTCAATAGGTTTTATTGATGGTTATTAGCCATTCTTTTCTCTCTTTTTATCTCAGGACGCCAAATAGAGGCATTATGGAGAATCAAGTAAAGAGACTTCTTTTACAACTCCGTATATATCCCTAGGACTTTTTTTGTTCAGATAAGCGATCTCTTTTAAAGTCATTCCCCTTTTTGCCTCAATATTTTTATCGGCAAGTCTTGTTATGATCGATTTTATATCTAAATCATATTCAATGCAGATATCCTCCAGAGTAAGCTTGCCAAAACCAGGCTTTGGGGTGTCAGAGAGGTGCTCGAGCTTACCATGGATAGTGTCAGGCTTCATAATCAGATAGACCTGTTTGGGGGTAAGCTTATTTTGTCTGGCAATTTCAATGATAGTCTGTTTTTCGTTTTCGATTCTGATGCCCGCTCTTTTCAAACGTTCAATAGTCTGAGCCGAATTCAGACGCATCCTGGAAATGAGAGTTTTGAGGCTGGAAAGCTCCGCATGACCATATGGCGGTTCACCATACTTATCTGCTGCGGAATCCTTTATGGATTGACCGATTTCAATCACAGTGCTGAACGGCGGACTCCCCAAGTATGTACCTCCTATAAAAACAACAAGGATGAAAAGGGAGACATTGAATTCCCATGTGATAACTCTTAGACGTTTCGATTTATCTTTCAAGTAGGATATCAAAGGCTTGAAGTTATAGTAAACATGAAAACAAATTGAGATGAGGAACAAAACAGCGATATTGATATGGATGCTTCCCCAATCATCTTTTGACAGACCCCATAAATGCCAGTCAGCCCAATAGGCAACCCTTCCATGAGGAACGATATACAAGATAAAGCCGGTTATGATAAGTGTAATAAATGACAGCAACGCTGTCAGAGATACCAGTTTACGGATTTTCATAGTTCGAAGGCCTCCCACAAGATCCTTTAAGAGATATTGTGATCCGTGACGTGCGTCAAGAAGAGAGTCAACGGGGATCTTTTACCCCTGTCCCCCTAAACCGAATGGGTGCCTGCCTTACCCGAATTCAATATCGAATTTCTTCTCTAGTGTTTTGGCAACGATCTCTGCGGCCCATTCCGGCTTTGTTATGTAATCACAGTTGATGACCATATCAAACTCATAGGGAGAGGCATCCTTTTTCCCATAAGTTTTCTTGAAGAAACTCCTCTGTTCCCTATCGATATGATCCAGCTCGCTCCCAGCCTCTTTTTCGTCAATACCCATAATAGCGGCCAGCCGTCTGACTCGATATTCCCTTGAACATATAAATCTGACGGCCAATACGTGCTCACGGGGCAACAGTAAATGTATACCTCTCCCTACAAAAATGGTAGGATTTAAATTGGCGATAGAATATGCTACACTAAATAAGTGTTTGCTGTAATCGCTCCTTATGAAAGATCTTTCCCCGAAAGCCATGGCGAGAAATTCACGTATTTCGCCTGGGTAGCGTTCATCAAAAACACTCACGGTTTCTTCTCTCAGTTTTGTCTCACTGGCCATATGTTCCACAATCTGCCGATCAACAACATGATAACCGATTTTTTCTGCTAGAATATCAGCTATCTCCAAAGCCCCCACACCTATCTTCCGTGAAAAACAGATCGTTGGCCGGGGTCCCGGCTCTGCCTTTTTCATTTCCAAGCGCCTTTTATCCCATTCTCGTATAAGATTATCGGCCAACTCAGCGGCACTCGGTCGTGACTTGGCATAAGTCCCCGGTACATATCTTTTGCCTTTTAAATCGACAGCCATATTAACCTCCTTATCTTTTCGTAATGCGTTTTCTCAATACTCAAATGGAGTACTCTATATCCTTTTTAATCAGCAACGAGTATGCCAATCGAACATGGATGTATTCTTCATGTGAAACGCTTGATTTATTGTCTTTTTTCGGTTGGAGGAGGTTGAAAGGTGATTTTCTGAGGTATCCAGGACGTCGACATTCTTTACAGAGTGTAAAGAAGCCAAATCAGAATGGCCTTTCGTGAACGGACAGGTTCGGGGATAAGCATTCCTACACATATGAGATATCTGCCCTTTATTTACGGTTTGCAGTATTATCGAACTACTGAATCGCGATTCGCGCCTGACTGTCGCATGGACAGTCTATATTGAGAAGAAGATCCCTTAAGGGATCGGACTTTGGTAGCCGAAGAAAGTGGGGATTCCCATGATCAAACCCTCCCAGTAGGTGCAGATCAGAAGCACGGCAATGGAGGCGAGTAAAAAGGGGATAATGGTTCGTGAGAGATTTTCCAGACGGGTTTGGCTGATAGAGCAGGCAATAAAAAGACATACGCCCACGGGCGGCGTTGTCAGACCGATGACGAGATTGAGGACGATGATGACGCCGAAATGAAGGGGGTCTACCCCGATCGCCGTCATGAGGGGGAGGAGAACGGGCGTTAAGATGATGAGTGAGGCGGTTGTCTCCAAAAAAGTGCCGATGACGAGGAGGAGCAGGTTCATCAGCAGAAGGATGAGGAATTTATTGTCCGTGGCCGTCAGGATAAAAGACGTTACCTGTTGCGGGATTTGTTCGCTCGCCAGAATCCAGGAAAAGATACTCGCAGTCCCAATGACAAGCATGACAAGAGAGCTTGTGGTTCCTGTTTTGATAAGGATGTGGGGCAGGTCCTTGAGGCGAATATCGCGGTAAACAACGCCGCTGATGAGCAGGGCGTAGAAAACAGCGATACAGGCGCTCTCCGTGGGTGTGAATACGCCGGAAAATATACCGACGAGTATGATCACCGGCATCATCAGTACAAGGGCTGCATCCACGCTTACCTTGAGGGCTTTGCGAATCGTTGGCCGGCGACCCTTTGGAAAACCCCTCTTCCGTGCGACAAAGGCCACCACGCCGATCTGAAACAGGCCAAGGAGCAGTCCCGGTACGATACCTGCTAGAAAAAGGGACGCAATAGATACTTCCCCCAAAACCCCATAGATAATAAAGGGGATGGAAGGAGGGATAACAGGACCGATGGTGGAGGAGGTGGCTGTGACCGCCGCTGCAAAATCACTGTCGTATCCCTCCCGCTTCATAGCTGGGATGAGAATAGACCCGACAGCGCTCGTATCGGCTACGGCGGCCCCTGTGATTCCTGCAAAGACCATACTAATGACGACGTTCATGTAGGCCAGGCCGCCTCGGAAAGATCCCACCAGAAGGTTACAAAAGCGGACAAGCCGTTGGGTCATGCCGCCCATGCCCATGATGTTTCCCGCCAGGATAAAGAAGGGCACGGCCATGAGTACGGGAGTATCCATTCCCGTAAAGATCCGCTGGGCCACGAGCAAAAGCGGCGTCTCCCCTTCCACCAAAAGGGCCGCCAGGGGTGTGAGCCCCAGCACAAAGGCGATGGGGACGCCTATAATCAAAAAGAAGACAAAAGAAACAATCAGGATAAGAACAACCATGGCGCCCCTTCCTATTCCCCGCCTGGCGGCTCATCTGAGGGGTGCATCAACGCGACGATGATATGAAGGAGCATGATCCCTGAATTGATGGGAAGCGCCAGATAGGGAACCGCCATGGGTATACGAAGAGCAGGGCTCGTTTGAAGGCTGGTGACTGAGACAAGGGTGATTCCTCCCCACAATATGACGACCAGAATAAGGGCGACGGAAAGCCTCGCCGCCTGCACCACAGCACGCTCCACTCTTTTCGGTAGGCGCTCCACCAAAAGGGATACGGCGATATGTTCCCCCCGTTTGAGGGCCACTGAGGCCCCCAAAAGAGAAGCCCAGACCAGGCAATAGCGAGCGAGCTCCTCGGTCCAGAAAAGGGGCAGAAGGAAGAGATATCGGAAAAGGACTTCCAAGAATACGATGACAGCCATGGCTGTGAGAAACAGCACCAGGGCGCCTTCGCACAGACGATTGAGTGCGTTACTTATCCCTTTCACCATACTGCCGATTCTTTGTGGCCGGGGCATGGAAGAGGGCGGCATCAAGGGAGATTGCTATTTGGTGGCCCGGATTTTTTTGAGAAATCTTTCCCAGTCACGATATTTCTTGGAAAAGGCGACATACACCGGATCCATGGCGTCGATAAACAGGCCCTTGTCAACAAGGGTCACCACCATGCCCTGAGCCTCCAGCTCTTTGAGTTGCTTGGCCTCATTGTCCCGTATAATCTTCCTCTCCACTGCGGCCGCCTCAAGGGCCGCATTCATGAACAGCGTTTGCCATGCCGGCTTGAGGGCCTTGAACTTTTTCAGACTCATAGTGAGCGGCGCCGGCGAGTAGAAGTGTCCCGTGAGGCTCAGATACTTCTGCACTTCGCTTAGTTTGAAGGCATGGATAATGGCGATTGGGTTTTCCTGCCCGTCAATCACTTTGGTCTGGAGTGAGGTGTATACCTCACCCCAGCTCATGGGCACGGCCTGGGCCCCGAGTTGGCGCACAGAGGCCAGATGGACGGGGTTTTCCATGGTTCGAAACTTGAGTCCTTTGAAATCAGAAGGCCTTTTTAACTCTCGTCGGGAGTTGGTGAAGTTGCGGAAACCATTTTCAAAAAACGCAAGGCCCTTGATTCCCATTGACTCGAGGTCATCGAGGAGTTCACGTCCCACCGATCCATCAAGCACTGTGTCGACGTGCTGAGAGGTTTGAAACAGGAAGGGCAGATCCACCACCCCCATGTTGGGACTGAAATTGGAGATTGGTCCGGTGGCGGTCACAGCCAGATGTATTGTGCCCAACTGGAGACCTTCCAGCAGCTCCCGCTCACCCTTGCCCAATTGTCCGGCAGGGAAAAGCTCGATCGTCACTTCACCCTGAGTCCCCTCTGCAATAAGGCGGGCAAATTCTCGGGCTCCTGCATTGTAAGCATGGTGGGCCGGCGTGACCGTGGCCAGTTTGAGGGTGGTTTCGGCCAGGACGGAACCTGTGTATGTGAAAACGACAACACTCAAAAACCCCAGCGCTGTGAAAGCAAATCGTTTCATGGGTCTTCCTCCCTCTGTTGGATATTCTCTGCTGGACGTCTTGCCACCGTGATCATCAAGGCGTAATGATCGGCTCAAGAACCGGCCCACTCAGATAAGTGCTTACAATAGTATCTTTACCGCCTGAAAGGTAGTCAAACCCCTCAGGCTTCGGGCCATGGCTTCTCGCCCAAAGCCATTCGACACAGGTCAGTGATGAAAATCTTGGGAAGACCATGGTGGGCGGTAGGACGCTTTAGCATGAGGTTGCACATGGGGCAAATAGTTAACAGGGCATCGGCGCCGCACTCGACGGCATCCTTGATGTTCTTCTCCTGAACATCAAGACTCACCTCTTTCATGGTCCGGATAATCGGTAAGGTGCAGCAGAGAGCATCCAGGCCCTCATGTTGCCTGGCCTGCCGCTCGACACCGATGAGTTTAAAGATTTCGTCCAGCATGGCATCTTGTTCAGGCAGCCATCTGGAGGCGCAGTTCGCCTGGTAAGCGACTTTTTTGCCCAACTTGGTGACGTCGTCCTGATGGTCTCTCAGGTAGTCGCCCAGGTACTCGAAAAGATGCGTGTATTTGAATGGAACAGGTATGCCACGTTCCTTGGCCGCCACATGGGCCAGGGCATAGCCTTCATTGTGCATATAGATAATATCTTTCCCTAAATCCGCCAGTTTATCGATGACCTGTTTGGCGTACTTGTCTACAAAGCTCTGTCCACCCATATGGACACACCCGACCAGTGACATGTACCGGCCTCCCCTGACTATGGTCAGCCCCTTGAACAGCTCGCTGTCCAGGGTCCCCTCGGGAAATTCCTTATAATGGAAGCTATCAAGTGAGAGGACCGGTTTATCAGGATCGCCAGGAATCATTTCCTCAGGATCCGCCCCCTCCTCAAACCCCTTTCTGATCGTATCGAGCATGGGTGCTCCAGCCACAACCACAGGGCAGGTGCCTATTTTTTCCTGCATCTCGAAAATCAGGTCGGCGGGGTCGGCGCCGGTGGGGCAATAATTGTAACATGCAACACAGGTAATGCAGCTGTTCAGGATATCGGCATCCTTGCCCTCCATAAGGAGCTTGATTTGAGCTACTGCAGTGTCTTTGTCATAATCGACATAACGACATTTTACAAGACAATCGCCGCACAGATCACATTTTGATGCATCCCACATTTCTTGGCCTCCTTTCACTTCTACAAGTTTATCATTGCCTGTCCGGCCGCATTATATATTGATACTGACTATCGGTAAAGGCCTTATCAACCCCAAGCCCGGACGAATCAGGTGTCTGAAGGGGATATCTGTCTCATTTTTTACAGTCTGTAAAAAAGATCGACAAATCCCTGTCTGCAGGAGCAGGAATGCTACATCCTGGAAAAGACTATAAGGAAATAAAAACAATGACTTGTGACTTTGAGGCCACTCTCCTTGGAGCTGGCACGTCATTTGCTCCATAGATAAACAAAGTATCCTATTTTTTTATTGCTGAATCAACAGGCCAATTCGTTGTTCAGTATTTGAAATTTTTTTAAATCGCAAAAAGTTGATCAGAGCTGATATAGGTGACATAAGGGCTGATCAAAGAGAGGCGTGAAGTCAACCACTACAAATAAGGAGGCATCAAAATGCTAGTGAAAAACTGGATGAGCAAGACCGTGATTACCATCGACGCAAACGATTCTCTGCAAAACGCTGTAAAGCTTTTGAAGGAGTACAATATCCGTATGCTCCCGGTCATGAAGAGGGACAAGCTGGTCGGCATTGTGACGGACAGGGATGCCAAAAGGGCGTCGGCCTCCGACGCGACAACCTTGGAGGTTCATGAGCTACTCTATCTTGTTTCTAAGATCAAGGTCGAGGATATTATGACCAAAGATCCAGTTACCGTACCGTTTGATTATACGATTGAGGAAACCGCGGCAATTCTACTGAAAGAAAAGATATCCGGGGCTCCTGTGGTTGATCACGAAGGACAGGTTGTAGGGACTATTACTCAGAGCGACATTTTTAAGGCCCTGATTTCTCTTACAGGTGTAGGACCAAGAGGTATCCAATTCGCTTTGCAGGTGGAGGATAAACCTGGGTCTATCAGGGAAGTAGCCGATGTCATCAGGGGCTACGGAGGGCGTATGCTGAGTATTCTCAGTACTTACGAAAATGTTCCAGTCGGATATCGAAAGGTTTACATACGTATGTATGGTGTTCATCGGGACGACCTTTCCGAACTCAAAGAGGATCTCAGGGAGAAGGGTACTCTCCTCTATATGATCGATCATCGCGAAGGGAAACGTGAGATCTATTGACTCCCCGTTATAAGTCCCTATGGAATACGTTGTGGTCCTAATCGAAAATAGAGAGAAGCCGAGAGGGTTGATTTCTAGTTTGATATGTTCAGCTCCGTTGATAGAGTCAATTGATTACTTCAGCCATTTCAGACTGACTCATGTGGCGAAGAAGACTACTTTTTTAGTGCATATGCAGACCCTATCTACTATGATTAAGTATCGCCATGATATTTGTCTGGAGGGCCCTGATTATTGATCGCAAAAGCAAGGAGGCTTCCTAATATGGCAGAGAAGAAAGAGAAAATACTATTGGCCTTAGATGCATCGGACTATTCATTCGAAATAGCAAAGTATATTAGTGAAATTCCATACTTCAAGAAAAACGATGTCGTCCTTTTTAGTGTCTTCCACAAGGTACCTGAAAGCTATTATGATCTCGAAAACGATCCTCTATATGGGAAGAGAATCAGGAATATAGAGGCATGGGAATTACAGAACAGGACATCCCTTGAGGAATATATGAAGCGGGCGGAGAAAATCCTTCTGGATTCAGGATTTCCGAGAGACAACGTCATAGTGAAAATTCATGAAAGAAAAATCGGAATTGCAAGAGACATACTTAAAGAAGCCAAAGCGGGATACAGCGCTGTTGCGGTCGGAAGAAAAGGAATGAGCAAAGTGGCTGGCATTGTTTTGGGTAGCGTAGCAACCAAGCTCCTCGAGCAGCTCATATTCGTCCCTCTTATCGTAGTGGGAAAAGACACGGGTCCGGGAAAAATTCTTATTGCCATAGATGGTTCGGAGGGAGCGACTCGTGCTGTGGATTATGTTGCAAGCACCTTAGGCGGGTCTGCATTCGAGGTCAAACTGGTTCACGTTATCAGGAGCGGTGCAGAAGATTATATGAAAGACGCCAGAAAAGAAATTGAACATGTCTTTGATCGGACAAAGAATTGCCTCAAGAAATCGGGGTTTCAATCAAATCAAATAAAAAGTAAGATAATTACCGGGGTCCGCAGTCGAGCAGAAGCTATTGTGGAAGAAGCGAGGTCTGGGAATTATGGGACCATCGTTGTGGGGCGGAGGGGATTGTCCAAAGTGAGAGAGTTCTTTATGGGTCGAATAAGCAATAAAATTATCCAACTTGCGAAAGAAAACGTGGTTTGGATAGTGAATTGAAGATCTGGAGGCGCGGTCATGCTCACTACCAAGAAAATTGTCTCGATCAGGTTTGATGAAGAAGAACTGAAGGAACGAAATAGGGCTTTATATCATCTCCTTGAGATGAGCAATTTTCTGGCCGAATCCATGAACCTTCAATCTCTTTTGGAGGGCGCTCTCCGCAAGGTGATGGAATGTTTTGATATAGAGGCGGGCAGGATATATCTTATGGATGAAACAGGTGAGTATCTCAAACTCGCCGTCTGCGATGGAATGGATACGGAGGGACTGGAAAGGATACATCTTGATGAAGGATTTTCGGGCAAGGCAGCTCGGACCAGGTCTTTTATTGCCCAACATGTCTCCCATTTTGAAGACAAGGAAAGGTCGAAAATGCTCCTGGACAGAGGCTTTGATATCATTATTTGTGTGCCTCTAATTGTTATGGACAAGGTCGTAGGGGTCATGAACCTGGCGACAGCAAGAACCGTCTCACTCGACCAGGAAAAGATCGACCTGCTAACTGCTCTTGGGAATTTAATTGCTATTGCCGAAAATAACGCGAGGCTCTATGACGAGCTCAACGAAAAGATTGAAATTATAAAGGAAAAAGAGGCGATGGTTCGATTCTTTGCCTATTCCGTGAGCCACGATCTCAAGAGTCCGGCAACAGGTATCTATGCACTGACAAAAAGATTACAGGATAATCACTATAAAATGCTTGATGAAAAGGGGAGGGCCTGCTGCACCCAGATCATGAAAACAGCAGAACAGATAGGCGCCCTCGTAGATGACACCAACGCCTATATTGCCACAAAAGAGGCCTCTCTCCATCTCCGAGTCGTCAACGCCAATGAAGTGATAGAGAATATCCGGGAAGAATTTTCCAGTAGGCTGGAGGATCGAACGATCAAGTGGACCGTAAATGGGAGCCCGCCGGAGATTATAGCCGATAAGCTTGCCCTTACAAGGGCCTTCAGAAATCTCGTCGAAAATGCCTTGAAATACGGCGGCCGTGACCTTGAAGAGATCTGTATCCGATACCGACAGGATGGGGACTTTCATGTCTTCTCCTTTCGTGATAATGGTGTCGGAATAAAGAGGGAGGATAGAGAAAAGGTCTTTGAGATATTTCAGAGAAATGAGACCTCCAGGGGGACATCGGGAGCCGGTTTGGGCTTAGCCATTGTCAGAGAAGTCGCTCTAAGGCATCAGGGCAACGCATGGATCGATCCGAAGGGCGGAAAAGATTTGACTGTCTGCGTTTCGATTTCAAAAGATCTCCAGCCGAACAATGATTGAAGTTCTGCTGTTTTTGTTTGCCTTTTGCCTAATAAATTTAGATTGACAGATCAGTCTGGTAGGGATTTAGATGCAAGGAATTGGGGTTTAAAAAAGATAACAGGAATAGATTAAGAAAGGAGGCTTAAACATGAAGGATGTCGAAAGGATTCTCTTTCCCGTCGATTTTTCGGATGTCTCTCCAACCATAGTCCCATGGGTAATGACCATGGCTGAGAAATTCAATTCGAAAGTTCATTTGCTCTTTGTTGCCAGGGGCCTGGAGTACTATTCCAGCGTCTATGTCTCCTATGTCTCCATAGAGGATTTTGAACGACAGGTCGTAGAAGGCTCAGAGACAACCATGGATGAGTTCATCAAGAAACATTTTTCAGGGTATGCCGATTGCCTGGGCAGGGTCGTTGTTGGAGATCCTGCTGAAGAGATCCTGAATTATGTGGAAAAGGAAAAGATTGATATGATCATCATCCCGACACACGGCAGAAAGGGGATTGAAAAGATTCTTTTCGGAAGTGTGGCCAGACGGGTCATTAGGATGTCCCCCGTACCAGTGCTGAGCATCAATCCTCACAGGAAGAGAAAGATATAGCGTCTGTCTTTTGAGAGGCATCTTATGATGTTTCGTGAAAATCGGATCAAATGCCAGCGAGGGTTTTGATGAGCCTGTACAACCTTGAGAAAATCTTTAAGGCCAAGTCTGTTGCGATAATCGGGGCCAGCACGAAAGAGGGACGCATTGGGCACTCCCTGGTCAAGAACCTCCTGCAGGGAGGGTATGAAGGCCGGGTCTACCCTGTGAATCCGCAATATGAGAAGATACAAGACTTCAAAACCTATGCCTCGGTCCTGGACATAAAAAAGCCTGTCGACCTCGCGATCATCGCCATACCCATGGCAAAGGTTCCTCTGGCGGTCAAGGATTGCGTAACGGCCGGAATTGGCGGCGGGATCATTGTCTCGGCCGGTGGCAAGGAAATAGGCGAGAAAGGACGCGAGTTAGAGGCGGAAATCAAAAGAGAGGCGGCAAAGGGAAACTTTCGAGTGATCGGCCCGAATTGTATGGGAATCGTCTGCGCTGAATCCAAATTCAATGCCAGCTTTGCCAGCCGAATGCCTTTGCCCGGAACACTGGCATTCATTTCCCAGAGCGGCGCTATCTGCGGTTCTATTCTCGATTATTCCAGAGAGGAGGGCATAGGCTTTGCCTATTTTGTGAGCATCGGGTCTATGCTTGATGTGGACTTTGGAGATCTGATCAATTACTTGGGCCATGATCCTGAAGTAAGCTCCATTGTCTTATACATGGAGAGCTTGACTAACATTCGGAAATTCATGAGCGCCGCGAGGGCGGTATCCCGGGTCAAGCCGATTGTCGTACTCAAAGCAGGGAGATCAAAGGCAGGGGCCAGTGCAGCCTATTCTCATACCGGGGCTATGGCGGGTGAAGACGCCGTCTATGACGCGGGCTTCAAACGGGCCGGTATTGTGAGGGTCGATACTATTGAAGAGTTGTTCGACTGCGCGGAATTGATGGCCAAACAGCCGCTCCCTATGGGCCCAGGAGTAGGCATTCTCACGAACGGGGGAGGCCCCGCCGTGATGGCGGTCGACGCCCTCTCCTCTTACGGCATTGAGCCGGTGGCCCTCAAAGCAGAGACTATTGAAAGACTCGACGCCCTGCTTCCCACGTACTGGAGCAGGGGAAATCCCATAGATATCCTGGGAGATGCCTCGCCCGCTCGATGGAGCCAGGCCCTGGAGGTCTGCATTTCATCCGGTGAGATCAACGCATTGATCATTATTTATGTCCCACAGGCCCTGACCACCGGCAGGGCGGTGGCGGAAGCGGTTGTTGAACTCCTGGGAAAGAGGGACCATCCCCCTGTCTTCGCCGTCTGGATGGGTGGAGAGAATGCCGGTAGTGGAAGGCACCTATTGAACCAATCGGGCATTCCCACCTATACGACGCCGGAAAGGGCTGTTGCGGCCTTTCAGTATATGTACACATACAGACAGAATCTGAAGATTTCCCTGGAGATCCCACCAAAGCTGACCAGGTCACTGACGTTCGACCAGGGGTCGGCAAAACGTATAATTCAAACGGCAATAGACCGGGGTGAGACATTTCTGACCGAAAGAGAATCAAAGGCCTTGCTTAAGGCCTATGGGATCCCCGTCAACCGCACAGAGGTGGCGGGATCTCCGGACGATGCCGTATCCCTGGCCGGACAAATCGGGTATCCCGTGGCGATGAAAATACACTCCCGCCATATTATCCATAAATCGGATGCGGGGGGGGTGAAACTCAACCTTCGAAACGAAGAGGATGTGAGAAATGCCTTTGACAAGATCGTCACCAACGCACGCAACTACAACCCGGATGCTGAGCTTGAGGGGGTCACGGTACAGCCTATGCTCGGGCACCCAGACTACGAGCTGATTCTGGGAAGCCGAAAGGATTCGTGCTTTGGTCCTGTTGTGCTTTTCGGTATGGGTGGGATCATGACCGAGATATTAAAGGACCAGGCCATTGCTCTTCCCCCACTCAATCGTCTTTTGGCAAACAGGCTGATGAAAAACACGCGTGTTTTCCAGATACTCAAGGGATATCGTAACCGACCGGCGGCGAATATTGAGTTTTTGGAAGAGACACTGATTCGAATTTCGCAGCTTGTTACGGACTTTCCCGAAGTAGAAGAGCTGGATATCAACCCCCTGGTATTGGTTGGAAATGAGGCCTGTGCCATCGACGCCCGCGTCATTGTCGGTCCCTCAGAAGTGACTTCACCTAATCATCTGGCCATTTGTCCCTATCCGAATCACCTTGAAGAGATGATTCCGGTGAAGGGAATTCTGAACATCTTGATCAGGCCCATTAAGCCGGAAGATGCCCTTTTGATGGTTGACCTGTTTTCCGTACTCACGGAGAAGACAGTCTACTATAGATTTTTGAGCCCTATGAAGCGCTTGTCGGAAAAGATGCTGGCCCTCTTCACCCAGATCGATTATGACCGCGATATGGCGCTGGTCGCTCTCGACCAGATGGGTTCTGAAGAGAAAATGTTGGGTGTGGCCCGGCTGGTGAGTGATCCGGCGGGCCGCGAGGCGGAGTTTGCCGTACTTGTCGGGGATCCATGGCAGGGAATGGGTATTGGTGGGGCATTGATGGAGCGAATTATAGATGTCGCCGAAAAACGCCGTATCCATTCTCTGTGGGGAATTGTACTGGCTGAGAATACCACGATGCTCGATCTGGCGCGAAAGCTGGGCTTTTCGATTTCAAGGGTTGCCGATGCAACTTACTACAGAGTCGAGATCGTCCTTGACGGTCGTGAGTAACCTTCATGAAGCGGGCCGATGTTGAAGAGACCTCTTCCGGCCCTTACCCTGATCTCCTTTCAGTCAAACGTCATATCCTGCACCTAGGAACTTTTTTCAAAGGGACGGCAATATAGAATGTAAGAGCAAGAAGTCTTCTGTGTTGTTGGGCCGCAAGGGAATTGGGCATGTTACACACAGTTTTTGCAAAGAGATTAGAAATGAGTTTAGCCGGAGAGGGATTATCTGTAGAGAAAAGAGCGTGCCGCTGATGCTCACCCGCTCATCGGAAAAAAGTTGAATCCGTTTATTTTCTCAGATATTTAATTAAGGATACTGTCTGAGATACATCTTATTAGAAAGGAGGCATCCATATGCTGGAAGAAATCAGAAAAGGCCTGCTTTCCGGTTTCGGGGCATTGCTTTTGACAAAGGAAAAGGTGGAAGAGGCGACTCGGAAGCTGGTGGAAGACGCCAAGATTTCCAAGGAAGACGCGAAGGTCTTGGTTGATGAGTTATTTGAGACCGGCTCACGACAGTGGTCTGAGATAGAAGAATCCTTATCAAAGACCCTTCGTAAGGGCATCGATAACCTGGATCTTGCCAGTAAAAAAGAACTCCATGAACTCAAATCCGATGTTGGAAAGCTTGAAAAACGCCTTGAAACGCTTGAGCAAAGAATAAACAACAACTAGGAAAAGTGCATGGATATCAAAACACTGGCGGGCCTTGGTCGCTTTAAAGACATTATCATGATCCTCATAAAGTATGGATTTCATGATTTAGTCGATCGCCTCGATATACCGGGGATCGGTCTTGTCAAGAAGGTACACAAGGTGGACCATGAAATGGGGACTTTCGAGAGAATCCGCCGTGCCCTTGAGGAACTGGGACCGACCTTTGTCAAATTCGGTCAGATAATGAGTCTTAGACCGGATCTGCTTCCACATGGGTTGATCGATGAACTCAGCAAGCTTCAAGATGAAGTGGCCCCTGTTGAATTTTCACAGATAAAAGAGGCGATAGAAAAGGAGACCAAGCTGCCCTTGAAAGAGACTTTTTCTATTTTTGACGCCGAGCCTTTAGCAGCCGCTTCCGTCTCACAGGTGCATCGAGGCGTGTTGAAGAGTGACGGCCGTATCGCATCTATTAAGGTACAACGTCCCGGTATAAGATCAAAAATCGAGAAGGATCTGGATATCCTGGCGTCTATTGCTGACCAGCTTCATGAAAGGATCGCCGATCTGAAAACTTATGACCTGCCGAACCTTGTCCGCGTGACCAGGCGGAACCTTCTCCGTGAGCTTGATTTCAAGAGAGAAGCACGCAATATGAAGATAGCGATTTCCTATAGCGGTGAAGATTCGGAAATCTATATCCCTGAGGTGTATGAAGAGTTTTCTACGGAACGTTTTTTGGTTATGGAGTTCGTCCAGGGGACAAAACTGAAAGATCTGAAGAAAGAGGACCTCACCGACCCTGAAACTTTGGCCAGACAGGGTCTGAAAGCCGCCATGAAACAGATCCTTGATGACGGTTTTTTCCATGCGGACCCACATCCGGGGAATCTGTTAATCACCGATAAGGAACGTATTTGCCTCTTAGACTGGGGAATGACGGGTCGTCTTTCCGAAAGGGATCGTCACGAACTCATTGACCTTATTAAATCGATTGTGGACAAGGACGGTGAGGCCATAGTTCACGCCCTTTTACGCCTTGGAAACGCACATGAAACAATCAACCAAAGAGGTTTGGAAAGGGAAATTCTCGACGTCCTTGACGCTTATTATGCCGTTCCCATCAAAGAAATGAACATCGGTCATTTGCTGGTGGCCATCACCGAACTGGTGAGGACATACCGTCTGAGTTTGCCTCCGGACCTCGTTATTGTGATCAAGGCCCTCGTCACTGCCGAAGGGACGGCTCGCCTTATTTATCCTGATTTGGATGTCATCTCTGAAGCCGAGGGCTATATCTCCAGTCTAGCGTTAAAGCGCTTCAAACCCGAATCGCTTTGGCGCAGTTTCCGCTTTACCCTTTCTCAATTTCTGAGTCTGCAGAAAGAGGTCCCGAGCCGCATGGTACAGGTTCTCAACAAGGCAGGCAGGGGGGAACTCACCTTAGGGTTCAGGCACGAAAATCTGGACGGACTCAGAAATACCCTCGACAACATCACCAATCGCCTGACCTTCAGCATCATTATCGCCGCGATGATTATCGGCTCTTCAATGATTATCACGACCGGGCTTGGTCCCCTTTTGTTCGGATTCCCAGCTCTGGGTGTCATTGGATATCTCATTTCGGGGTTGCTCGGCCTTTGGCTCATCTTTAACATCATTCGGGGACGAAAATACTGATGCGGAGCCCATTAAGGTAGAGGAGGGCATGGACAGGGAGAAAGGGGATGCCCCTCTGCCTGTTCCTTGCTCTTGGGCCGGCAAGTGGCGCCGGTGTTCAAAAAAAACCACGTCCAGAGGACGTGGTTTTTCGAGTATTACCAAGTTGACAGGGACTATTTTTTCAAGATAGTAATCGCAAGGGCTCCTTCTGAATCACGGAGACTGCCTCCTGCATTCTGGGCTAATGCGACCTTGGCTCCTTGTACCTGCCGTTTGCCGGCCTGCTCGGTCAGATGCCAATAAAGCTCTACCACCTGTCTTATGCCTGTTGCCCCAATGGGGTGTCCCTGGGACTCCAGGCCCCCTGAGACATTGACCGGGAGCTTTCCGCCAAGTGTGGAATGTCCGGCCTCGGCAAAAGCCCCGCCTTCACCCATCGGGCAGAAGCCTAGTTTTTCCGTTACATACAGCTCTCCGATGGCAGTAGCGTCGTGCACTTCAGCCACGTCAACATCTTCGGGACCGATGCCGGCCTTTTCATAGGCCTTATTCGCGAGGTCTATGAGGACTTTGTCTCCTCCCTTGTCTTCATCTTGACCGCTCGCCAGGACGCATGCTGCAATTTCAACGGCATGGGGAGCATTGATTTTCTTCGCATAGTCTTCAGAACAGATAATCACCGCTGCAGCGCCGTCGCCGATAGGTGAACACATGGGCCGTGTGAGGGGCCAGGCTACTTCCGGCGCCGCAAGGACCTCGTCAATCGTCATGTTGGTCTGGTACTGGGCGAGGGGGTTCATCGTGGAATGGAAGTGGTTCTTGGCGGCAATAGCGGCCAGCTGTCTTTGGGTTGTCCCATACTTATCCATATGACCTCTGGCCATCTTGGCATAAACATCCATAAAGATGGTGCGCTGGCCCGATTTCTGCTTGCCTCCCTCTCCCTTAGCCTCCTGGGCCTTTTGAATAGCCTCCTCCTGCTTTCGGAAGTCCTCCATAATCTGAGGCAAGAGTTCAACGTCCATGGCCCCGGTAAAGGCTCCTAGGACCTTTTTTCGATCTTCAAAATACATCTTTTCCATGCCGACGACCAGGGCGACTTCCATCTCCTCCAAGGCCACCATGGCCCAGGCCCCTCTCAGGGCCGTAGCAGATGAAGCACAGGCGTTTTCGACATTAACGACCGGTATGCCGCCTATGCCCATATCTCTAAGGACGATCTGACCTCGAATAGACTCCTGACCTTGCAAAATCCCCTGGGAGGAGTTACCGACCCAGGCCCCTTCCAATGCCTCCTTTGAGACACCAGCCTCCTTAAGGGCACCCCCTACAGACTCCGCAACAAGAGATTTCAGGTTACGGTCCTGGAGTTTTCCGAATTTGGTCATGGAGCCCCCGATGATCATGGTTTTTCTCATTTTTTTCCTCCTAATTATCTAATAATTTGAAATGGCACTCTACTCGTCTCTTTGACAGGCCGTTGGGCCGCTTTTCTGCTCCTTCGCCGTGGCTTCCGAGCCTCCGGCTGCTTGATAACCTTTCAACAAGTTCTCCAAATGCAAGGCATATCCGTTTATATATCATACCTGTCACAAGAATTCATGTCCAATGACCGGGTTCTTGAGAGGTCTCCGTCTCAACGCATAAGACCAGGCAAGTACAGTGCAATAGAAGGGAAAAAGAGCAGAATTAAATTGCACAGGAGCAGGGCAGCAAGCATCGGGAAGACCCCTCGAAATATGGTCGCCAAAGGAACATCCTTAGCCACACCGTAGACCACATACACATTGACACCGACGGGCGGTGTAATGACCCCCATCTCTGTAACAAGGACAATCACGACGCCGAACCATATGGGGTCAAAACCAAGGGCCTGAGATACTGGGAAAAAGATGGGGATCGTCAGCATTATCATGGCCAGGGCGTCCATGAAGCAGCCGCCAAAGAGATAGACGAGGATTATGATACCCATGATAGCATATCCCGGGAGTGGTAAGTCGGCCACCCAGCCCGCAAGCTCGTAAGGGAGCCTGGTAATGGCCATGAAATGTCCAAAGATGACGGCGCCGGTGACAATGACCATGACCATGCAACTGATTCTGGTCGTATCATTGAGCGATTGGAGAAAGCCCTTCCAGGTCAGTTGTCTCCTGATAAGGGCGATCACAAGGGTCAAGAAGGCCCCGACGGCGGCAGCTTCTGTGGGCGTGAAGATCCCAAAAAAAATTCCCCCCATGACCATGGCAAACAACGCCAACGCCTCCAGGACACCGGCAAAGGACCTCACCTTTTCTTCGAAGGTGGTTTTTGGACCAGGGGGTGCAAGGGAGGGGTTTCTCAGTACCCTGACATAAATCGTTAATAAGAAGAGGAGACACAACAGGATGCCGGGTAGGATGCCCGCGGCAAAGAGCTTGCCGATCGACTGCTCGGTCATGATGCCATAGACAATAAAGATGACGCTTGGCGGGATGAGAATCCCGAGACTCCCACCGGCGGCAACCGTACCGGTCGCCAGGCCCATGTCATATTGGTATCTCTTCATTTCCGGGAGTGTCACTGTAGCCATTGTTGCGGCCGTCGCATTGGTTGATCCGGATATGGCGGAGAAACCGGCGCAAGCGCCAACAGTGGCCATGGCCAGCCCCCCCGGTCTGTGACCCATAAGCACATAGGCAGAATCGTAAAGTCTTCGGCTGATTCCTGAGTGAAAGGCGATCTGCCCCATAAACACAAAGAGGGGGATAACGGTCAACCCATAGGAGGAGAACACATCCCACACATCTCTGGCCAAGAGGTTCAGGCCTGCCTGAAGATTGACCACATAGCTGAATCCAAGGAAACCGAGAAGACCCATGACAAAACCGACCGGCATCTTGGAGAACAGAAGGAGAATAAGGATAATAACGCCGATAAGTCCGATCGTTGTCAAACTCATTTATCAAAAATCCTAGTCACGTTTTCTATAAGATAGGCGAGAAGAACAAGACAGACGCCAGCCGCGGAAAAACCGATTCCATAGACAAAAGGATAAAAAGGCATTTGAAGAGTCATAGAGACTTCTCCTGTAGCGCGAAGATCATTGGCATACAGAATGGATCTCCATGCGATCATGGAAAAAAGGATAAGCCCAAGCATGTTGGTAACCGACTCAATGTACCCCTGTATTTTTATAGAAAAGAGTTCAACGACAACACTTACAGCCACATGCCCTTTTAACAGGGAAGTGTGGGCCATGGCAAAGGAAACGGCCAAGGCCCCGAAAAAACAGACTAGTTCGTACGTGCCGGGGATCGGCCTCCTTAAAAAGCGCAGAACCACGTCAGCGCAGGTAATAAGCATCATGGCTATAATGCTGGCCCCTGCGACCCAGTACAGTGCTCTGGCCAGTTTTTCAACGCTCTTTCTAAAATTCATGGGTAGGTAATTCCGTAGCGGTGCAAGATAGATTAAAAAAAAGTAGTGAGGCCTGCAGAATGGTCTGTTTCTGCAGGCCACCAATAGAGGCCGGAGCTTTCTCCCACGAAGCCGTTATCGTCACACAGGAGCGCTTCTCCAGCTGCAATACACGCACAAACAACCCTCTATTGCATAAGTTCCCTCACCTTCTGGACGTAACCGTTCCCGTTCTCGGTCTTGTTCGCATAATCCGCTATGACCGGTTCAACTGCTTCGCGCCACCGAGCACTCTCAGACTCGGAGAGGGGAATCACTTCATTTCCCAGTTTGAGAGTAAAATTACGGCCTTCCTGGTCTACGAGATCCCACACCTGTCCGTGGAGTCCCGAATAGATTTCACTGACCTCTTCAAAGATCTGTTGTACATCTTGAGGAAGGGCCTTCCACTTGTCCAGGTTCATGACGACAAAGAAGGTGGTTGTATAGCCTATACTGTAACATTCCGTCGTGTATTTGATGACCTCTCCCTGTTTCCAGCCTTTGAGCACCTCTATGGGACCAAAAGTCCCTTCCACAACTCCCTTTTGAAGGGCATCGTATGTCCCGCCCTGGGGCATGGCAACAGGGACACCTCCGAGCGCCTTGACCACAGGTGCCGTGCCTCCCGTACACCTGATTTTCATGCCCTTGAGGTCCTCGAGCTTCCTGACCGGTTTTTTGGTATGGAGTAGACCGGGTCCATGCGCGTGGAGATAGAGGACTTTGACATCTTGGAGTTCTTTCGGGTTAACAGCCTGAGCAAATTTGTGAGCCACCTTGCTGGCGATCTTTCCATCGGAATACCCCATGGGGAGGTCCACTGCAGCCATGGCTGGGAATCTGCCTCGTGTGTAGCCGAAAAGACTGAATCCTATATCTGAGATTCCCTTGACGACACCATCATAGCACTGGGGGGCCTTGGTAAGGGTCCCGCCTGGAAAGATAGAGATTTGAACCCTGCCGTTGGTTCGTTTTTCGATCTCCTTTGCCCAATCCATCGCGGTCTTGGCCTGTCCATGGGTGGCTGGAAAGAATATGCTGTAAGTGAGTTTGATCGGCGCGGCGTCAACCCTGGTAGAGCCGGCTACTGCAAAGACTGTCCCAATAAAAAAAACCAAAAAAAACATAAAAATGTTTCTTTTCATCAAATATATCCTCCTATTCATCAAATATATCATGTTTGGCTAAAACCGCATAAAAGCAACTGAGATTTCGCAACAGACGATTGGACAGTCATCACCTCCCCTCTCTCTATGAAATCATAACTTATTTAAATGTCTTGTAGTTTTCAGTCTCATATACAACAAAAAGCCGATGTAAAACAAGAAAAATCCGAACCATCTCTTGTTGTTCGGGCAGAAGTCCCTAATTCTTCATATTAAAAAATAATCCGCACGTTCACAAGAAGTCCGGATAGAAGATGAGTTCTAAAGACTGGATATCTAGAGGCAGAAAAGAATCAAGAAGATCTCCCACTGGACAACAAGGGCAAAGGGAATGATAAAGACTAGGAAGAGGGTTTTGACTCGGAGCCTTGTTCTAAAAAGGCGCATGTTTTTGGTGAATAGAACCAGCAGGATCGCTGAGCAGGTCATGAGATATTTTATAGAAAAGAACAACAGGGGTCCCTTTTCAAGGTAATAGGCCATAAAGGGATTCAGCTCGACAGCCCCATGACTGATAAGGATGAGCGTAAACATGGCATCCATGACACTCAGAGAAATAATAACAAGAATTGCCGCGAAAGTCTTGGGGCTGTGCCTGTCGATCCAAAGGGCCTTTTCCCTGTCTTCTTTTCTTCGAAGCATTCCCCTTCTGCCGGTCAGCCAGTATTTGCTGAATGCCGGTGCATTTCCAATTCTACGGTCAAGGCCTGATCGCCTTTCTTTTTTGGGGGTATCCATGAGTATGCGAACAAGTGTCCCAGGAATAGAGGTTGTCGGAGATCGCTGATCATAGCTTCTGTTGTCGCATGGGGAATATTCCAAGAATTATGCCATTGCGGAATATAAAAGGCGAGACAGTTATATCCTGATATTTCGGTGAGTTATTTTTGTCCTGAATCAGGAGACATTGTCTGTGTAAAGTTTGATGCCACCTTCATCTGAAATGGACTACTGTTTTTTGGTAAAGGAATACTCACGTACGGCAAGGGCTCAAAGACGGACCAATTGAGGGGCGGCCGCTTCCGAAGGTCCGGGCTCGTCAATAGTTTATTTTTCCGGTCCCTTGCCGAGGTAATAGCGATTAGGGTCGAAAGACCGCATCAACTCCAAATCAGACCTCTCTGGAGGATCGAAACAGGTTATCAGAGGGGACTCCTTGACATGCCAACCGCAATGGTCCTTTATTGTCTGAACGGCATCTTCGATAACGGTGTCTTTAAGACGGGGAAGGACCGACGTAAGGGTGAGCTCATGGTCGTCCCCCAGTTTTTCAAAAATACCCCGGGTGGTCACAAGGGCCGTGACCTTTTTCCCGGGCGAAGTCACGTAAGTCAACTCCTCCTTCAGGCGCTTTTTGGAGTGCCCCATGATAACCATGACCTCTCGAGAGGAGCTGGCCACGTCATTGGCGCCTCCGGAACCAACGACAAAGGAACCGTCATCAGATCTTGTCGAGTTGAGATTGCCCTCCTTGTCCACCTCAGCAGCCCCAAGGGCGCCGATACATCGATTTTGAGATCCTCCCAGCACTGTTCCAATGATCGTCTGTATATCAGCCACCATCTTGCAGTTTGGGAAGTTACGGTAATTAAAGAGAGAGGGATCCAACGGCTGAGGCACATAGCCGTAAAGACCGATCTCCGCCATCAAGTTGATTTCATACCCCTGCTTTCGAAGGTTATAAAAACAGAGCCACCCCGCCAGATTGGCGATCCCGGCGCCGACGAGCATGGTCTTGTATTGGTTCCTGAGGATCGTCTCGGCCAGTTTACGGCTCAGTGCCACGACCGACATTTCCACACTCGTGTAGGAGCTGCTCTTTGAGATCTTTTTAATACTCTTTATGTCGGAGCGCCATGTGTCAAAGTGAGACATACCCTTCAGATACATCAACCGTTTGTGTCCTAGTTTTTCAAGGTATTCTTCGTGACCATTAATGGACAAGACCCAATCGTCAATCCATTTGTCAAAGGATTCATCGGTTTTCGCGGCCTGGTGCCCCTCTTCGACAAAATCATAGTCTTCACCGTAAAGGTCCATCCCTTTCATCCCTATTCGGCTCAGCCCGGCGGGGTGTGCGCCAAAAGGTACTTCCGACACGCTTTTCACATAGATCCCGGGAAGGCGAACAAAGTGATTATGCTCGCGGATAGTCTTTGAAGAGACGATTTTCTCTACGGCAAGCACTACGCCCTCTTTACTTGCCATGGCTGAATGAAATTGCTCGGAATAGGGAGGCAGAAACAGGGCATTTCCCTCCTGATCGGCCATCCATCCATGGAGTATTGTCACATCAGGGGCTAAGGCCTTGACCAAGCCTACCTTTTCATGTGAGCCAAATGGGTCGTCAATAGCAATAAAGGACTCCTTATTCTCTTCTTCCATTGAACTCCCCAAGATCGAATGGGTGGGGAAGAAGGGGAGTCCCATGGCAGCGGCCTGAAGCCTGAGAGGCAAGGAGAGTATGGACCAGTTTTCGATATCTAAGTGTCCCCTTTTAATGGCCCTCTGGACAGCCACATTGGGACTCGGTGAGTAATAAGGGTCACCGGCATAGCTGCATATGATCTTGGAGAAAATCCTGCCTTGGATGGGTATCACGGCAGGTAGATTCACGGTGATAGCGGAAAGCTGGAGGCTCCCTTCTTTTCCCCAAAACTGACGAGCGATCTCATACAAAATGGCCGAGGGCCATCGCACCCCCGGCATGCCCATGTGCACCAACATGCCGGGCCTTATGAATTGTCTGACAGCCTCCGTCAGAGGCATGACTTTTGATGGGGTTGCACTGAACTCCGGTTGAAACCATGGCTCCTTGAAATGACCAAGCACTTTCCCGCTTCTCCTTATCAATGATGTTGGTAATTCAGGTCTATCTTTTCATGATAATGACCGAGCTGTTTGGGCCGGCACCCATGGCATGGGCAAGCCCTATCTTGGCCCCTTTCACCTGTCTCGGGCCGGCTTCTCCCCTGAGTTGTGTGACAATCTCACAGATCTGACCCATGCCGGTAGCCCCTAGGGGATGGCCTCTGGACATCAGACCACCATCAGTATTCACCGGGATGTTCCCTTCGATATCAAAGACGCCGTCTCTCAAAAGACCGGCTGCCTCACCAGCCTTACAGAACCCCAACTTCTCTATGTCCCATAATTCGGCCGGGGCCATGGTGTCATATGCCTGAACAACATCCATGTCCTTGGGCCCGTATCCGGACAGTTCATAAGCTTCTCGTACCGACATTTCGACAATTCCCTCGCCAGGGGGATATTTAAGACTAACCGTAGTCCCGCCGGCCAGGAATCCCTCGCCATAGATTCCCGATTTCAGGGAGGATGCGGCCACAGTAACGGCCCTGGTTGTGGACTTCACACGGTCTTTACTGCACAAAATAACAGCACCGGCTCCATCGGCAAGAGGACAGCAATGAAGCAACCGAAGCGGTGTCGCTACCATGCGCGAACTCATCACCTCTTCTACGCTGGTCTCTTTCTGA
The DNA here is from genome assembly GCA_034189325.1 of Thermodesulfobacteriota bacterium. Classification (GTDB taxonomy): domain Bacteria; phylum Desulfobacterota; class DSM-4660; order Desulfatiglandales; family Desulfatiglandaceae; genus JAXHUM01. Next base: position 103,353 of record JAXHUM010000077.1, read on the forward strand.
AATCGTGCATTGGGATTCATAGCGCCATTCCTGCGGTTCTTGACCGACACCCTGGCAAAATCCTCTGCCGTACATCCTGTACGGTGCATATACTCCACTGTCTCGTTGGCATAGTTGGCCATCTGTACATTAAATCCAAGGGACAGCTCCCAGGGTCGAAAGGCCGTGCTCGGAATGGGCCCTCTGGGCATTTTCTCCATGCCGAAGGCGAGTGCCACGTCACATAGTTCAGAGGCGACCAACTGATAGGCCAGCCTGAAGGCGGAAGCGCCGCTGGAACAGGCGTTTTCCACGTTGACAATGGGGATACCTGTCAGGCCGACCTCCTTGATGACCTGGTGCCCTGAACCGGTCCCCTGGTAGACACTCCCGCAGAAGGCCGCCTGAATGTCTTTCCACTCCATTTCAGCGTCTTTGAGGACGTTGAATATGGCCTCACTCCCGAAATCATAGCATTCTTGGTCGGGATAGAAGCCCCATTGGGTCAGGCCGATGCCGGCGACCACTACCTCTCTCATTTCATTGATTGATTTCATAGATACCCTTCCTTTGTTTATTCTCCAACAGGTCTGAATTTAAATGCCATGACCTCGTTACCCTCTTCATCATCGCATAGCTTATCAATAACCAGCTCCACCTTTCCGCCGACCTTGAGTGCATCGTAGTCTTCCGTTGTGAAGAGAGACTCAATTCTGAGCCCTTCCGGCAGGTCAATGCATCCGTAACTGTAAGGGACAGGTCCCCTATAGAAGCCACCCCCCGGTTGTTGCATGACAACGCTGAAACTCACAATCTTGCCCTCCCTGCTCAAAGTCACGTCGCTTAGACTGTGATTGCTGCAGTGGACACACCATCCCTTCTCCTTTTTCGGGAAGAAGAGTTCTCCGCACTCATTGCATCTGCTGCCGATCAATCGGGGCTCTTCGTCAGGTATAACCGACGTGGTCCACAGACCCTCTTTTACTGGAATTCTGGTTTTTTGGTTATCAGTCATGATTCCTCCTCATTGTATTCTGATATGTCACGTATGACTCGAACTTTACTAAATCACTTCATAGATTATGAGATGGCGGAGACCCCCAGGATATCCCGACCTATGATGAGTTGTTGTATCTCACTGGTACCCTCCGCCAGTGTCAGGTGCCTGGCATCCCTGTAATACCTCTCAACAGGAAATTCAGATGTGTATCCATACCCGCCATGGACCTGTATGGCCTTGTAAGTGACATCCATGGCCGCCTCCGTGGAAAAGAGCTTGGCGAACGATGCCTCACGCCTGCATTCGACACCCTTGTTAAGAAGCTCTGCGGCACGATACCCCAGCAGCCTTGCCGTGTCCACCTTCATGGCCATGGATACGATCATTTGCTGAACAAGTTGGTAATTGGCAATGGTTTTCCCAAATTGAACCCGTTCCGTGGCATACCGGATGGCTGCTTCGAGAGCGGCCTGGGCTATCCCTGTGACCGCAAAGGTAACCGTGACCCTGCCGATGTTCAGACCTCCCAGGGCAATTTTCAGCCCTTCCCCCTCTTGTCCCAAACGATTGGCCACAGGAACCCTGCAGTCCTCAAAAGTGAGTTCAGACAGCACCGAGGAATGCATGCCCATCTTGCGTATGTCCCCGGCCTCAAAATCCGATTCCCCCTTTTTGACGATAAAGGCAGTGACCCCTTTTCCCTTCTTGGATTTGTCGACGGTGGCGTAAAGGAGTATGACATCGGCCATGCTCCCACCGGTAACCAAGGTCTTGGTGCCGTTGATGACGTAATAATCGCCGTCTTTTTCCGCCTTGGTTTCAATAGAACTGGCGTCCGATCCTGCATTGGGTTCGGTCAGGGCAAAACATCCGACATGGTCCATGGAAAGAAGACCTGGCAGGAATCTTTCCCTCTGCTCGGGTGTGCCTCTCTTGGCGATCTGATGGGGAAGCATGGCGCTTGAAGTCACAAGGGTCCGAAGGGAACCCCATGCCCTGGCCAATTCTTCAATCATCACATAATAGCTTATATAATCGAGACCGAGCCCCCCATCTCTTCCGGGACAAGCGCCTTGCTGAACCCAAACGGCTCCAGTTTCTTGAAGAGCTCCTTGGGTATGGGCTTTCGCTCTTTTTCATATTCCTCGATAAGAGGAGCAATCTCTTTTTCGAGAAATCTTCTGACAGTATCTTTGATCATCCTCTGTTCTTCGCTAAGCTCAAAATCCATACGATTTTACACTCCAATATGTTTACATAGATACCATACCCAACAGGAGGCCCTAAAGAACCTTTTCTTCCCTAAGAATCCGAATATCATCCCGGCCAAGTCCTATCTTGGACAGGACAGCGTCCGTATCTTTTCCAAGGATCGGATCCTCCCCTTCTCCTCCTCTCGCTCGTGAAAGCCCCTTTACCGGAAAGCGTGTCAGACCTTCGTGCTCCACTCCGCCGTCAACTGCATCGGGATAAAAACCTCTGTACCTAAACTGGGGGTCGTCTGTCCATCCGTCAAGGCTGTGCACGGGCGAAACCGGGACATCGGCCTTTGAGAGATTTTCCATTAGAGAATCAAAATCTCTTTCCTTAAAGGCCGCTTTCAATCTGGGAAGTATCTTGTGCCTGTTACGATTGCGCGCGACCCATCCCCTGAGGGTTGTGTCAGAGGCCAGGTCATCCAGTTTGAGTGTCTTACAGAGGTTGAGCCAAAAATGGTCTTCTACAACGCCGAGAGTCAGGTATTTGCCATCCCTTGTTTCAAAGACCCCATAGGGACCGCGTCCCATAAATACTTCCTTTGAAGGTTTGCCCTGGCCAAGATATTCCAGGAAACGTGGCATCATCAACATGGAAAGACTCTCGGTCATGGAAACGTCCAGGAGGAGGGCGGTTGCGGAATCCTTTGGTCTTAAGAGTGCCGCCAGGATAGAGGTCAAGGCGAACATGGCGCCGCTAAGGTCGGCGACCTGAAACCCACCGGGATACTCGGGTCTTCCCGATTCAGGATCGCCGCAAATGCTCAGGAGGCCGGTGAGACCCATATAGTTGATATCATGACCCGGCAGATTGGCATAGGGCCCGGTTTGGCCGTAGCCGGAAATCGAACAATAGATAACCGATGGATTCACCTTCTTAACAGCGTCAAAGTCTATGCCGAGCCGTTTCACCACGCCCGGCCGAAAGCCTTCAATAACGACTTGCGCATCCGCGGCAAGTTTCAAAAAGAGATCACGCCCTTTTTCGCTTTTGAGATCCATGGTGATCAGTTTCTTATTGCCGTTCAAGTATTGAAAACTTCCTGGATTGACTATCCTCAGTGAGTCTCCGGAACCAGGCCTTTCAATCTTGATGACATCGGCTCCCAATTCAGCGAGCATCATGGTACAGTATGGACCGGGTAGAAGGACGGAGCAATCCAGTACAGTTATATTCTCCAATGGGGCCGTCATATGCCTTTTCCCTTACTTTCCCTTGAATTCAGGTTTTCTCTTTGCCAGGAAGGCCGCCAGGCCCTCCCTCACATCTTCCGTGTGAAAATGCGTGAGCATGGCGCCTATTTCGAGTTCCAGCGCACTATCCAGTTCCAGCTCAACACCTTTGTTCATAAGGTGCTTGACGGTCTTTGTCGCGACCGGGCTCTTTTCCGCAAGTTGGAGGGCCAGCTTCATGGCCTCGTCCTGTAACTTGTCGGGAGGGACGACTCTATTGACCAGTCCAAGTTTTTCCGCCTCTTGCGGCGTGAGCCAATCACCTGTCAACAGCAACTCCTTTGCCTTGTTGAGAGGGATCTTCCTGGGGAGCCTTTGACTCCCACCGCCGCCAGGCAGCAGGCCGTAGTTTGCATGCTGGTCCCCAATTTTTGCGTCTTCGGCGATCATAACAATATCACAGGCCAAAACCAACTCCAGTCCGCCGGCAAGGGCAAAGCCGTTAATCGCTACAATAAAGGGCTGGGCCATCCTTTCCATTTGACACAAGACATCCTTCAGTCCGTGAAGGAAGGCACTCATCTTGATAGGGTTTTTGATCTCCGACTGGACATAAGCCAAGTCGGCCCCTGCGCAGAATGCCCGTCCGCTGCCGGTAATAATAACCGCCCTTGTTTCGCCGTCTTTGTCAATGTCATTGATGGCATCCGCCAGCTCCGTGACAGTATCGAAGTCCAGGGCATTCATCGCTGAAGGGCGATTCAACGTTATCTTGGCCACCCGATCTTTCTTTTCCAGCAGTATGTTCTTGTACGTCACTTTTTCCTCCTTTGATGTCTCTCAAATGGTTGATCTACATCTCCTCCAGGCTTACAGACCCGCAACCCTGACGAACAGGTGGGAATACATCGCAGGGTTTTCCTGGGCACCGATAGAGGTGTCGCGGTTTAGAATTCCGCTCTATTCTGGTTTATTTCTTTACGATCTTTCCAAGCAATCCGCCTATCCAGTCCTTTAAACGATCTAAAAGGGATGGACCTTTGATCAAGAGTTGGCATTCCGCCTTCTTGTCCGATTCCATACTTACCGCAATGACCGAATAGTTGCCCTCGGCGATGGGTGGCTGGGTGACAATCACGATATTTTCCATCTTCTCATTCGAGCCGATCTTGGCTCTCAAAAGCTCGCTTATCTTCACAAGCGTGCTCACTTTGGCCGTGAAGAAGCCCTGTTGGTCGACCTCTCCATCGGCAATAGGAATGTCGACGACCTTTCCCTCTTTCTTGACCCCCAGCATTTTGATGAACACCGAGTCTTCCGGCTGAAACCCCTTTCCACGAAAGAGGATTTCCGTATCCTTGAGCTTGGCGATTCCCAGGCGGATGACCTCCGGCTGAACAATCATTTGCGGGCCTGCGATATCAGGGTTGAACTCTTTTGCCGAGGCCGCGCAACCGATAAAGAAAAGGAGAATCAACGCACATAAAACGCCTTTTACGGGAATCCTGTTGGATAACCTCCTTCTATAAATTGCCATTTTTTACCCCCCATCCAATGACATCAAAAAAAACCGCTCAACCGTCCCGACCAGGTGTAGGATCCGAATCCGTATCCGCTTTTGATTCAGGAGCCACCTGGATCGTCTGGGACGGTCCAGCGTACCGCTACTTCTCATTCTTATCTATTGTAGGCCCTCTTAATAACCTCTTGAACGTCCAAGTCAGAGGTCATCCAATCGGTGACACGTACGGGTTTTCCACCTTCGGCGCATTTGGCGACAAACGAGGCCCGTGCCCCCTGACGTTTGGTAGGACTGAAGGTGATTTCAGGGCCTATGCCCTTGAATCCTTTGATCGATTCCATGGCTTTTACGAAATTATCAACCGTCAGGTCCTTGCCGCACCTCCTGAAAGCCTCCACCATCGGCTCCACAAAATAGAATCCTGCATAGAAGAACATTCCCCACCGATCCTTGGGGGCAAATTTCTCATGGGCCTTTTTATATTTTTGCATCAGAGGGCTCTGGGCGCCCGGCAGTTCGGCAAATGTCGTGAAGACAACATCTTTGAACAGGCCCCTGCTTATTTTGTACATGATTGGTGTGTCGCTCAAAGTGCTGGTGGTCATCCATTGAGGCTTGAACCCCATCTTGGCGGCAGTGATGAGTATGATGGCCCCATGTTTAGGGAGTACCCAGTTCAGGACGCAATCGGGATTGGCCTCCTTTAATTTCACGGTGTGAGAATTGAGATCCGTGTCCAGAGGCTCAACAGAAACGGTAGTGACGAAATCCATGCCATATTTCTTAAGGGCCAATTCGGCTCCGTAAAGGCCCTCCTTGCCGTAATCATCGTTCTGATAGAAAAAGGCGATCCTCTTTTTCCCCAGTTTCTTGACGGCATAGTCGATGAGAATAGCCGCCTCATCACAGTAAAGGGGGTAGGTCCCAAAGAGGTATTTTGTGGGAGGATAGGCCCAGTGGGTGGACCCTGCAGCGGGCCCCACCCAAGGCACTCTGTTTTTGTGCAGATATTTCTTGACCGCCATCCCGGTTGCGCTTCCCACACCCGAGGCAAAGGCAAATATCTCCTTGTCTTCGACAAGCTCTTTGGCAATCGCCTTGGTTCTCGGGGGCATATACCCGTCGTCTCGGAGAAAATACTTGATTGTGCGGCCATGAATGCCACCCTCATCATTGATCATTTTGAAATAACACCCTGTCCCACGAGCCACGGCGCCCCATAGTGCAGCGGGGCCTGTCTGAGGGCCCCACTGTCCTATGCGGATCTCAGTATCGGTAACCCCCCTTTCAGCCTTGGCACAAGGTACAAAAACCATGCACAGGAGCAGGACCTGAGCGACTAAAACAAACTCTCTTTTTTTCTTCACGGTAGCCTCCTTAGATTGGGTTTCATCGGCCGGGGAATGACACGTCTGAACAATTCATTCCCTCAGAATAGACCCACGGCACTTGTTGATTAATGATTATTCAATCATTACCTCGTCCTATACATCCCTTCGATGAGATCCTTGAAAGCCTCATTGACATATTTCCTCTTGACCTTCATGGTCGGTGTCACCTCTCCATCCTCCTCGTAAAGCTTTTTGGGAAGGATAGTGAATTTTTTGATCTGCTCCACACGGGCCAATGTCTCATTGACTTTGTCCACCTCACCCTGGATGAGTTTTTCGATCTCAGGGCTCTGGGTCAGGTCCCGGTATGTAGAAAACTGGATCTTATTATCCTGGGCATACTTCACCACGTTGTCCTCGTCGATCATAATAAGGGATGAGAGAAATTTCCTCTTGTCTCCGATGACCACGGCATCATTGATATAGGTGCTGAACTTGAGCTTGTTCTCAATATATTGGGGGGTGATGTTTTTGCCCCCGGCAGTCACGATAATATCCTTTTTGCGATCGGTGATCTTCAGATATCCGTCATCATCAATCATTCCTACGTCACCTGAATAGAGCCATCCCTCCCTCAATGTCTCTGCTGTTGCCTCTGGATTGTTGTAATACCCCTTGAACACGCAGGGCCCCTTCACAAGAATTTCACCGTCATCAGCTATCTTCACTTCCAGTCCGTCAAGAGGTGGCCCGACCGTGCCGAACTTGACTTTACCGATCCTGGATGTACAGGTGACGCCTGTCCCCTCTGTCTGGCCGTACCCCTCTATGAGGTTCACCCCAATCGACTGGAAGAAGTGAAGGACCTCAGGCGAGATCGGTGCGGCGCCTGAATAGGCCATTCTCAGTCTGTCGAAACCGAGCCTTTCTTTCAGCTTCCTGAAAACGGCCAAGTAGGCCAATTGATAAAAGGCCTCGATATAGAGGGGCACTTTTTTGAAATCCATCCTCAAGGTGGCCCTCTTTTTGCCGATTCCCAGGGCGGTTTTGAAGACAAGCTTCTTGAAAAGAGTGGCGTCGGACATTCTGATATGAACCGCTGAGAGATACTTCTCCCAGATCCTTGGAACCGCGTAGCCCACAGTAGGAGAGACTTCGACCATGTTGTCGGTCACTGTATCGGGGCTTTCAATGAAATTGACTGTGTAGCCGTGCGTGATATGTCCGAACACGGAAAAGAGCTGCTCAAAGACATGACAGAGAGGAAGGAAAGAGAGGACCTCGTCGTCGTCGTTCATAGGATTATTGGCCGTGATGGCCCCCCCCATCCATGTCACGTTTTTTTGTGTTAGCATGGCGCCTTTGGGAGGCCCGGTTGTCCCCGAGGTATAGATCAGAAGAGAGAGATCCTCCGGCTTGACCTGATCAATCCGCTCTTCGAAAAGCCCTGGATTTTGATCGGCTTCCTTCCCTCCCATCTCCAGGAGATCGTCATAGGTCATCACCATAGGGTCGTCAAAATGCCTGAGCCCCTCCAGATCCCAGACAATAATCCTGTTTAGGAAGGGAACATTGTCTTTGAACTCGAGCCATTTGTCCAATTGCTCTTCGTTTTCTACAAAGAAGAATTTGGACTGAGAGTTTTCAATAACATATTCAACCTGAGGCCAGGCGTTGGTAGAGTAAACACCCACGACGACCCCACCGGCACACTGGACTCCCATATCGATTGTCACCCATTCAGGGCAGTTGTCACCAATGATGGAGACACGATCCCCCCTTTCCAACCCGAGGGCAATGAGACCGACTCCTATACGTCTCGCCTGGTCGTAGTACTGGTTCCATGAAATATCCTTCCAGAGACCATATTCCTTTTTCCGCATGGCCACGCGGTCTCCATATTTCTGGACGGTCTCTCTGAAAAGACGGGGCACAGTCTCCGGTTTCATGATCGGCTTATCTCCACCTCTTTTTTCTCTTCCACCGCTGATAACCCTTGGCGGACTCCTCTGACTTAACACCGAGGTAAAATTCCTGGACGTCCTTGTCTTTGATGAGTTCCCTGGACTCCCCTTTCATAACGAACCGACCGCTCTCCAGAATGAGTCCGACATCAGATATCGAAAGGGCCATGCGGGCATTCTGTTCTACCAAAAGAATCGTTACCCCTTGGCCGTTAATGGTCTTGATGATACTGAATATCTCTTTGACCAAAATAGGAGAAAGCCCCAGAGAGGGTTCGTCTAAGAAGAGGAGCTTGGGACGGTTCATGAGGGCCCGGCCCATGGCAAGCATCTGTTGCTCGCCGCCGGAAAGGGTCCCGGCCCATTGATCTTCTCGTTCTTTGAGTACGGGGAAATAGCTGTAAATCTGTTCAAAATCGGTCTTTACCTCTGTCCGGTCTTTTCTAATGTAAGCGCCCATGACGAGGTTTTCCCGGACACTGAGCTCTTCAAAAACCTCTCTCCCTTCAGGCACGTAAGAGAGACCCATTCTCACGATCACCTCCGTGTCCTTGTGGTCGATCCGCTTTCCCAAAAACTCAATGGTGCCTTTGTCCGGTTGATCATCCAGGAGTCCCATAACCGTCTTCAGAACAGTTGATTTCCCTGCCCCGTTGTTTCCAAGGATGGCCGTAACGGTTCCTGCGTCGACTGCGAGAGACACCCCCCGCAAGGCATATATCAGCCCATAGAAGGTCTCGATGTTTTTGATTTCAAGTAGGGTCTCCAATAGTTCAGTCCTCACCAAGATAGGCCTTCAAGACCTCGGGATGCTCCTGTACCTCTGAAGGGGGCCCTTCCACGATCGGTCTGCCGAAGTTAATCGCCAGGATCCGATCTGAGATATCCATGACCATCTTCATATCATGCTCAATCAGGAGAATCGTCACGCCCAGTTCATCTTGAATATCTTTTATCCAAAAGATCAGGTCTTGTCTTTCTTCCGAGTTCATGCCGGCGGAAGGTTCGTCCAGGAGAAGGAGTTCCGGTTCCAATGCCAGGGCCCTTGCCAATTCTATAAGTTTTTGGGTGCCGTAAGGGAGCGCTCCCACGAATTTGTTTCTGGTGGACTGGAGATCGAGCAAGTCAATAATATTTTCAACCCTCTCCCTGTGCTCTATTTCCTCTTTAGCAGCCTTGGCGCCTCTTCCGTAAAAAGTCGCCCCGGTTAAAACCCCGGTCTTCATATGAACGTGGCGGCCCAACATGAGGTTCTCCATGGTGCTCATTTTTGAAAAAAGCTCTATATTTTGGAATGTCCTGGCAATTCCCTTTTTGGCGATTTTGTAAGGTTTGAGCCCTGTTATGCGCTCTCCCTTGAAGACGATATTTCCGGAGTCAGGCACGTAAAGTCCGCTGATGCAGTTAAAAATAGTCGTCTTTCCGGCGCCGTTGGGCCCGATGATGGAAAAGATTGTCCCCTGTTCCACATCAAAGCTGACCCCATCAATGGCTAAAAGACCACCAAAACTGATTCTGAGATTTTCGACGAAAAAGAACTTGCCGGTTGTCATGTATCACCTGTTAGATCGATAGGATAGCGCTTTTTGAAATCTGGAGAAAACACAGAATCCCAGGAAAATTGGATATACGACCGCAAGTACCGTTGCTGATCAGTTGGAAAAATGAAGGTAGGGAAACTCCCTCGCGTCCACAGCAGTTCAGTACTCTTATTACTATCTCCGCCCTCTTTTTTCAAGGATTATCGCCAAATGAAACTCTGGACGGATGTTTGGAAATCGCAAATCTCCTAAAAAGCACTCAGTACCTCCCTTGGCCGGAAGACCCGTCGAGAAATGTGGATGAAGATGCTTGCGAGGTTTTTCCTCTTCTGTAATTGTGGCAGTCGTGATCGATGGCCGGAGAGACACTAAAGAATTGACTGTACAAACAAAGTGCTATAAATACTTGTAGGCATAACTTCTCAATAAGGTTCAGGGCATCAACGGGTCTGCGTCGAAATAAGACTAAGCAGGAGGATGTATTGTCTTTTTTCAGTAATCCACTAAGGAACGTATTGACATCCAATAACAATCTAGGAGACTAAAGGAGGTTTGTTATGTCAAAGGTCGATTTCACTGGGAGAGTGGCGATTGTAACGGGCGCCGGTGCCGGTTTAGGCAGAATGCATGCACTTGAACTGGCAAAACGAGGTGCCAAGGTTGTGGTTAATGATTTAGGAGGCGCGAGAGATGGAACGGGACAAGGCTCGGCAGCTGCTGACAAGGTCGTTGATGAAATCAAGGCCCTAGGGGGCGAGGCTGCACCCAACTATGACAGCGTCGCAACAGTCGCCGGTGGAGAGAATATTGTAAAGACGGCTGTAGATGCCTTCGGCAAAGTGGATATACTGATAAACAATGCAGGTATTTTAAGGGATAAGACATTTACAAAAACCGATGAAGAATCCTGGGATATTGTCATGGCGGTTCATTTGAAAGGGGCCTATTGCGTCACGAGACCTGCCTTTGCAAAAATGAGAGAAAATGGTTACGGCAGGATAGTCATGACGACCTCCAGCGCCGGACTGTTCGGTAATTTTGGCCAGGCCAATTACGCGTCGGCAAAGACCGGCCTTGTGGGTTTAACAAATGTGCTAAAGCTGGAAGGAGCAAAGCACAATATTAAGGTGAACATACTGGCGCCCATGGCAGCCACGAGGATGACGGAAGATATTCTGCCGCCTGAGATGTTTAAAAAACTCACGCCCGAGCATGTCACGCCCGTTGTATTGTACATGTGTTCAGAACAATGCAACGACACAGGGACTATTGTTAATGCGGGCCTTGGCTATTTCAGTCGATCAGCCATACTCACAGGTCCCGGCGTTATCCTCGGCAAAGGAGATGCGCCACCTACTCCGGAAGAAGTCCTTGAAAATTGGGACAAGATCGTGAGCCTGGACAATGCGAAATATTTTGATAACATAAACCCGACGTTCGAAGAACTCAAGCCTGCGATGGCCAAGTAGCAATGGCCCCGGGAGCGCTTTGAGACGGGGCGTTTTCCCGTTGGGCATGATTGCCCGGCGGGAAATCCGATAAGCCCTTCTGGGTAACCGTCTATCTGACGACAATACTCTTATCATCCTTTCCACTTGTGACCGTCCCAATCATGGCCGCCTCATGGATACCCTTCTTTTTTAGTTGAGCCAGTAAATCGTCAGCACTCTGCGCGTCTACGCTCATTAGAAGTCCTCCTGATGTCTGCGGGTCGAAGAGGATATCCTGGAAAGGGCTTTCTACGGTGGATGCGAAGCTGACCATGCTGTCACGAAATGCCCTGTTTGCGTATGTCCCCGCCGGGACAAGCCCCATACCGGCAAATTTCAGCGCCTCTTGAATGATGGGGACCTTGTCTGCCTGAATGTCCACTCCAAGGTTTGTGCCTGTCACCATTTCGGCTACATGGCCCAATAGACCGAACCCGGTTATGTCGGTGCAGGCGTGAACAGGGTGATCCTTCATTATTTCCGCACTGTCCCGATTTAGAGTTGCCATCAGACGAGTTACGGAACGGATGGTCTCATTCGAAGCAAGTCCTCCCTTGATAGCGGTATTGATGATTCCGCTACCAAGAGGCTTGGTCAGTATAAGACTGTCTCCTGACCGGAGCCCCCTGTTTGTCAGGACCCGATCCGGATGGATGAAACCTGTTACTGAGAGGCCGTATTTCAGCTCATTATCTTCGACACTATGTCCCCCGATCAGGACGGCACCCGCCTCTTTCACCTTTTCGAGACCACCTCTTATGATGTGTCGAAGGATCTCCATATCCATCTGCTTGACCGGAAAGGCGACCAGATTCAAGGCTGTCTTTGGCACTCCTCCCATGGCGTAGATATCACTTAAGGCATTAGCCGCGGCGATCTGGCCGAACCAATAGGGGTCGTCCACCACAGGTGTGAAAAAATCCACGGTCTGGATAATGGCAAGATCCTCTGAAATTCTGTATACTCCGGCGTCATCGGAGCCCTCTATACCGACAATGACGTTCGAATCGGTTGGAAAATCAAGTCCACACAGCGCCCTGTCCAGGTCCCCTGGAGCCAGTTTTGAAGCTCATCCCGAACCTTGGACCGTCTCGGTCAGGCGCAACTCCTTGTAGTCCTTCATAGTCCTCTTCCTCTTTCAGATGCTCCTAATCTGCAAATGGTCGTTTTATAATGGGGATAAATCCGTCAAGAGTCGCATTTGCGCCCCGAATTTTCGAACAAGGGGCTTGTCTGTTTTAGCTGCAACAGATTCTATCTGCAGCCTGTCTTCAATATTTCATACTTGTTTCATAATGTCATCAACTTAAGTGTTTTATGGATTTTCACCTTAAGAGCTAAGACAAGGCAACTCCTTCTGCCGAGGGTTCTTAAGGGCCTATCAATATCCTGGGTGACGGATCGAGAAGTTTGGAAATATCTTGCCGTCAGGGCCCCTTTGCCCCCTGTGTTTATTGAGAGGTTGCATTTGTGAGAGACAAGCATCTCTTATTATTGACATATTAGCCTGATTTAGTTATAATTTTGATTTTACGAGCAAGTTTATGCTTGTTGTGACTTATTGGAACAGACAGCTACGCGAAGCGGTCCAAGGTACTCTGCGCCTCATTTATGTTGTATTTATTTATGATGCCTTTAAAAACATTTGATTTGGTCCGAGTTCAAGGGAGCCTAAGACTCTAACCGCAGAAATACATAGGGGACTGGATACCCATTGCGATATATGGTCCGGGGAAGAGGGACTCTCTCGAGTTTCTAAGAGCTTTGCGAGTGGCCTGTTTTACAGGGGGAAGTTTTATGAAAGCTAGAAGGGATACCGCTGTATTGTTTTTGTTTGTTGCCGGCCTGCTTTTTTTTGTGAGTGAGGGGTGTTCGAAGAGGGATGAAACGGAAGATATGGCACAAGATGAGACGAAAGTTGAGGCCGTATCTCCTGGAGAGGCCGAATACGAGGAAGACACCGACTATGGCGCCGGCGATGAGGGAGATATCATCGATAAAGGAGATCCCTGCAGGTATCACCTCTATTCCCTGCCCCCAGGCTTTTCTGGGATACTCACATTTGAAGTTGAACTCAAAAAAAAGATCGATCGGGAAGCCGATCTTGATACGCTGTCAATAAGAGACAATACGTGGGACAAGTACGGGATTATTGCTTCTGTCATGTCCTCAGAAAAAGAAACGATCACGGTGTCTTATCGGATATGGACCTTGGATGCCTCTAAATACTACAATGATTCTCTTGAGAGGGGCGAAAAGCCGGTATCTCTCACAATAGATGATGTGACCATAAAATGGAAAGACGATGGGTATGGTATTATATCCCAGATTAAGGGTTATGGCGGCGTTGAGAAAATCGGGCGGTTCTCCGAAGAGGAACTTACAGAAAGGCTGGGTGGAAACCTGGAAGTCGCTTTCAAAGATCCGAAATCGGGTGAGGAATATATATGGACTATCGAACCTGGGACAGAGGAAAGGGAGGTGATGATTTTGAGTTTTGATCTGTCGATTACGCTCCCTGAAGAGGGGATGAGGATCGACAATGAGGCTATCAATGTCTGGGCCAAACAGACCGGTTGGAGTCTGTCTGTCAGATGTTTTGTGAAGGAGGGCCCATTTACTATCGCCGGACCTGCCTTAAGGCCTGAATGCCTCGATTTGGGCTGATGGTAAGGCACTCTGCTCTGTTTTTGTATCTCTCTGTCCGACTTTATCTCATATCGAGCTTTCTATAAAGTCGATGATCTTTTTCAAAGGCGTTCCCGGCCCAAAGACTTCTGCGATCCCGGCGGATTTAAGTTTCGGAACATCATCAGGGGGTATGGTTCCTCCTAAAATGACGGTTGTCCCATCCATTTCCTCTTCTCTTAATATCCGGACGACATCCGTGGCCAAAATCATATGGTTCCCGCTCAACGAACTCAGGCCAATGAGATCGGCATCCTCTTGCAGGGCTGTCTCCACAATGTTTTGCGGCAATTGATTCCCCACGTAGATCACTTCCATCCCGGCGTCACGCATGGCCCGAGCCACGACAATGCTCCCTCTCCAGTGCGCATCCATACCCAGCCGGGCCATCACCACCCGAATGTTCCTCTTCATCAGCCTTGTCCTTTCCAACCATCACCAAAAAAGACTAAAAAAGCGGAGGATTCCACGTGCCGTAAGCCCTTTTGAGGGCCTGGGAAACCTCTCCCTCGGTGACGTGGGTCGTCACATAGTCCACCAATACGTCCATGAGATTCCCGTCCTGATCACAGCAACGTGCAACAGCATCGAGTGCTTCCTGTACCTTGGATCGATTCCGTTCAGCTCTGATTTTTTTGAGTTTCTTTTCTTGAATCGCAAGGGTTTCGGGCACTTGAAAAAGCTCTATGGGAAGTTCTTCATCTTCCATCTGATAACAATTCACCCCGACGACAGGCATCTTTCCCGATTCAATCGCCAGTTGGTACTCGTAAGCAGAATTGGATATCTCCTTATGTATCCATCCGGTTTCTACCGCGCTGACAATACCCCCCATCTGGTCGATTTCATCCAGTAGAGCGGATGTTTCTTCCTCTACCCTATTGGTCAAAGCCTCTATAAAGTACGAACCTCCTAATGGGTCAGTGGTGTTTGTTACCCTTGTTTCAAGCTGGAGGATCTGATTGGTTCTCAGGGCGGTCAGAGAGGAAAGCTCTGTGGGCGTACACAATGCCTCATCATACCCATCTATGTGAACGGACTGCGCCCCTCCCAACACGGCTGAAAGGGCGTGATAGGCTGCCCGGGATACATTGTTCAAAGGCTGTTGCGCGGTCAAGGCCACACCTGCCGTCTGGACATGAAATCGGAAGGTCAGCGAGCGGGGATTCTTGGCCCCAAAACGCTCTTTCATGATACGAAACCAGATTCTTCTGGCGGCCCGATACTTGGCGATCTCCTCAAAAAAATCATTGTGGGCGGAGAGGAAGAAACTGAGGCGGGGAGCAAAACGGTCGACCTCGATGCCTCGTTTGACCAACTCATCCGAACAGGCTATGGCATTGGCCATAACAAAAGCAAGTTCTTGGAAGGCGTTACACCCGGATTCACGGTAGTTGTAGCCGGCAAAGCTTATGGGGTTCCATCGAGGGACATACTTTGTGCAGTATTCAATGGCATCGCAGCTCAGTTTAAAAGAACATTTCGGAGGTAGCAGCTCCGGTGCCACGGTGACGGCTGTCTCCATCAGAAAATCGTTCTGGCTTGTGCCGGTCAGTTTTTCCAGGGGAATGCCTCTCATCAGGGCATTGGCAAAATACATCGACTGGACCGAGATATTGCAGATAGGGTGACAGGTCACAAGGGAACTACTCACCCTGTCGATTGGTATACCGTCAAAAAGAACACGCATGTCATCGATAGTATCAATAGCCACTCCCCCCCGTCCGGCATCGGCCCGCGCGTATGGATCCGTAGTGTCATATCCCCGAAGGGTGGGATAATCAAAAACGCCGTTTATCCCTGTGGCCCCCTCTTTAAGGAGAAACTTGTACCTCTTATTGGTTTCTTCTGCTGGTCCAAAACCTGCCAACTGTCTCAAGGTCCACCTCCGTCCACGGTACATGGTGGAATGGACACCTCGAGTGTATGGGGCCTGACCGGGAAAGCCTAAGTCACCCAAATAGTCCATGTGGGCTGTATCTGAAGGTGTATAAAGAGGCTCGACAGGAAGACCAGAAAGGGTCTCAAAGACCTGCTCAAGCTCCTTATCACTCTGATAAACATCTCTTTGCCAGTGGATTGTCTCCCTTTTAATTTCATCGACGGCATCGTCATGAAATAATCTCGACATATCTTCACCTCGCCAAGGCCCGATTGCGATTTAGAGATGCAGAATCTTATCCTCGAACTTTAGATGGTCGTATTTTGCGAATAATTCTTTCAAATTGGGAAATTTTCGGGTAAAAGAGGTCAAAGTCATGGTCCCCTATTTTCAGGGTATTGATACCACCTTTGAATTATGAGAAAAGTCATTCAAATCTAACGGGCCCGGCCGGATTGGTCAAGGAGGAAATGAATCCTTTATGCTCAGTTTGCAAAAACTCAAGTCATTTTCTGGTAGAAAGGGTCCGCTCCTTCTCATTGTCATGGATGGAATCGGTGAGGGACGAAGAGATGAAAGCAATGCAGTCTATCTGGCCAAGACCCCTACTCTCGATAGACTCCTTACATCGGATCTCTATGTTCAGCTGAACGCTCACGGCACCTTCGTAGGGCTTCCTAGCGATGGAGATATGGGAAACAGTGAGGTAGGGCACAACGCCCTTGGCGCGGGCCGCGTCTTTGAACAGGGGGCCCGTCTTGTAAACAGGGCCATCGACACCGGCCGGATTTTTGACGGTGATATATGGAATGCCGTGAGTGAACGTGCTGGTAAGGGTGGTACTGTACATTTTATCGGTCTTCTTTCCGACGGTAATGTCCATTCCCATATCGAGCAGCTGTACAAACTGGTAGGTCGGTCTGCCGAACAGGGGCTCGAACGGGTTCGCGTACATGTCCTTCTGGATGGAAGAGATGTCGGTGAGAGATCCGCCCTGGATTATGTGATTCCTACCGAGGAAAGACTAAGAAAGATATCGGAAGCAACAGGACTCGATTATGCCATTGCTTCAGGCGGCGGCCGCATGAAGGTGACCATGGATCGTTACAATGCCGACTGGGAAATCGTCAAACGAGGATGGGAGACCCATGTGTTAGGGAGGGGGCGTACCTTTCGGATGGCGTCAAAAGCAATCCAAACCATGTACCTTGAGGATCCGACGATCACGGATCAGTATTTGGATGCCTTTGTTGTTGTGGATGAAGAGGAACGACCCGTCGGTCCGATTGTTGATGGGGATGCCGTTATTTTCTTTAATTTCAGGGGAGATCGCGCCATTGAGATCTCACGGGCCTTCACGGAAGAGAATTTTCATGAATTCGATCGGGGTCCTTTGCCTGACATTCTCTATGCGGGCATGATGGAGTATGATGGGGACAGGCACATCCCTCCGAAGTTTCTGGTCTCTCCCCCTGCTATTGATCGAACGATCAGCGAGTATCTCTGCGCGGAGAAAATAAAGAGCTTCGCCATATCCGAGACCCAGAAATTCGGACATGTGACCTATTTCTGGAATGGCAATCGCTCCGGATATATAGATGAGAATCTTGAGACTTATGTCGAGATCCCGTCAGACAGGATACGGTTTGACAAAGCCCCAAGGATGAAGGCGATAGAGATCAGGGACAAGACGATTGAGATGCTTAAAAGCGGAGATTTCCGGTTTGGTCGTCTCAATTTTGCAAACGGTGATATGGTTGGTCATACAGGCGTGATGGCGGCCGCGATCATTGCCGTGGAAACCGTGGACCAGTGTGTCGGAGAACTGCTCGAGGTAATCAGAGAGATGGAAGGTATCGCCGTAGTAACGGCCGACCATGGTAATTCGGACGAGATGTTTACGGTTAACAAAAACGGTGCCAGGAAAACAAAGACCGCCCACACATTGAACCCTGTCCCTTTTGTCATATATGATCCACAGTACAGCGGTGAATACAACATGGCCGATCTCAAGAGTCCCGGCCTCTCCAATGTCGCCGCCACTCTTTTGAATCTCTTGGGATACGCCAAAGTGGAGGATTATGATCCCTCCTTGATTCAGGTATCCTAGATAGTGGGTAAATATCGGCCCGGCAAGGGTCGATTCCATTCAGCT
>JAXHUM010000078.1:0-8260 GCA_034189325.1 Thermodesulfobacteriota bacterium
GCTTCCACTTATGGAGGTTGTATATGTGCATTAGGTCCTTGAACCCCTCTCAAAACCGCAGAAAGGCTGTTCGGCAATATTCAAGAATCGATTGTTTTTTTGTCTCCTGTGTCTTCGCAAGTCTTTGCCACGTTGCATGACGAACAGCCACAACCGCAAGTATCCCCACTCCTCACACCTCTATAGAGGTGCTTGATGATATATAAGATGGCCAGGGCTACTATCAAGATAATCAAGAGATAATCCATTATCACTTCCCCTTTAATCATACGATCGATCAGTCGAGACTTCTCAAGGCCGAATTACAAGTTCCGATAAAGCCGTAGGACTTGAGCCATCTAGAAATTCATGGCCAGTACTGTAAGCCTTTCGAAGTCGTCGGGCATCTCAGTCTATCATACCTTCCCGGTATAATCGAAGAGTTTGCGAATATTCCCGTATTTTCTATGAATATAACAAGTTATGAGGAAGATTCAATTGGTCTGTGTGCAATATACCCTGAATTGTTCGAGGATCCGGAAGAAGCCGTTGCAGTAGTGATCCAGCCGTCCAACCTGCTGTATCGATTTTTTTGGCCTTGACATTTTCATGGTTCTGAATTTTTATAATGGCAGAAAATGCGGATATAGTCTGTTTGTTCACTGTTACACTTAATTCCATCTATCCTCGCATTCAATGGCGAGCGTGATCAAAAGTACCTTTTGTCGGGCTGAGAATTAATTGGTGAGCCCAGTGTCTTATCAGAACTATCCAGCGTTCCGTGGCTATTGTTCGTTTAACACGGAATGCTGATAAAGGCGTATTTTCTTTGAACAATATCAATAATCATCTTGCCATCGACTCCTTGACTCTTTCCTTTGGTCATCTTATTGCCCTCCAAGGCGTGAGTTTTGAGCTAAAGAAAGGGGAGATACTAGGTGTTATCGGTCCTAATGGGGCGGGAAAGACCTCTGTGCTTAATTGCATTTGTGGCTTTTATAAGCCCCGGGAGGGAAGAATCCTTTATAAGGACCAAGATCTTACCAGAGTCCCGGCCCACGACATCCCCAAACTAGGCATTTCACGGACCTTTCAGAATATTGAGCTTTACAGCGGTCTAAGCACCCTCGACAATCTCCTGGCCGCAAGACACATGCTCATCAACTATGGCCTGTTCTCCGGACTCTTTCATTTCGGAAGAAAAAGGAAAGAAGAGAATAGGCATATGAGAGAGATTGAGGACACCATCAGATTTCTCGAAATCGAAGATATCCGGGATCACCCGGTGGGATCTCTCTCATACGGATTAAGGAAACGCGTTGAATTGGGCAGGGCCCTGGTCCAGGACCCTGAGATTCTCTTGCTTGACGAACCTATGGCCGGCATGAATGTGGAAGAAAAAGAAGACATGGCCCGGTTTCTGATTGATATTAACGAACTGAAGGGAACAAGCATGATACTCGTTGAACATGATATGGGGGTGGTTATGGATATTACCAGCAGAATTGTCGTGATCGACTACGGCACTAAGATAGCTGAAGGGGTTCCTCAAGAGATCCAAAAACATCCCGATGTCATCAAGGCATATCTGGGCAAAGGTTAGCGTACGCATGAACGTCGAGGACACCAAGGCCGGAGAGATAGCACAGGAAGGCCTGGATACGCTCCCAAAACTCCTGAGAGACAGGGCGCGGCGTTTCCCTGAGAAAATTGCCATGCGCAAGAGGCTCTTCGGGATTTGGAATGAGTTCACATGGAAAGAAGTGTATGGGCATGTGAAGAATATTGCCCTCGGTTTGTTATCCCTCGGATTTGAAAGGGGCGATAAAGCAATCATCATCGGAGACAATGATCCGGAATGGTTTTGGTGCGAATGGGCCGTACTTTCTCTAGGCGGAGTCGTCTCAGGTGTTTACATTGATTGTGTGCCGGAAGAGGTCAAGTACTATCTTGAACACTCCGGTTCAAGCTTTGTCTTTGCAAGAGATCAGGAGCAGGTCGACAAGATACTCGCCATCTGCCAGGAAAATAAGGCAATCGAAAAGATAGTCTACTGGGATGAGAGGGGGCTGTGGTTTTATGACGATCCAACCATAATGGAACTGAAGCGCCTGGAGGAGCTGGGAGATGAGTGGAGCAATAAGAACACCCATCTCATTGAAGATCATATTGAAAAGGGAAACGGAGAGGATATTGCCGTATTCTGCTACACTTCCGGTACTACCGGGGAGCCCAAGGCGGCGATGATAGATCATCTCAATCTCTTGTCGGCCATTGAATGTCTAACCGATGTAAATCATTATCTCCCTACCGACAACTATATCTCCTACATCTCCCCTGCATGGATTACGGAACAGTTCCTTGGCCTCGCAGGGGGACTGTTCACTCCTCTGATCATCAATTTTCCTGAAAAACCGGAGACGGTCCAGACGGATATTCGTGATATCGGGCCCCAGATCATTTTTTATGCTGCCCGCCTTTGGGAGAACCTTGCCTCGACCATACAGGTCAAGATAATCGATAGCAGCAGATTTAAGAGACTGAGTTATAACCTGGCATCAAAGATCAGCAACAGATGTCTGTTACTCCAGGAGGAGGGTAAGACCGTCGGCCCCTTTCTGAAGTTATCACACAAAATCGCTGATTTCGTCGTGTTCCGTCCTCTCAGGGATCGGCTTGGACTCAATGGTGTAAAAGTGGCTTATACTGCCGGTGCCGCTATCAGTCCAGACATGATGAGACTCTTTCATACCATTGGGATCAATATCAAAAATCTCTATGGGAGTACGGAAGCGGGACTGATATCTGTACACAGAGACGATGACATTCGCTACGAAACAGTCGGAACCCCCTTTGACAAATGCACCATCAAAATCTCTGATGAAGGAGAGATCTTTTGCAAGAGCGATATGGTCTTTAAGGGTTACTACAAAAACCCTGAGGCCACTAAAAAGGCATTGAAAGGGGGATATTATCATACAGGCGATGCAGGCTATTTTGACCAAGGCCATCTCATTTATGAAGATCGGCTCAGTGAATTGATCGCCTTGGATGATAACAACCAGTTCTCCCCGCAGTTCATCGAAATCAGATTTCGATTCAGCCCTTTTATTATGGACGCGATTGTTTTTGGCGGACCTAACAAACCCTTTATCAGCGCTATCTTGACGATTGACTTTGAAAACGTCTCCAAATGGGCTGAAAACAGAAGAATTGCCTATACGACTTACAGTGACCTTTCTCAAAAAAAAGAGGTGAGAGGATTGCTCAAGGGTATCGTCAAAGATGTGAACTCTTATCTACCGGACTATTCAAAGGTGAAGGCCTTTGTGAGCTTGCACAAGGAGTTTGACGCTGATGAAGCCGAACTCACAAGGACGCGAAAGCTTAAACGTGAACCCATAGAGAGACGTTATCAAAATATCCTCTCAAGCATCTATGAAAAAAGAGAAAAAATCGACATAACCAGCCAGGTCACTTACAGGGATGGCAGGGTTGGCAAGGTGAGCACAGAGTTATTTATAGACTACCTGTAAAGCATTGAAATAGGCGAAGAGAAATGTGGAGACCGAGCGGCGTTTTTAACACCAAATATCATCAGAACAGGGCCGTTATAAGGACTCGCCTCCAATGGGCATCCTTTGTTCTCCTGCTGTTGGCCGTCACTTTCGGGCCTTACTTTTTTGCAGGCGATTATCTCATCAGCATTTTCATACTCACCATAATCACCATTATTGCCCTGCAAGGCCTGAATTTCATTACCGGGTTTACAGGACAGATCTCAGTGGGTCACTCAGCTTTCATGGCCATTGGTGCCTACAGCACGACGATTCTTATGGATAGACTCAGTTTCCCTTTTTTGTTGGCCTTTCCCTGCGCCGGTCTATCTGCCGCGCTGATCGGTATGGTTTTCGGGTTACCTTCTTTAAGAATCAAAGGATTTTACCTTGCACTGGCCACCCTGGCCGCCCAATACATCATTATCTGGGTCCTTGAGCATGGCGGATCTTTCACAGGGAATATCTATGGCCTTTCTGTTCCTTTCGCCGGCATAGGAGGGTTTGAATTCGATAATGACCGTAGGTTCTTTCTCATGGCCATCTTTGTCCTGCTGCTTATGTCCTATTTTGCCAAGAATCTGGAACTAAGCAAAATAGGCCGCGCCTTTATTGCGATAAGGGATAACGATCTTGCTGCTGAGGTCATGGGTATAAGCATCTTCAGACAAAAACTGCTGGCCTTCTTCATAGGTTCGTTTTACGCCGGTATTGCCGGGGCCTTGTGGGCCCACTATATGCTGCAAATCCATCCTGTTCATTTCAGCCTGATGAATTCCATCTGGTATCTCGGTTTTCTCGTGGTCGGGGGTTTGGGAAGCGCCATGGGACCTATCTTCGGTGGGGTCTTTTACATGGCACTTGTAGAGTCTGTCTCTCTGATCACTCCGTTTCTGGGAGAGCTCTTTCCAGAAGTCTCAACAACTATTTTTTCATCCATGGCACTGATTCTTTATGCCTCTGTCATTTCCATGTTTCTGCTGTTTGAACCGAGGGGAATTAATAGACAATTCGGGCTCTTCAAGTCGTACTATCGACTCTGGCCCTTCAAATATTAAGAGGCTGACCAGGCATTACTTCTTCTGTGGACTCTCGGCTGTGCCCGGTCTTAAGGAAATGGGATAGCCTTCAACAAAGGGCATATACTTCTGAGGTTAGAATAGGCACCGCCTTCGGCTGCGAAGAAATACGTCCATTTCCAAACGGTCTCTTGGTGTAAACCCACTAAGCATCAGCACCAATAAGGAGGAATCAATCATGGCAAAAAAGTTAAGATGGAAAATAGCAGCAACGATTATTGGTGTAATGTTCGTCACTATCGGCATACATTCGTCCTCTCTGGCTAAAGAGGTGAATATCGGAACCTGTATTGACCTCACAGGCCCGATAGCCCACGCTGCCCAGTCCCTCTGGAAAGGTATGCAGGACTATTATAATTGGGCTGAAAAGAACGATCCTATCCCGGGAGTCTCGATAAAACTCTTTATGGAAGACACTCGCTACGATGCGACAAGATATATTCCGGTTTACAAAAAATTCCTCTCCAAGGGGATTGTCGCAGGTTATAATTGCAGCAGTACCGCGACGGTCACTACTCATAAATTCGTTAAACGCTCCAAACTCCCGGTTCTAAGCGAAGGATCGGGGTTTCCTCCGGCTATTGTCCCTCCAGCTTATACTTTCCTGACGCGCCCTCTCTACCCTGACTTTTTCGCTGCAGCCGCTATCCATTTCATGGAGGGTTGGAAAAAGGCAGGTCACAAGGAGAAACCCAAGGCGGTCTTTATCACTTGGGACGTCCCTTATGGAA
The DNA here is from genome assembly GCA_034189325.1 of Thermodesulfobacteriota bacterium. Lineage (GTDB taxonomy): Bacteria > Desulfobacterota > DSM-4660 > Desulfatiglandales > Desulfatiglandaceae > JAXHUM01. The sequence continues at coordinate 5,347 of JAXHUM010000078.1, forward strand.
GGGGGCCTATTGATCTGGGTACGCCGTGGGCGGAAAAATACGGCTTTGAGATGCTTCCGCCCCAATTGTATTCCAAGCCGCCCAAAGACCTGAGCACCCAACTGCTTCGGGCAGAGAAACTCGGCGCCAATTTGGTTTATATGAATGCCCTCGAAGATCATTATTCGGTTTTGCTAAAGGATGCCAAAAGACTCGGACTCCTTGGCAAAATGCAATTCTGTGGAGGCTCGGAGACCCGGGACGACATGGTGATCAAGATGGTCGGTGATGCGGCCGAAGGGGCCTGGGCAGTCACGAGTTGGCCTGATTTTGCAGAGACATCTCATAAAGGGACTCAATTCATGACTGAAATTCAGACAAAAACCCATGGAAAACTCTATGAATTGAGCAGCAACTATTTCATGGGTCTTGTCCCTGCGCGAATCATTTACGAAGCCGTTAAGCAAACAGCCAACAGACTTGGTCCCGATAATGTGACTAAAGAGGAGGTCTATAAGACTCTTACAGGCTTTAATAACCTGGACATGAAAGGGATTTGTCCCAATGTCAGGTTTTCTGAAACTGAGAGAAGGCCGTTCCTTGCTATGAATGTGTCAAAGGTCAAAAACGGGAAATGGGTAAAGGAAAAGTATGATATCCAGACGCCAGGCCTGAAGCCCTAATGATCAGAAACAGGGGGCGGGCTTACAAGATTGTCTCGCATTTTTAAAGACCACACTTCCCCTATCAAAAGGGCGAGGGAAGTGAAATGCCCCGCCCCTCTTAAAATAAAAATAAACATACAAGGTTCAGATGGAAACTTTTTTTCAGACACTTGCCAGCGGCATCATGATGGGATCCCTGTATAGTCTTGTCGGGATGGGCGTGGTGGTGATCTATAAATCGACCAAAGTATTCAATTTCGCACAAGGTGGTCTGGTGATGTTGGGAGCCTACATTGCGTGGTCATTTATAGAGGAGGTCGGCATGCCTATATGGCTTGCCTTGATTGCGGCTGCCGTTGCCGGCATACTCATAGGGATCATCATCGAACGCTTCGGCATGAGAAGACTTGTGGGTCAGCCGATCATATCTTTGATCATCATCACTCTGGCCTTGCAGGCCTTCATTAACGGTGTGGTAACTCTCTTCTGGGGGGACAGGGCCTCAAACGCCTTTCCCCAATCATTTGTCCCCGCCCTTCCCATTGAAATCTTCGGCGTTAATCTCTCGCTGCAGCAAATTGTCACATTTGCCGTTTCAATGACCATGATGACCCTCTTTATATTGTTTTTCAAATACATCAAATGGGGACTTGATCTCAGGGCCGTGGCAGAAGATCATCAGGCGGCCATGTGCATGGGCATCAGCACCAGGATGGTGTTTGTCCTCGCCTGGGTCCTGTCATGCGTCCTGGCTTTTACGGGAGGGGTCCTGGTCGGCACGATTCATGGGGTGAATACAACCCTGTACGAGATTGGAGAAAAATCCTTTCCTGTAGTCTTGCTGGGAGGGCTGGAGTCGATTCCCGGTGTATTGCTCGCCGGCATTATTATCGGTATCCTCGAATATATGTGCGGCCAATACCTTGACCCAATGGTGGGAGCCAGCACAACGGATATCGTTCCCTTTGTCATCCTCCTTTTGGTTCTTATTGTTAAGCCGTATGGCCTTTTCGGACTGAAAAGGATCGAGAGAATCTGAGTGCGCTTTTGCGAATCTATTGTCAACGTCAACCGAGGGCTCTCTGGACATGTTGCGTCTTACTAATGTGGAGGTAATGTTTAACAGGGTCATTCTGGTTCTGAGGGGTGTTTCACTCCACGTTCCTCCCAGGACCATTGTGGCATTGCTGGGTGCTAATGGAGCGGGCAAATCCACCACACTTAATTCCATCACCGGCCTTATACACACTGAGCTGGGGGAGGTCACTGAGGGGACCATTGAATTTGAAGGAAGAGACCTCATCAGGATGAGCACGGACAGGATCGCCCAGTGTGGTATTGCCCAAGTATTGGAGGGTAGAAGGTTGTTCGAGCACCTGACCGTTGAAGAGAACCTCCGTGTCGGTGCGAGGGCCAAGAGGGGAAAAAGCTCCATCAAGAAAGACATCGACATGATCTATGGATATTTCCCGAAATTGAGGCTCATGCGCAATGCCACGGCCGGATACTGTTCCGGTGGTGAACAACAGATGATCTCTACTGGAAGGGCGTTGATCAGCAACCCGAAAATCATGCTTTTAGATGAGCCTTCCATGGGGTTAAGCCCGATTCTCGTACAAGAAATATTTCGGATTATCAAGAATATCCATGAGGACAAGGGGACTTCGATACTTCTCGTTGAACAAAACGCAACAACAGCCCTTGATATTGCTTCATACGGTTACATCATGGAAAATGGGAGGATTGTCCTCGACGGAACCCAGGAGCAATTGAAAAACAATGAGGATGTTAAAGAATTCTATATGGGGCTGAGTGAAGTGGGGAAGAAAAAGAGTTACCGAGAGGTAAAACACTACAGACGTCGAAAAAGATGGTTATAAAAAGTGTCGGGTCAGTCATGCTCAGGGTGGGGTGATCCTTTATCAGGTGGATGGCCTTGTATTGCAGGTCGTGAGATCTTCTTCATTGACGATGTAAAAGGGTCATTTTTTAAGTGGCCTGAGGCCATAAAATATTATAATAACACATATGAGAGGAGATTGATAACAGCATGATCGAATTCGTGGAACTGAAAGAGGAACAGAATCTTATTTTAGACCATGTAGGAAGAATGGCCAAAGAGAAGATTGCGCCTCTGGCGGCTGAGATTGACAGGGAAGGGGTCTTCAGATGGGATATTGCCGAAATGATGGCTGATATGGGGTTACTCCAGATCTTCCTGCCCCCATCTTATGGCGGACTTGACAAGGACCAAGACCTCATGTTTTGTC
>JAXHUM010000079.1:0-3784 GCA_034189325.1 Thermodesulfobacteriota bacterium
CCTCCCCGAGCACAGTTGATCAGGGCAGCGCCTTTCTTCATTTTGGCAATGGATTCACGATTAAAAAGATTGGTGGTCTCATCGGTCTTAGGAGTATGAATAGTAATAAAATCGGCCCTTCGAAGCAGTTCATCGAAGGAGACCGGTTCGAGGTCGAGGCGCTCAACAGTCTCGGCCTTGATATAGGGATCATAGACGATCACTCTCATCTTCAGACCTTTGGCCCTATCAGCAACGATACTCCCAATATGTCCTACTCCTACCAGCCCAAGGGTCTTGTTGAAGATCTCACGTCCTTTCAGCTTCTTCTTATCCCATCGGCCCTCCTTTAGAGAGGCTGTGGCCTGAGGTATATTCCTCGATAGGGCCATGATCATGGCGATGGTGTGTTCGGCCGTGGTGATGGTATTACCCTCAGGCGTGTTCATGACGACAATTCCACGCTGACTGGCGGCTGGGATATCCACATTGTCCAGGCCGATTCCCGCGCGGCCGATGACCTTCAAGTTAGTGGCTACGGAGATTATATCGGCAGTCACTTTTGTGGCGCTTCGTATGGCCAAACCATCATATTGGTGAATGATCTGCTTGAGCTCATCAGGCTCAAGGCCTGTCTTTACATCCACATCAATCCCGGGTGTCTCACGAAATATGTCGATTCCCTTTTCAGACAAGGGGTCGCTTATAAGGACTTTCATGGTTAATTCTCTCCTTCAATGATATCAAATAGGCTTTCCAGGGTCTCTCGAGTGGTCGTTTCAATATAATTCTATTTTTATATTGACAACTAGCTCGTCCTTATACTGAAATAATAAATTTAGGGTTATGATATCGATTTGTCAAGGCCTTCGAATAGAGGAGGGTCGATCATTCAAACGGGTTGAATGAAAGGGGGGCAAAATGAAATCCAAAGAGTCATTTTTGGGCATATTCAGCGCTTGCAGGAGCAGGAGTTTGGCCTTTATCATTTTCCCTGCCATGTCTATGATCCTTTCCCAATGTGCCACGTTGGAGGAAAAAGAGGCGAAATTCGGTTCCAACCCGCCTGTCATTGCCACGGCTTTCGCAAAAGAAAAAATCCGTATGGGAGACACATGGAGGATCTATCTCAATGCCTTTGACCCGGACGGGGATATGAAAATGATTCTTGTCTCTTCTCTTCTGCAAGAGGGTGGAGATCCCTATCCATTCAGCACGGTAAAGATCCCCAAGGAGAGCGCGCATCAGCTTTCGGGCTACATTTACCTGACAACCTCCCCTTTTGCGGATCTATGGAATGTCCATCTTGGCCTTTCAATCAATATTGTGGACAGGGCAGGTCATGTGAGCATGCCGCACCATTTTGAATTGACATTTTCTGATAAGGCATCCGATGTGGAGCCGGATGCCGAGATTTTCACAGATCGGCCGCTCGGTCCCATCAGCATAGACCTGATCAATCCCAGTTTGTTTGACGCTTCAGGGGGAGACGCTCCACAGCCTTGATACACAAACTTGGTTCGCTGAGGATCAAGGAACGAAGGGAGGCGATCCCGGTGTTATCCCACTCCCTGCCGGTTCATTCCGAGGGGATCTTTAAAATGAGCCGTGATTTCGCGACTTTGAGATCATGTTTGAATTGCTTAGATTGTCAGAACTTGACAAACACAAGACTCATACCTTACGAGAGACGTCAAACACGAGGCCTTGCCTATGGGTGGTAGAGGAGAATTCTGTTAGGGCTGTTGTAAAAGACTTCAGCTCAAAGGGATTCCTATTTCGAAATACTGCAGGCCGTTTTCTGATTTGGAGAGAAGCAAAGGCCTACCGAAAGCTCCAATCCGTCAGCAACATTCCTCATCTTTATCGTAATATTCAGGGACTTGCACTGGTTATTGAAGAGGTACAAGGTAGAACGAGGGAGAGTGCTCAAAGGTTTGAACATCTACCTGAAGATTTTTTTGATGAGCTGCGCAGGGTGGTAAACGAAATTCACGGGCGGGGCGTGGCCCATTGTGATCTGAAGTCGGCTTCCAATATCTTGGTGGACATAAAGGGGAAGCCGATTCTTATCGATTGGGGCGCCTCCATTTCGGAACGGGAGTTCAGGTTTTTTCCCCTGAATCTCATTTACAGGCGGTTCGTCAAGGATGATCTGATGGCCGTGATCAAGCTTCAGCTTCGAATTGACCCGGATAGCGTCAGCCCGGAAGAAAAACGATTGTATTATCATAAGAGCCGGTTGGAGACTTTCGTGAGGTCATTGAGAGACAGGCTTCGGACACTGCTGAAGAAAGTCGTCTGATCTTCTCTTCGATAAAAACCGATATTGGAGACATTATTCGTATGAGTGAAGAAGCCTCACAATTTGATCGGGCATTATACCGTGTGGTCATGTCATACCGGTTCTTATCCCGAATTCTCCCCCGAAGGGTGTGGCTTCGCGCTGGAAAGTGTCTTGGCCTTTTATCCTATCTAGCTGATTCGCGACACAGAAAAATCATTTCGACTAACTTGCGACTCGCCTTTGGGACCGAAAAAGAGGAAAAGGATATACGTTCATTGACCCGAAGGATCTACATGCAATTCGGCATGATAGGTCATGAATGGATGCAATTGAAGGACATCTCTCCTGGGGAGTTGAGTGAGCTTGTCCATGTGGAGGGGAGGGAGCACCTTGTCTCGGCGAAAAAGAAAAGCAAGTCTGTTATTCTTCTCAGTGCCCACTTTGGTAACTGGGAGTATGCCCACCTCTTTTACGCGAGCACCATCAATAAACTCACTTTTATTGTTCGTAAAATAGACAATCCCCTGCTCGAAAAAGAGAGGATCGCCTATAACCAGCGGGCCGGAGTCAACATAGTCTATAAGGAAAACGGCCTTCGAGAGGCGATTAGAAATCTGAAAAGGGGAAGGGACCTTGTCATCTTCGCTGATCAGAATGTCAATATGCGAGAGGGAATCCCGTGTTATTTTTTTGGGAAGAAGGCCTCTACGATCTCATTGGTTCCGGCCCTGGCAAAGAAATTTCAGGTCCCTGTTGTCCCGATGTTTATGGTTCGTTCCCAAGATATGCTGCATCATAGGATCCTGTTTCTGCCTGAACTTGATTTCGGACCTGACATGAGTGAAGAGGGCATACAGAAGAGCACTCAAAGGATGAACGATGCCATTGAAAAGGTCGTGAGAAGCTACCCTGATCATTGGCTCTGGTTCCACCGGAAGTGGAAATGCTATTATCCTGAAATATACCAATTCTGAAACAGGGGTGAATCACCTGATATACTGTTCATGTGTGCTCCAAATATACTGAAAACGATCCTTTCATTGATACCTCAAATGGGGAGGAAAAATGGCCGTTAGCAAAGACCTGTTGGATATCTTGGCCTGTCCCAAGTGCAAGGGAGAGGTCTATCTTAACGAAAACAGCGATGGGCTCATCTGTGATAGGTGCCGACTGTTATACGAAATCAAGGATGACATACCTATTATGCTGATTGACGAGGCCAAACCGATCAACTGAGTCATGACTCAATCGGCATGCACTTGTTAAGTGGGTATTCCGGGATTGGATGACAGGGGCTCGGGTTTTCAACCTTTATCGGTTTCGTTCGCTTTTTCGGAAGGTTTGACAAAATCGTCCAGGATGCTTATTGTACATATAAATCCCAAAGAGATCGGAATAGGAGGCAATTATGTTTGAAGTAACGGAAAAAGCAAGCGAGATGCTGAAGGACTTTCTGAAAGACAGAGAAGATTCTCCTGCAATAAGGATTATGCTGTCTCAAGGCGGGTGATCCGGGCC
>JAXHUM010000008.1:0-27096 GCA_034189325.1 Thermodesulfobacteriota bacterium
TGTGGTGCCGAAGGCGAGACTCGAACTCGCACATCCATACGGACACTAGACCCTGAACCTAGCGCGTCTACCAGTTCCGCCACTTCGGCATTGAAATAGGGTTGAAATACGTAAGCGATAAGATTATATTAGCCAACAGATCTTGTCAATGACTTTTGGGCCGGTTAATCCGGTGAATTTAACTCAAACCTTATCCAGACTTGACGTCATCATTGAGGCAGTAATATAAAATGAGTCGTGTTATTTCTGATCTGAAACAGATAAAAAAACCACTAGCCAATTGTGTGCTGACCGTAGGGAATTTTGATGGGGTCCACAAGGGACATGTGGCCCTGTTTGAAATGGTGAAGAAAAGGGCCCGTTCCATAGGGGGGATATCGGCCGTGATGACTTTTGAACCCCATCCACTCAAGGTTATTAGACCCGGCGAAGGCCCCCCGTTAATAACTCTTACGAAGCAGAAGATCCAGTTAATTTCCGACGAAAAGGTGGATTACATATTCTGTATTCCCTTTACTAAAGAGTTTGCGGCCATCTCATCCCGTGATTTCGTGAAGGAGATCCTGGTGGGCACAATCGGCATCAAGGAGATAATAGTCGGCTATGACTACACCTTCGGTCATAAGAGGGAAGGCAATATCGAACTTCTCCAGAAAATGGGCGTAGACAACGGATTTGCCGTTCATGTGGTTGGTCCCCAACATAGTGATGGAAGGTTGATATCGAGCACCTCTATTCGGAAATTGGTGCAGGAAGGCAGGTTGGAAGAGGCCAGAAACCTGCTGGGGAGAGACTACCAAATCTCCGGTGTCGTTGTGAAGGGAAAGAATAGAGGCGGTAGACTCCTGGGGTTCCCGACTGCCAATCTGGATCTCATCGATGAATTGATTCCAGCAAGAGGCGTGTATGCCGTACGTACCCTGATCGACGGTCAGTGGTTTGAGGGGGTGACCAATATCGGCCACAATCCTACCTTTGGAAATGGGGTATTCTCAGTGGAAACCCATGTCCTGGATTTCTCCGGAGACCTGCTGGGAAAGACCATATCAGTCGGTTTCGTGAAGTATCTCAGGAAGGAAAAGACATTTAGAACAGTTGATGAGCTGGCCGGACAGATCCATAAGGACATCGAGAAAGCAAGAAGACTGTTCAGCGAGGAATATCAGAGGGGATCTTCCGCCTCAGTGTAGTTTCTGAATCGGGTATATTCCTTCTGGAAGGTTAACTTGAATGTCCCTGTTGGTCCGTTCCTTTGTTTGGCTATGTCTATATTGATCACATTGCCAAATTCCCCTGCCTCGCCCTCTGCCGGGACAGACTCACCCCTATAAATAAAGGCTATAACATCGGCGTCTTGCTCGATCGCCCCACTTTCTCTCAGGTCTGACAGGAGGGGTCGATTTGTCGATCGCTCCTCTACCTTTCTATTCAGCTGTGACAGCGCTATAACCGGAAGGTCAAGGTCCTTTGCCAGTCCTTTGAGCACCCTGGATATCTCTGACATTTCCAACTGTCTGGATTCAGCCGAACTCCGACCCTGTATCAATTGCATATAATCAATGATGACCATGGCCAGATTACCCTGTTTCTTGAGTCTCCGGCACTTGGCCTTCATCTCGAGAACGGTAATGGCTGAACTGTCATCAATGAAAATCGGGAGTTCAGAGAGGCGGCTTGCTGATTCCGTCAGCCTGGCCCACTCCTTATCCCTTAGCAATCCTGTCCTTAGCTTGGTGGCATCAATTGCCGAGTCGAATCCCAGCAACCTTATGCCGAGTTGCTGTTTGGACATCTCCAGGGAGAAAACAGCCACTCCCTTATTAAGGGCTCTGGCTGCGTTGTATCCGATATTCAGGGCCAGAGCTGTTTTCCCCATACTCGGCCTTCCTGCAATAATTATGAGATCCGAGGGCTGTAAACCGGCGGTCAAGCGGTCGAATTCCGTGAAGCCGGTAGGAACCCCTGTGATATATCCATCAACAGCGGCTGAACTTTCGAGTTTTTTGAAGCTACTATCAATCACCTTTGCCAGGCTATTAAAACCTTCCCTAACATTATCTTCAGCAATGTCGAAAATAGACTGTTCAGCACGTTCCAGCAGATCTTCGGCATTCTCCCATTCCTGGAAACACAACTCCGAAATGGTCGAACACTGAGAAATCAATTTTCTTCGCACCGATAGGTCTTTGATGATCTTTGCGTGATAGGCGATTCCTGCGGAAGTGGAGACAGCGTCAACAAGAGAGGCGAGGTAGTCCGTGCCGCCGATCCTTTCGATAAGATTCTTCCGGGAAAGGATTTGGGAGAGGGTAATGATATCGATCGGCTCGGACCGGTTATAGAGATCAAGGATCCCCTCAAACATGGCGCCGTTCGCTTCACGGTAGAAATCTTCAGGCGAAAGCAGATCCATGATTTCGTTAACGGCGTCATTGTTAATCAACACGGCGCCTAGGACGGCCTGTTCCGCTTCAACATTATGGGGGGGCACTTTGAGATGAAAAGGCGCTGATTGTGCTTTGGGTTTGGTCACGAAAAGAATCCTGTTTGTCAATGTGTTATGTGCACGACCTGATACCCTGGGAGCGTCTCAGGCTATTCGTTGTCTTCTCCCTCTTTTTCCAAGGGGGTGACAATGACTTTGATGGATCCTATGACTTCAGGGTAGATCTTAATGGGCACATCAAACTCCCCTACCATTTTAATCGGTTTTTCAAGGAGAATTTTTCTTCGGTCAATCATTATGTTCTGTTTTTCAAGGTGTGAGGCAATATCCATGGTGGTGACTGATCCGTAGAGTTTACCCTCTTCACCCGCCTTTTGTGATAAACGGACAACCACTTCTTCCATCTCTTTTCGCAGGTTCTCGGCCTGCTCCCTTGCCTTTAGCCTCCTGAGATTAATCTTCTTTCTTTTAAGTTCAAGGGCTTTCAAATTTGCCTCGCTTGCTTCCACTCCAATTCCTTTAGGGATCAGAAAATTACGGGCATAGCCCCTTGCGACCTTGACGACGTCTCCTTCGAGCCCGAGTTCGTCGACATTCTGCTGTAAAATAATATCCATCTCAATCTCCTCCTAAGTAAGATCAGCCCTCCATCCTCCTGTGGATTTTTCTGAAATCAATCCACTGATCAAAAAGACCTGCGATCGACAAGACAACCCAAGAAAGCTGTTGAATAATGATCAAGAAATATATGCCCACCCTCATCCACAGGGGGGCATGGTACTTGTTTATAAAAAAAAGAGTGATGGCAAGACCTTGAAAAAGATAAACCGCCATGATGATAATCAGCGTGTTTATTGCTAAAAATTGTATGTTTGCAGAGGGTATTAATAAGGCAAAACCTGCTGCGATGGCGCCCCACACTAAAGTGTCTGCTGTCTGCCAATTGTCCATGGGACCAAAGTCCGGGTATTCAAGATTTCCTATCTTAAACAGTACCTTTGCCATGACAATATTGAGCCAGACAATAAAGGCCGTGCCTATGATCATGAGGGAGGGGTAGATCTTGGAGACGGCATCTATGAAGGAGGTCCCGAACAGCTTCAGGCTGGATATGTCTTCCTGTGTCGCACCCCTTTCCTCATACACTTTGACGGACGCCTCCAGATGATCCTGCAGATAGGTGAGGATCATTTCCGAAGGGCCCATATTCTTCGAGAGCGCAATAGAGTAAAGGAACGTGAAGCCTACAATCAGCATAGCCAGAGTCCCCAGAAGGATGGTCTTCCCAATACCGAGTCGTCTCTTTAGAATCTCTGCCAGAGCTATCCCTAAAATGCTGAATTCGATTACAAAAATGACTAGTTGAGGATGTCCCAGCATCTTTACGAAAATGCCGACCACGAGAGTGGATAGGGCCGCAAGCTTCAATGCCTGAAGGAAACCAAGCTTGGTAGTGTAATAGAGAAGGGGAAATGGGGACAGAAGGCTTATGAAGGGGCCGATAATCGGAATCCAGATCGAGGCCACCAGAAAAAAGCTCACCCCACTCACACATCCCAGGATGTCGGTTGTTTTCATGGATCTTTAGGAGACAAGCGATGAGAAATAGCAAAGGATCTCTCATGCTTGTCCTGAGTATATAAGTTATCTCACTATAGAGGTGGTAAAAGGCAAAAGTGCCACGTTTCTGGCCCTTTTAATGGCTAGCGCAAGCATTCGTTGATGCTTTGCGCAATTGCCCGAGATCCTGTTTGGTATGATTTTGCCTCGTTCTGTTGTGAAATGTCTGAGAGTTTTGGCGTCTTTATAATCTATGACAAGACTGCTGTCTGCGCAGAACTTGCATACCTTTCTTCTATGATAAAACCGCCTAAATTTGCCTCTACTGTCTCCGCCGCCGCGACCACTACTCCTCTGGTATGCCATTTTCCTCTTCTCCTTCTTGGGTGGTTTCACTCAGCTCCTCCGGTTTTCCCTCTTCCATCTCCGCCTTGAGGGCCTCCGGGTCTGCGTCATCGTTCAGTTTGATCGTCTGGAACTTGAGAACTTTGTCATCCATTCTCATCTCTTTCTGAAGGATGGAAGGAACCTCTGGATCCCCGCAGTAAAGCAGCAGCACGTAATAGGCTCGGTCGGACTTCTTAATCGTGTAGGCTAAACTCTTTTTTCCCCATTCATCCGTCTTGATAACCACACCCCTGTTCTTTTCAATCAAACCATGGTATTTGCCTAGAGTGTCTCGATATTCCTCTTCAGACAAGTTGGGGTGGACAAGATACATCAATTCGTAATACCTCATTCTGTTTCTCCTTCCGGTCCTTTTCCTTTGATGGTCCCTCAAAATGCCGGCCCAAAGGGTCTATCCCGGGAAAAATCGGCTATGTGGGACAAGGAGTAAATTATTTTGAATTTGAAAAATTAACATCAAGTATTACCCGAAGTCAAGGTATTTTGCCTGTTTCAACCGTGTCATTTTTGTCTTCCGTCTTCTGTCTCTCTTTTGTCGGATCCAATTCATCTCCTCATGGCTAAAATCCCATGGACTTCTCTATATGATCATGTTATCTGATTGACAGAAATTCAGCAACGTCGGTCATAGAATTTCAAAGCCCGGAGAACCGGTTCACTGTTTTCCACCTGAGGCTCAGGGACTGACTGTGTGTTGAGAAAACACTCTGGCCTTCTTAGCTGTTGACTCAGCAGGATAAGGAGTTTGTCCAGGTCATTTTTCTAATAGAAATTAATTAAGGAGTCTGCAGATGGTTCTAAGTCTGATGAGGAAACACGCCAAGTCGTGGCTCATCAAGTTTTTTATAGCAATTATCGCCTTAGTTTTTATTTTCTATTTCGGATACTCATTTACTGCCAGGGAGGGGCTCAAAGTGGCCTTTGTCAACGGCGAGGTTATTACTGGACAGGAGTATCGCAAGGCCTACAATGATCTTCGCGAAGGATTGTACAGGCAATACAAAAGTGTTTGGAACGACAGCCTGATCAAGGTGTTCAAACTCAGGAGCAGGGCCTTGGACAATCTTATTGACCAGAAGCTGATAAGCCAAGAGGCAAGACGGTTGGGCCTCAATGTGACGGAGGATGAAATCCAGAAGGCAATAATGGATCATCCCGCCTTTAAGGTTGATGGGAAATTCGTCCTCGCACGGTATCGTTCTCTTCTGAGTCATAATCGAATGGAACCGGAGGCTTTTGAGGCGGGTATTGCACGAGAGTTGCTGGAAAGGAAGGTAGAACAGCTTTTGTATGTGTTCACCAGGTCCACCGCTCAGGAAGTCTTGGAATACTACACGTTTCTCAATGAGAAGGTCGACTTAAGCTACGTGCAGTTTAAACCTGACGAATTCAAGAAGGGTGTCGATCCCGAACAGACATCCATGAAGGGCTTCTTTGAAGAACATAAGGAGGATTACAGGGTACCGGAAAAAATCAAGGTATCTTACATAACCTTAGATCCCGTGAGATTCAGGGATCAAATCGGAGTCTCTGATTCAGATATTGAAAAATACTACGGATATAACATTGATACATTTGTCCAACCGAAGCAGATCAGAGCGAGGCATATCCTCTTTAAATTGAAAGAGGATGCCACGGAAGAAGATGAAAAAGGTGTCAGGGAAAGGGCGCAATCAGTTCTCGAAAAGGCTGTGAAGGGTTCAGACTTTGCCGGCCTCGCCAAGAAATATTCGGAAGGTCCCACAAAGGCAAAGGGCGGAGATTTAGGTTTTTTCGGTTCGGGACAGATGGCAAAGCCTTTTGAAGAGGCCGTCTTCAACCTGGAGAAAGGGGGAATCAGCGATCTCGTCAGGACACGTTTTGGGTATCACATCATCAAAGTGGAAGAGATTAAAGAGGAGAGGGCAAGACCTTTGGACGAAGTCCGGGACGAAATTTTTAAGACTCTGGCCGACAGTTCAAGCGCCGATCTGGCTCATGAGAAGGGATTGTCCCTTATTGATCAGATGCCTTATGAATTGGACCTCGCCCAGTACGGGGAGGAACAGGGTTTCAAGTCTGAGGAGACCGATTTTTTTGCCGTCGATGACCCCATGCCGGGTCTCGGAGGGGATAAAAAGCTTCGCCAGTCCCTGTTTTCCATTGAAAAAGGTGGCACAAGCGAGTTGATCAAGCTTAAAGACAAATTCTACATCTTTCAGGTGATCGAAAAGATGCCCTCTCATCTTCCAACCATTGAAGAAGTGTCGGGCAGGGTTAGGAATGATGTTATAGCCTATCTTGCCGCAAGAGAGGCAAAATCCGCGGCAGAAGCCTATTTGTCTGAGCTGCACCGTGGTAAGGGTTGGGACGAACTCGCTCGGGAAAGAGGGAAAAAGCCTGAAAAAACCGGGCTCTTTACACGCAACTCCTCTATTCCCAAAATTGGATATGAAAGGGACCTACAGGAAATTGTTTTCAGCCTGAATGAGAATAAGCCATATCCGGACAAGGTATTTGAAAATTCCAAGGGCTCATTCGTTATCAGGTGGGAGGAAAAAGGGGAGATCGAGAAGAAACAATTCGAAGATGAGAAAGAACAGTACGGCTTTTCTTTGATGCAGACAAAGCACAGGCACTCGTTTGAAAAATGGCTGAACCATCTCAGAGAGAAGGCGGAAATAAAAATAGTCAGCCCCGTCACCTAACAAACACCCTTCAGCTTGGCCGGGTTTTCTCTCGTCTCATCAGGATCGGATACTTTTTGCCGCTTATGGGCAGATAATAGACTCCCTTTTCCTGTTGGATATACTCAGCCAGTTGATAATATGCGGGACGATTGAACCGGGCTGGGAATGAATTTTCTTTTACCATGCAATACATGACATTATCCTCTGCAACAGAAAGGGTTTCAGGTGCCAGTTCCTCTTGCGTGTCATCGCTAAGCCGGATGAGGAAGCAAGCCCCCTTCTCTTCAGTCTTTTCTTGATATTCTATACCCCAGATCACGAAGGCCGTGTCCTCAACTTCCACAAAACAGAGGGTCCCGTTCCAGTCAATCACATATTGACCGGTGGAATCGATCTTCATATTCTTGTAAAAGAGGCGGATAAAATCTCGGTGGATCATTTCGGCGCCTTTGTGATACCAACGTCCGTCCTTTGCAATAAAAATCAGACAGGGCGGGATGTCGCTTCCTGAAACTGTCATATCATACCTCTTAAGTTCTTAATAATTGATTGTATTAAAGGAGTTGGGAAGGCAAGGACTTTTCATGCCGCAAGCCCATGAAATATCCATGAATTTGAGTGGGAATAGGCGATTGATCGGTGAAAACCCGGTTCCATTAGGACTGAGATGGTTGGAGATAAGAGTTGAGGACTTCATTGACAACCGAATAGGGGTCACTTTCCCCCCTTAAAATACTGTTGATGTACCCCTTTTTCCTGCCCGTTCCTTTGAGCCCTTGAAAGACCGCTTTCTCTACCTCTTCTTTGAAGACAAGACCCAGCTCCTGCTCTATTCTTTCAATTCGCACTTGATCGATGGCCCTGCTATCGTGCAGATGCGCTTGGTGTTCTCCGATTGCCGATACAAGTTCTTCAATCCCTTCAAGTTCTTCCTCTTTGCTTGCGACCGCCACTGTTTTTATAAGCTTAGGGACCCATTCTCCTTTTTGAAAGCTCTTCACGTTTAAGGCCGCTTCCAAGTTTCTTAAACAGGTGGTCGCGCCGTCCAGATCGGCCTTGTTGACCACGAGAATATCGGCTATTTCCATAATACCGGCCTTCATCGCCTGAATATCATCCCCCATGCCCGGCGTGACGACCAGTAAACAGGTTTGGACGAAATGGATGACATCAATCTCGTCCTGACCGGCGCCAAGGGTCTCGACGATGACCAGGTCTTTGCCCATCGCCTCCATTACACGAATGACATCGGCCGTGGCCCTTGACAGGCCCCCAAGGTGGCCCCTGGAAGCAAGGCTCCTAATGTAGACGCCGTCGTCTAATGAGTGTCTTGTCAGCCGGATCCGATCACCGAGCAGGGCACCGCCTGAGAATGGACTGCTCGGATCCACGACAACGACTCCCACGCTCTTTCCATGGCGGCGGTAGATCCGTATAAGCTGATCCGTTAAGCTGCTTTTTCCTGCCCCCCCGGAACCTGTTATCCCCAGAATCACAGCCTGACCCGAATGGGGATAGATAAGTTTCATAGCCTCCCGGACCCCCTTGTCGTTGCCTTCAATCATGCTGATCAGCCTGGCTGCAGCACGACGATTGCCGGTCAATAGCCGCTCTACTGTTTCGGCGATAGGTTGTTTTTCCTTTGCCATGCCTTGATCCCTGGATTTTACTCCCTCACATTATCCCTGATGTATTGGATAATCGACTGTGTTAGCGATCCTGCCCTGAATACTTCATCGATGCCCATATCCTTGAGAGTTGGAATATCCTCAGGGGGGAATGTCCCGCCGGCGATCAGAAGGACGTCATCGAGATCATTCTCCTTAATCAGTTCCACAATTTTAGGGGTAAAAATGAGATGTTCCCCCGAAAGGTAGCTCAATCCGATCACATCCACATCTTCATCAGCGGCAACTTGAACGATGCCTTCCGGCATTTGATACATTCCGAGATAGATAACTTCCATGCCGGCCTCCTTTAAAAGTGTGGCCACCACTTTCGCTCCCCTATCATGGCCGTCAAGACCCACCTTTGTGATCAGTATCTTGATCTTCCTCTTTTCATCCATCATGGAAGTCTCCTTGTGAATATTGTATGCCCCAATGAGGCTGAAATATCAGAGAACCGTCTCTATAGGTTTCGACAGATTTCCTGGAGATTAGGTTCAATCAAACGGGGATTCAATAATATTCATACAGTCATAAGAATAACCCATGGCTTCTCGAACAGTACCTATGAGTTCTCCCGTTGTGCCAAAGGCTTTGGTCGCTTCGACCATTGCAGGAATCACGTTTTTGCCCTCACCAACATCGTCTCGAAGACGCTTGATCGCTTCTTTCAGCCTGTGCATGTCTCGGTTCTCTTTGAGATCTTTTACTCCCGCTATCTGCTCTATGGCTGATTGCTTTTGTACTCTCTGGACACCCAACGGTGTGGTCTTTTCCTCTGAAGAGGTAAAGGCATTGACGCCGACAACCAATTTGTCGCCGTTGTCAAGTTCCTTCTGTCTCTCCAAGGCTGCTGCTTCCAGCTCCCGGTCGAGCCATTCAGTACGTATCGCCTCCTCCATTCCTCCTAATTCTTCTACCTGCTTCATGATCTTCAGGCTCTCTTCTTCGATCTTGTCAGTGAAGTTCTCAACATAATAAGATCCGCCGAGAGGATCGGCCACATTGGTGACGCCTGTTTCATAGGCAAGAATCTGCTGTGTTCTAAGGGCCTGAAGGTGCCCTTTTTCCGTTGGAAGACAGATCGGCTCATCATATGAGCAGCAATGGAGTGACTGGACGCCTGCTAGGACCGCTGCAAGGGCCTCATAGGAGATGCGCACAATGTTATTGAGAGGTTGTTGGGGGACAAGAGAACAGCCTGCCGTGTGAACGGCAAACCGAAAATGCATGGAAGCGGGATTTTTTGCACCATATTTCTCCTTCATAATCTTGGCCCACATCCTTCTGGCAGCACGAATTTTGCTCACCTCTTCAAAGATGTCAACATGACAAGAGACGTAAAAACTGATTCGTGGGGCGAATGCATCTATATCCACTCCCCTTCGGATCAATTCATCAATATAGCACATGGCTATACCGAAACCAAAAGCCACCTCTTGAGGGGCGGTTATCCCCTGTTCTCTAAGGTCATACATATTGACCGTTGTATGATACCACTTTGGCAGGTTCCGACTGCAGTACTCGATGATGTCGGAGCCCAGTTTGATGGAAAGGTCGAGGGGAGAGGCAGGTCTGAAACCGCAGTAACGGGCATGAATAGGATCATTCTGGATGGAGCCGCGAAGAGCGGAGAGGTCATATCCCCTGTTCTGGGCCACGGCAATGTACTGAGACATGTTTGCGGCCGCAGCAGGCGTAGCAGTGATGACGGACCAGCTCACTTTGTCCAAGGGGATCCCTTCGGTCAGGCTTTCCATATCTCTTATAGATGTGACATTGACACCGGTCAAACCGACCTCATCAGCGGCCCAGGGGTGATCAGCGTCAAGGCCCATTTCATTCGTGACGTCGGCAATGGTGTTGAGTCCGGAACCACCGTTCTCGAAACAGAACCTCAGCCTTTCATTCGTATCGGAGGGGGAACCGATACCGACGACTTCCCTTCGGGTCCAGTATCTGCCCCTGAACATATTGGGGTGAATTCCTCTGGTAAAGGGGTATGTGCCGGCATCTGAGATGCTGTGATCATAGTCCTGATCTTTTGTGTCGTCAGGGTTGAATATTCCCTTCAGTTCATATCCCGACCAACTCTTGACGCTGGAAGGTTTGTCATAGTAGCTCTTGAGATAGGCATCCCATTTATATTCCTTAGGATCGGATGACTTGGATTCTTTTTCAGATTCCATTTCTTACCTCCTTAAAGACTATTTCTCCAGGCTTCTATCAGGGCTTTTTGCAGCTTTGAAGACTACCAGGTCCGGGCGGCCCAAATAAGGTGTCTTGAATGGATAGTGTGAGACCTCTGCAAAACGCCCCCTTTTGCCCAATTGCTGTGTCAGGTTCACATTTTAATCCTCGAAATATTCAAGATATTCCTCCGATTAAAATTTTCGCCTTCCTTGCACTTGAACAAAATTGAGCATTTCTCAAAGGTCTCAGTGTGGTGTTCTAAGCTCCTATTTTATACGTTTTGAAAGGATACTTGTCAAGCGAAAGGCTTTTGTGAATGGCCTCCCCGCCCTAGTACAATCCCGTCTCGCACGCCCCTGTTTGAATTCTCCGCCGACAAACCTTGGCCATGAACGGTTTGGGTTGGATAGTTTGTTCCTTTGTTTACAGACCCAGATAGCTCCTCCTAACGATTTCGTCTGCAAGCAATGTCTCCGGATCTCCCTCGGCCATGATTTGGCCCTGTGACATCACATAGTTTCGATCCGCCAGTTGGAAGGCAAAACCGATATCCTGCTCGGTCAGGAGAATGGTTATCCCCATGCCGTGAACATCCTTGATCCGTTCGAAGAGATCATCCTTTACCATGGGGGCGAGCCCCACAGAGGGTTCATCAATGAGCATCATCTTGGCATTTGACATGAGCGAGCGCCCTATAGCCAACATAGTCCTTTCGCCCCCCGATATGGTGCCCGAGATCTGCTTATGGCGCTGTTTCAGGATAGGGAAGAGGGAAAATACCTTTTCGATATTCTCCTCTATTTTCTTCTTGTCATTGTTCAAATAGGCTCCTATTTCCAGATTCTCACGGATGGTCATCTCTCTAAGGGGTCTTCCCCTTTCAGGGCATAGGACCAAGCCTCGAGTGACAATCTCATGGGAAGGAAGGATACTCAATTCCTCTCCGTTCAGCTTGACGCTACCCTCTACGGTGATCTTCCCGCTCACTGTCCCTTTGAGGGCCTCCTGTTCCCATTTTACCAGGCCGACCAGGGTGCGCAAAAGGGTTGTCTTTCCGGCCCCGTTAGGTCCCACAAGGCTCACCATTTCACCCTCTTTTACATTCAGGCTTACCCTGTTGAGGACCATGGCCCTGTCATAAAGAACCATGATATCTTTGACTTCAAGAAACAAAGTGCTTCACCTCCTTGCCAAGATAGGCCTTGACTACTTGAGGGTTTTTCACGATTTCTTCCGGTGTTCCCGCTGCAATGAGCTGCCCGAAGCTCAAAACGATCACCCGATCAACGATCTTCATCAATTCGGTCAGCTTGTGTTCAACGATGAGCATGGCCGGTCCCTCACTGTGTAACCGACCAAAGCGTCCCCCCTTGTGAAGCCTCTTGAGGGAAGCGGCGATCAACTTGGTCTCAGCAGGGTTGAGCCCCCCGAAGGGCTCATCCAGCAAGAGAAGATCCGGTTCCGTTGCAATGGCCCTGGCAAGTTCTAGACGCTTCAAATCGCCATGAGAGAGGGCAGAGGCCTGTTCTAAGGCCAGGTCCGCGATACCGCAAAACTCCAGGGCATCCTTGGCCCGCAACTCAACTGTTTTGACCCATTCTCCCTTTCTTCTCGACCTGGAGCTGAGACAGGGCACCATAACATTGGAAATAACCGGCATATTTCGAAAAGGCTTGACGATCTGAAAGGTGCAGGCCAATCCTGAGTTTACTCTTTTGTGAACAGACTGTCCGGTAACTTCCCTTTCTTTGAATATGACCGAGCCGGCTGTAGGGCTGAGGATCCCTATCATCAATCGGATCAATGTGGACTTTCCGGCCCCGTTCGGACCTATGAGCCCCACGATTTCATCCCGTCCGATTTCAAAGTTCACTTCATTGACCGCCTTCAGTCCTCCAAAATTCTTGACTAACTGCTTTACCTGTAAAATAGGCCCATTCATGCTAATCCTCCACGCTCTCCCGGATTTCTCTCCTGGACACCTTGCCGATATCCGTTTTCGGGATCTCGCCGGCGAATTCAATTATCTTCGGGATTTTGTAATGGGCCAGCTTGTCTTGGCAGTATTCAGTGACATCCCGTTCAGAGATCTTCCCCCTGGCGTCACTTTCAAGGACAATAACCGCCTTTACCTGAGATCCGACCTTTGGATCCGGAACGCCTACTACGCCCACTTCCTTAATTTTGGGATGAGTCTTCAAGGCCTCCTCCACCTCTCTGGCAAAAACCCTGAGCCCCTTATATTTGATCAGATCCCGCTTCCGATCGTATATGTAGAAATATCCATCCTCTTCCATCCGTGCCAGGTCGCCTGTGCGCCACCATCTCACCCCGTCGATCTCGGCAACGCAGTCTTCTGTTGCCTCGGGCTGTTTCCAGTAACCGTGGGTGATCTGCTCCCCTGCGACTACCAATTCTCCCATCTCTCCCACAGGCATGAATTCATCCTTGTCCGGGTCCAGGATCGCAGCGAGGGTATCGGGCAAGGGGATGCCTATTGATCCGTACCGCTCTCTTCCAATGGGGTTCATATGGGTTGTAGATGTGGTCTCTGTCATGCCGTACCCCTCGGTGATTTTGGAGCCGGTACGGTCCTCCCAGTCTTTGGCGGTATAGTCATGGAGACTGTCCGCCCCGGAGATAATAAGCTTAAGTCTTTTCCATTTCACCCTGTCCGTCTTTTTATAGTCCTTCAGCGTCTCGTATATTGTGGGCGATCCCATGAAAAATGTGGCCTTCTGTTTGATCACCTCCATGATAATGTCGTCAATATCCGGTGTGGTGACGGTAACCTGCATGTATCCCCTCAGGATGGAGTACAACACCGAAATACCCTGACCAGCCGCGTGGTAATAGGGCATAAAGGCTACTACCGTCTCTTTTCCCTCCTCCATACTGGGCATGAACTTGGATATTTGATTGAAATTCCACATCATATGACAATGGGCAATCATGACTCCCTTAGGCGGCCCTGTTGTCCCACCGGTGTAGGGAAGGGCCATCAGGTCCTTTTTGGGATCAATAGAGACCTCGGGTGGATTCGGGGGATATTCCTTGACCAAGTCCTGCAATTGATGAAAGCTTTCTTTGCGGTAGATCTCCGGCGACGGGGCCGACATCTTTTGGTAAACGCCGCGGAGGATGCTTTTCCCGATCATCTTTTTCACTTTGGGCAATGAATCGGCTATATTCGTCAGGATGATATTTTTCAGCTCCACCCCGGTTTTTTCCACACCTTCGTACAGGATGTCCTGGCAGATCAGGTGTGATGCACCGCTGTCCAACAGCTGATGTTTTATCTCACTGGAGACATAGACCGGGCTGATGGGAGTGATGACGGCACCTACCTTGGCACAGGCATAAAAGGCCGTGATAAACTCAGGTGAATTGAGAAGGAGAAGGGCGATTCGATCTCCCTTTTGGATCCCCAGTTTGTGAAATGCAGTGGCACAACGATCTACCTTATCTCGAAGCGCACCATAGGTGATCTTGTTTCCATAAAAATTGATAGCTGTCTTGTTTTTAAATTTTTCAGTGGTTTGATTAAAGGCATCGCAGACGTTTAAAGTCGGTACTTCCACATTCCCGGGAACGCCGGCGGGGTAATGATTCATCCATGGCTTTTCCATATATGCGTTTTTCAAGATTCAAGGCCTCCTGTTAGATGTTTCTCATGTCTATCCTTCCAGACGCAAAGCAGCCCTGCAAGCCCTGCAGTTCTTGCGAACAAAAGCATTTACTAACTTACATCTGGGACATTTGATCTCCAGCTTGTCACGGACCCAGACGGTCAGGCCTTCCGGCATGTAGAGAAGTGTGAAGATCAGGACAAAGGAGAAAAGCACATACCGTATCTTGTCGCCAAAAGGATGCAGGGCGAGCACCTCCAGCAGGGGATAGAGGATGAAAACCCCAGCCACCGGCCCATAAATAGTTGCTATGCCGCCGAAAATTGTCCAGAGAATTGCCTGAAAGGAGAAAAACAACTCTAAGGTGGAAGGCCCGGCAACCCTCATATAATGGGCGTAGAGCCCCCCTGCCACACCGGAAAAAAAACCGCTCACCCCAAAGGCGAGGAGCTTGTAAAAAGTTGTGTTGATGCCGGAGGTCCTGGCACTGATTTCGTCTTCCCTGATGGCATGAAGCACCATGCCTACCCGTATGATCTTGCTTTCCCCGTCGGTAAACTTCCACATCATGAGGATCGACACCGTGAATGTCACCACCACAATGTAGTAGCTCGAAATCGGGGATTTTGAAAGCCTGGATATACCGGAAAGCCCCAGTTCTCCGCCGGTTAAATCAGGAAACACAAAAACAAGGCCTGTGAGGATAAGGGGAAAGGACAATGTCACTAGGGCGAGGTAAAAACCCCTGACTCGCAGCGCCGGGATGCCGGCCACCAGTCCCACCAAAACGGCGGCGATACTACCGCATGGAATGGTCACCCAGGGGGACAGGTGATAATGTATGTTCAGAAGGGCCGTCGAATAGGCCGAGACTCCGAAGAACAGGGCCTGGCCAAGGTTTAGCTGCCCCGTAAATCCGCTTAAAAGATCCCAACTCGCGCCGAAAAGGGCAAAAATTGTTGTCAAGGTGATGATTCGCAGATAATAGGGCTCCTGAGTCATAATAGGGACCGCCAGAAGCGTGATGAAAAAGGCGAATGCGATCACCCTGCCGGGAACGGCTAAAATCTCCCCTCGGATCCAACCATAGATCAAATCAAAATAGCTCAACATCAGAGTCTTTCCTCCTCGAATACCACGCCGAACAAACCCTCCGGCCGAATTAAAAGTACGCATATCATGATTGTCAGGGATACGGCGCCTCTCAAAAAGGCGCCTCCAGGTACGAGAAAGGTCACTACGGTCTCCGTGTATCCGAGTATAAAGGCACCCAGCACGCATCCTCCTATGCTTCCAAGGCCGCCTAAGACCACCGCAGCCAGAACAATTGTAAGGGGTTGGACCCACATAAGGGGGCTCACCATGTAAATCGGTGCTACCACCACACCAGCCAGGCCGGCAATGGCGACGGAGATGGCCATCACCGTCATGTACACCCTGCTTACATTAATGCCCACCAGATTGGCCACCTCCTTGTCTTCAGCAACAGTTCGGATGGCCTTTCCTGTCTTGGTCTTTGCCAGCAGATACCAGAGCATGGCCAATATTACCATTGTAGAACCAACGGCAATGAGGTGTTGATAGGAGACCCTTATTCCCATGACATGTGCGAAACCTCTCATCAGTGGAGAAACCCCTCTGTAGTGGCCCCCGAAGCTCAGAAGAAGCAGCTCCTGAAATAGCATGGCCAATGCCACGGAAATGATCATAACGGCTGTTTCATGCTCTTTGATGCGATCGAAAAATAGCTTAAAGCACACCAGCCCCAGCAGGACGGTCGCAACAAGGGCCGGTAAAATCGTCACGGCAAGGGGCCACTTGAGGACTGTGCTTCCAATCAGCATGAAGAAAGAGGTGATCATGTAGAAGCCCGTGTGGGCCATGTTAAAGATCTTGGCCACACCAAATATTAGGGCAAAGCCCACGGCAAGCAGAGCGTACATCCCTCCTGCCACCATTCCGTTTATAAGGATATCAAAAAACATTTATGACATTCTCCTTGATAAAACCTGTTCATAGATTCGGAAAAGCCGTTGTTCTGTTTCTTTTTGGGCTGTTTTTTATATTGCGAAGTCGCCCGATCACGCTACCTGAGGTGGTAGTACAGACGTAGTGAGGACTTAGACAGTCCATCGTTAGATATGCATCCGCTGACATGAAGTCCCGTCAATCGACCCAATGCCGACGGGGGACCAAGTCCCCGGGCCCCCCGTTATGCAGACTCTACTTGTTCTTTTTCCAGTGATCCATCATCCAGGGAGGCAGGATCAGTTTCTTGGTCCCTTCATAATGAACTTTTTCCCATCCCTTTTGGGTCATCACGCCACGGCCGTCAGGCCAAACAACAACCAGATCTCCGTTTTGCCACTGGGTGCCGAACATGGGAATGTAATCAGGGCCGTAGATACGGTCGTGGGGAAACTTATGTCCAAGGGGATGAAAGGCGTATCTTCCGGACACGCCCTGGTAATCTGTTTTCTCTAATTCCTTGATAACCGCTTCGCTCTCAATATTGCCGGAGCGTTCGATGGCCTCTTTAAGAACAAACATGGTGTCGTAGATAGCCGTGGTATATTGACAGGGGAATTCACCATATTCTTGAGAGTACCTTTTCCAGAAAGGCCTTGTTTTTTGAGTAATGGCCACGTTCCCCGAGGTATTGCCTACCATTCGGTAGTTGCAATTCCCGTCGGTGGTCTTCCAGTGGTCCTGGGTTGTCGCGTCAACGCTGGTCCCTACAACAATTGCAGGAATCTGCAATTCCCCGGCCTGTCTTGAGATAGTCACATCCACGGGGCCTGCGGCGAAAAAGAGGATGATATGCGCCTTTGCTCTTCTGACGGCGGATAATTCCGAGCTAAGATCCACAGCCGTGGCCGAAGGCCTCCAGGCCCCTACAAACTCCACTCCCACCTTTGGGGCTTTTGCCTTTATCAGCTTGACAATGGGGTCCGCCCAAACAGCCTTCTCGGCCACAACAGCCACCCTGGGATTGTCGATTCCGAGTTGTTCTTTTACGGCCCTGGCTACAAACTCCAAGTAAATGAATATATAATTGGCCTGGTAAATAGAGTTGGCCGAGGCCCCTCTGAACCAGTACTTGTACTTGTCGTAGTCCTTGGCCACCTTCATGGGCAGGGCAGGGCTCGCCGCACCGAGGGTCATGAAGATCTTCCGGTTTTCGGCCGCAACCTCCAGCATTGCCAATGCCGCTTCCGATCGTACACTGCCCAGGAGAAAATCCACCTTGTTGATAGTTATCAGTCGTTCCACCGCATTGACAGCGTCAACCACACTAAGGAGTTCATTGGAATCGGCCCCGAATATCTTCAACTTATGGTTCTTACCCCCCACATGCACTCCGCCGACCGCATTAATATCCTCAGCCCCCATTGTCACGCCCTTCTGGTGAATATCACCGACGAGGAACTTCATAGGGGTTACAACGCCTATTTTGATTTCTTCTTTGGCACCAACAACAGATAGGCTGAAAAAGAAAAGGGTCGGAATCAAAATTCCCAAGCAAACCAGTGTACGATTAGTTTTTGTTTTCATGTCGACTTCTCTCCTCACATAGTTGGTTTTTGCCTCTAGTATTCCTTTCCAGGCCCATAAAAGCGCCCCGACATTGGTTTTATGACGGTAGCCTTTCTTAAATATGTGAATGGAATGGAACGTCCCTATGCCTCTCACACTCCGGTCCGAGTTTGGATCCGCCATGTGCAATGAATGTCAGTTCCCTTATGTCAGGAAACGTATCGTCTTCTTCAAGGCTCCAGTAAAACCATATAACCCTACCCGGAACTTAATCCTGTATGAGTCATTTTTGATTGTTTGGATTTATTGCTCAAGGGAATCAACAGAGTGAAGATATCCTAAGACAACTCTAATAATCACCCTGAGCAAGGGAAGTCAATGTGGTACAAGATTACTTTTTGGCTTTCCAGTACTCCGTTACCCATGGGGGAAGCTGGAAATCCATTGTGCCTTTGTATTTGAATCCGACCCATCGTTTATCGCCCAGGAGGGCGCCTCCATCGGGCCAGAAGACCTTTCTCTTACCATCTATCCACTGGATGCCCACACCTGTGTAATAGCCTGGACCCCAGGTAAGATGATGCGGTTCTCGATGTGATATGTCGTTGAAGGCGTTTCTTCCAAGAATGCCGATCCTATCGGTCTTTTCCAATGCAGCAATTACCGCGTCCGTATCCAATGTCCCGGCCCTTTCAATGGCGTCCTTCAATATATACATGCCCTCATACAGGGTCGCTGCAGGTGCGCCCGGCCTTTTGCCATGCTTCTCTTTGTATTTGGCCATAAAATCGGATGTTTTTTCAGTAATGGGGAGATCCATACCCCCGAGAAAATCAAGGTACCCCACGTAGTTGGCCATCCCGCTGGTGGCCTCCCAGAATCCGTCCTTCATGCCCTCCAGGTTGTTACCGACAAAGGCGGCAGGAATCTGAAGTTGCCCGTATTGGCGCGCACAGGCAGTGCCGGCCCCTGAAGTAAACAGAGTCCAGATGATGTGGGCACCCCAGGACTTAATTGCAGACAGTTCGGCGGCCAGGTCTGTTGCCATTGGCGAGACCCTCCAAGCCTTTGTCTCTGCAATTCCCATCTTCAAAAAAATAGAGTCGGCTACTTTAAGGGTTGCATCGGTCCAGGCGGCTTTTTCCGCCAGCACGGCAACTTTCGGTTTCTCGATGCCGCACTCATCCTTCATACGATTTAGGACGTGATTCAACTGAGCCATGGCTACGGCGCCGAAGTCTACGGATCCCATCCAAATCCTGAAATAGTACTTATACCGGTCATAGTCTTTTTTTACACGCCCCGGTATCTTGGGATCGCCCGACCCGGTATTGATCCACACTTTTTTGTAATCCGCCATGATCTCCTGCATGGCCAGGACCGCCTCAGAACGGTGGCCTCCCATTAGGAAATCCACTTTGTTGAGGGTAATCAGTCTCTCCATGGCGCTTACGGCATCCACTACTCGGATGAATTCATTGGAATCGACCTTTATGACTTTGATTCGATAGGTCTTGTCTCCTACTTCAATACCTCCTGAAGCATTTATTTCTTCGGCCGTATAAGTGGCGGTCTGGGCCTGCTGCGCACCGTGATCAAATTTCATGGGCCCCAAAACCCCGATCCTGATTTCCTGTGCCCCCCAGGCGGTGAGAGTGAAGAAGGCCAGAAAAAAACACCCGATGGAAACACTCAAAAACAGACGAAATCTCCTCATAACTGAATCTCCTTCTTTGCGTTATTGCCCCGGGTGAGGAACCTTCGGGGCTATTAGAACTTCAGATCAACTAGATTTGTCACGTATTTTACATCGTCTTTTCATCAATGGGGTTCATTTGCCGTGATCTGATCCCCTCGTACCTTCAAACAATTTTCACTCGAAAGCGCGGCTTCAATAGGTGCCCTCAACCTACAACAGCGTTTTTGAGATTGTCAACAGCCTTCGGCAAATTAAATCATTTTTTACCTTTTTCTCTTTTCGGGTCTTGTTTCGCACGATAATAGTCATGCTCTCATCGCCGAAATCAATGGACTTTCGGAAAAGCCTTCTTATAATATGGCTGAAAAAGGATAGACCCCAACAATCGTGATTGCTTAAAAAGCCTCTCTTCGCGGCAAGAAGATAGTGTGCTAACTACTTGCAGTATCAGAGTTTTTCGGCAATAAACTCCTAAATCTTCGGAGATCAATAATCCCTGATGAAACGCATCGTTGCAGTCAGATACCCGCTTATCAGCCTTAGCACCCTTTTCCTATTCCTTTTTATTGTTGCTTATGTCTGGGCTGAGCGACCTATTCCAAAGCCCATCGGTCTTGTGAATGATTTTGCCGGTGTCATCGGCGATTCCACCGAGCGCGCAATCATGGCCGTGTCAAAGGAGCTTCTACAGAAGACGAAGATTCCGGTGGTTGTTGTGACGATGCCCGATATTGGGGGAGCAGAGTACAACGACTATGCAAATCGCCTTTATCAGACATGGGGAATTGGAGAAAAAGGAGTTGATAAGGGGGTCCTTATCTTTGTAACCATCAAAGAGAGAAAGATGCGTATTGAGACAGGGTACGGAGTGGAGGGCATTTTACCGGACGGCCTAGTAGGCGAAATCAGGGACCGCTTTATGATGCCGCATTTTAAACAGGATCAATTTGGAGAGGGACTGCTTAAAGGGACCTCGGCGGTTGCCCATATCATTGCGAAGAACTCAGGCATAGCATTGACCGGTCAACCCAAATCCAAATCTCCCCCAAAAAAGCGCTCGCCCTTTTCTGCGTTCTTTATACTAGTTTTGATCATCGCCTTTGTCTTCGGATCGAGAAGACGAGGCGTCTCGTGGCTCCTTTTTCTTCCGCTTCTCCTTGGGGGAGGAGGTGGTTTCGGATCCAGGTCAGGCGGCGGGTTCGGAGGTTTCGGCGGTGGGTTCGGAGGCTTCGGCGGCGGCATGAGCGGGGGAGGCGGCGCCGGAGGAGGCTTTTGACAGGAGAGATTATGGGAAAATATCCTGAAGATCCGAAAGAAATATTTCCGGAAATCATGACCACTTACAAAACTGTTTTTGGTGATGATCTTGTAAGTATTATCCTTTATGGAAGCGGCGCGGGAAAGGACTATCGTCCGGGAAAATCCGACATTAATTTTATTGTTGTCCTTTCCGAAAAGGGTATGAACTCCCTTGACAAGGCATTTGAGGTGCAAAAGAAATGGCGGAAAAAAAGGGTGGCGATCCCGCTCTTTCTGACGGAGGATTACGTGGCCACGTCCACGGACGTCTTTCCCATTGAGTACCTTAACCTCCAGAGGAATCATCTCCTTGTCTATGGAAAGGATATTCTTAAAGACCTCTCTTTTGATTGGGAATGCGTTCGACTCCAATGCGAGCGAGAGATTAAGGGAAAATTGCTCCTGCTCAGGGAGGCGTTCTTTGAAAGCATGGGTAAGAGGGACGCCCTTAAGGGTGTCATAGAGAATTCCATGTCGGCCATTCTTGCCATTTTCGAGGGCCTTCTGTATCTGAAAGAGAGGGATTTGCCTGCGGGGAAGAGGGAGATCATTCAGGCGGTTTCCGAGGTATTGGATGTCGATGCGGCTCTGTTTCTGAAACTCCTCGACGTTAAGGAGGAGAAAATCAAATTAGGATCTGGGGAAATTAGCCAACTGTATAAAGACTATTTGAATGAAATGATGCGTTTGTCAAAACAGATAGATGTTTTGGGAGGATAATATGAGTAAATCGTTAAAGACGATATTGATAGTTCTGGGCATTCTTTTTGTCATCATCATGATCCCCTTAATGTACCTCAAAGGGACGTATAATTCGCTGGTCAGAATGGATGAAGGCGTCAAGGGGGCGTGGGCCCAGGTAGAGAACCAGCTTCAACGACGATATGATCTGATACCAAACTATGTGGAAACGGTTAAAGGGTATGCGGCCCACGAAAAAGAGGTGTTCGTAAAAGTCACAGAGGCCCGGTCCGGTGTCGCCAAGGCCGGTACCATCAACGAAAAAATCGAAGCGAACAATAACCTCTCATCAGCCCTTTCACGATTGCTGGTTGTCGTTGAACGTTATCCAGAGCTTAAGGCCAATGCCAATTTTATGCGCCTTCAGGATGAACTGGCCGGAACAGAGAACCGTATCGCCGTTGAAAGAAGACGCTTTAATGAGACGGTAAAGGTCTTTAACACCAAGATCAGAAGCTTTCCTACCAATATTCTTGCAGGGGTGTTCGGTTTTGAACGGGCCGCATTCTTTGAAGTGCCCAAGGAACGGCAGGAAGCGCCCAAAGTGAAGTTCTGATTTTCTACGGAACCATCATCCATTGTATGGGGCAAAAGGAAAAAAAGCCTGAAATCGGCGCAGAGCCGATCCGAATTCCCATCGACGGAGTCTTGGATCTACACATGTTTAGACCCGAAGAGGCCGCTTCGGTGGTAGATGAATATCTCAGGGAATGCATAAAACATGGCATTTGCCAGGTCAGGATCATTCACGGAAAGGGGAGGGGGGTGCTTCGCCGAACAGTACACTCCCTTCTCAAACAGCATCCTTCGGTCTTGGAGTTTAAAGTCGACCCTGGCCCTTCCAGCTGGGGCGCAACAATTGTTACCCTCAAACGGCGATAAGAAAACCGGGTTAAATCGTTTGCTTACTATTCCCTTAGGGACTTCGCCATAACCTTTTGATAGCCTTGGCCTGATTTTTGGCGGCCCCCTGATTTTTGAGGGCGGCTTTTCTGGCTAGCCGGCCGATTCTGAGTGTTTCATCCGGGTGGGCAAAAAACCGACCTGCCTTTTCCGCCAATGCCTTTGGATCGGAAATTTCCATGCCTGCTCCAAATGACTCCAATACCTCCTTTGCCTCTCGAAAGTCCTCCATTGATGGTCCGTAAAAAACCGGCTTTCCCCAAATAGCCGCCTCAAGGGGGTTCTGCCCACCCAGAGGAACCAGGCTCGCCCCGCAGAACACGACTGTGGCGACACTGTAGATGTTAAAGAGATCGCCGAAAGAGTTGACGATGATGATTTTCTCCGTTCGGGTATGCCCATTCCTGTTCAGATCGCTGAAGAGGTGATACCCCATGCCCCTGCTCTTGATCTCGGACTCTATGAGGGGGGTTCGCTCGATATGTCGCGGTGCCAGTACAAGGATTGCATCCTTATGTTCTTTTAGGATGATCTCAAAGGCGTCCAAGAGCAAGGTCTCTTCCCCTCTCCGAGTACTGCCCGCCACCAGGACCCTCTCCTTGTCATCAAGGCCCAGGTACCGCTTAATAGCATCTTTTGCACCTGGGTCCGAGGTTTTTTCGAGGAGATCGTATTTTGCGTTGCCGTTTATCTCCACATTATTTGAGTCGGCCCCCATAGCTTTTATGCGGGAGGCATCCACTTCAGTGGCCATACTCAATAAGTCGAAATTATTGAGAATATGACGAAAAAAAGGGCGGAATGTGAGGTATGTGTTAATCGATCGGATGGAGATCCTTCCGTTAATGAGTGCCGTCTTAATTCCCATGCGAGAGGTCTCGGAGATCCACGCCGGCCAGATCTCGGTTTCAATGAAGACCATCATATCAGGACGCACGGTCAACAGGGCTTTGCGAACTGAAAAGAAGAAATCAATAGGGGCGTAGATGACAGGGACTCTCTCTCCAAAAGAAGCCTCTGCCAGTTGCCTGCCATGTTCTGTTGTTGTCGACACAATCAAAGAAAAACCTGGGACGACCTCCCTTAACATCGCTGTGATAGCCAGTGCTACCTTGACTTCGCCCAGGGATGCCGCGTGGACCCAGATCCGAGGAGACCCGCTCATATGCCTTATCTTATGGATCGGTAAGAATCCCAGGCGTTCTTTGAGGTGTTTTCTGTAGCGCGTGCTCAGTCGGCAGTATATCCAGAGGATCGGGAAGAGGAACAAGAACAGGCCGCTTGTGACGGCGACATATATATAATAAGATATCTTCACTCTTCGGCCTTTAATGAGGGAACCAAAATGAAAGGGGGGCACACCTCTTCGGTCATGGCTGCCCCCTGTGTTTGATCACACTATTTCGTCCGTCTCCCTTAGAAACCCAGTCCGACCCTAGCGACAATCTCGTCCTGCACTCCTTTGCTCAAATCTACGAAGTAGGCGCTGTACCCGGCTACTCTGACAACAAGATCGCTATGTTTGTCCGGCTCGTTCTGGGCTTCCAGCAGGGTCTTATCATCCACACAATTGAACTGAACATGATATATCCCCAGATCAGACCATTTACGGACATAGTCTGCGAAGGTTCTTTTGTTCTCTCCTTCAAGAAACTGGGGCATAAATCGCTGATTAAACAACTCGGGGAATTTCGGCGTTATTTTTCCCACAGACTTGAGGACTGCGGCGGGGCCGTTCTTGTCTCTATCCGGATAGGGGGAAATGCTCCCATCAGCAAAGGTCTCCCTGTACTTCTTTCCTTTCGGCAGGGCCTGAGCGCCCATCTGGAACACCTACCTTCTCAATAATTTAACTATTATCAGTCGATTTTGTCATTCATTTTGAAACGTTAGGAGAAATCAGTTCCTCTGTCAAGACAAAACAGAGTCTTCCACGGCTTAATGTATCCAATGAAAGATCACCCATTGATTTAGGAGATAACGCGATCATATGTTATAATCCCGACCTCGTTTCCCTGTTTATGAAATAGTGATTCTGCGAGCAGAAGTCGACGAGCAACATTTGTTAAGAAGTGGAATCACCAGATAAGAGCTGATAATGAATTCTCCATGGCCGCTCTCGTCGAGGCAGGGGCGACAGGCATACCTTTACAAATATAATATCATTCTTATTTTGATAAATATCCCAAGTAATATTCCATATTCCGGAGGGATCATTTTAGGATTGCCAGGGTTTAAGGTTTCCATACGTTAATCTAAAAGGGAGGGATTCGATATGGAAATAAAAAAAGTGCTTTGGCCCACCGATTTCTCAAGTACATCTGAAAAGGCTCTTCCCCATGTGATTTCACTGACTCAGAAGTATCAGGCGGAAATACATCTCCTGTACGTTATTGAGGATATCAGCCACCACGAGGCATGGTACGGTGAATTTGACAAGACTCATATTGACAGACTCATGGAGTGGGAGGATACGACTGCGAAAAAGAGACTCGATCAGATTTGTGAAAAGTATCTGGATGGATGCCCACTCTATATCAAGCACATATCCATTGGGGATCCGGCGCAGGAGATCTTGAAACTGGCCAGAGAGGAGACGGTCGACATCATTGTGATGGCCAGCCATGGGGAAAAAGGAAACTTCAGATTTGGAAGCGTTGCGGAAAAAGTCGTAAAGAACTCCCCGGTGCCTGTGACAACGATTCCAATAGACATCAAATAGAACACCGATTCCTTTCGCGCGCAGGCTTAGACCGACAAGAATATCCCGGGTGTTTACCTCTCTTCTGAGTTCCTCTTGATGAGAATTTCTATGAGCCTTCGGTTGGCGGAAGGGAAAGCAAAATTGTTCAGATCACCAACAGAGACCCATTGGCCTTCCACAGCCGCCCGGAGCATGATCCCCTGACCTGGGGGAATCATCTTGCAGGCGTAGGCATGGAGGTGTACGCGATATTTAGTGTAGGCATGCCTGATTTCCGCAAGTTTTTCAAAGACCCCCACCTTCACCCCCAGTTCCTCTTTTAACTCCCGGCGCAGGCACTCTCTCGGGGATTCTTTTCCTCTCACTTTGCCGCCCGGAAATTCCCAGAGAGACGCCAGGAGCCCCTTGGGAGGTCTCTTCTGGATGAAGACCCTTCCGTCGTCCCACAGAACTCCTACAGCGGCTGTTACCGGCACTGTCGAAACCTTGCGTGGCCTGACCGGACGTTTGAGCACCGTACCCCTTAGGCACGCCTGACAAAAACCGTTTAATGGGCACAATTGGCATTCGGGACGATGGGGG
The DNA here is from genome assembly GCA_034189325.1 of Thermodesulfobacteriota bacterium. Taxonomy (GTDB): domain Bacteria; phylum Desulfobacterota; class DSM-4660; order Desulfatiglandales; family Desulfatiglandaceae; genus JAXHUM01. Next base: position 26,038 of record JAXHUM010000008.1, read on the forward strand.
GAGCACACCGTGGCACCCAGTTCCATCAGGGCCTGATTGAATTCGCGGGCCCTTCCCTTGGGAAGCCACGCCTTCAAGCTCTTCCTTATAGCCTCCCTACTTTCGGCTTCTTTAACGGGCCGGTCCAGGTCGATGACGCGCGCTGCGACCCGCTCCACGTTGCCGTCGATAGCAGGCACGTCCTCATTAAAGGCGAGGCTGAGAATGGCGGCAGCCGTATAGGGTCCTATCCCAGGGAGTTTCAACAGGGTCTTTTCATCCCGTGGGATCCTGCCTTCATGTTCGGTGACGATTATCCGTGCTGCTTTTTGAAGGTTCCGGACCCTGGAGTAATAGCCCAGACCCTCCCACAAGCGAAGGAGTTCATCCTCTTTAGCTTCGGCCACGGCTGCAAGGTTGGGCAAGCGCTCCATCCATCTCTCGTAGTAGGGAACGACCTTTATCACCTGGGTCTGCTGGAGCATCACTTCCGACACCCAGACCGCATAAGGGGAATAGTCGCGGCGCCAAGGAAGGGGCCTCTGGTTCCTGAGGAACCAGGCCACGAGATTTCGGCCTGTTTCGTCCTGTCTCATTTGAAGTTTGTGACCTGCCTTGTCAAAGATTTGGTTATCCCACTATTGATCGACGAGCGAGAACATGTTCATGGACTGTTCGCTGCCAAAGATGACTTCCTTTTTTTCAAAAGGTAATTCCTTTTGCCCATTGATCAAGGTGTGAGTTTCAAAGCGCTCTTAAGACACCAAGCCTCGTATGGCTTATTCATTTCTCTGTTCGCATAGAAAGAGGCTTCAGCGTGCACATCCTAACATTAAGCTAACAAAAGTATTGCAGGGTGTTGAAAGGTATCTCCCTTTGGGGTTACGAGTGTCAAATGTGTCGTTGGTAGAGAAATGGCTCACAATTCTCCGGCGACGTTGTTCAGGGGGCTGGGTTTTCTCGAGCATCTCTATGCGGCGTACCCCAGCGGCAGTGTAAAATGCGCTGAGAAACTCACGCGAATCACAATATTGATGCCAGACCAGATCGCTTCTTTCTTGAGCCATTTTTCTCACATAT
>JAXHUM010000080.1:0-8652 GCA_034189325.1 Thermodesulfobacteriota bacterium
ACGATTTCGGCGATCCCTTGTGCAGGGTATCATGTTTTGGTTTTTCAGGATCGCGGCGGTCATCAACAGCATTGTCCTGATGATTATTATTTACTTCCTTGCAGCCCGGGGCTGGCGGGCGATCAACTGGACTTTTCTGACGCAAGCGCCCATGGATTCCATGACCAAGGGGGGAATATTGCCCTGCATCGTCGGGACCGCACTCCTCAGTATCGGGGCCCTGATGGTGGCGCTTCCTGTGGGAGTGGCCTCGGCAGTCTATCTCAACGAGTATGCCCGTCCGGGCCGATTGGTCAGACTTATACGTTTGGGCATCAACAATTTGGCAGGGGTCCCCTCTGTTGTCTTTGGTCTTTTCGGACTCGGATTCTTTGTCGTATACCTAAAAATGGGGGTAAGTATCTTGGCAGGTTCACTCACGCTGGGGCTTCTCACGCTCCCTGTGATTATCGGCGCTTCCGAAGAGGCCCTTAGGGCGGTCCCCGATACCTATCGAGAGGCCTCCTTAGGTCTCGGGGCGTCTAAGTGGCAGACCATTTATCGTGTCGTACTGCCTGCGGCCCTTCCGGGGATACTGACGGGAGGAATACTGGGACTCGGCAGAGCTGCCGGGGAAACAGCACCCATTATGTTTACCGCTGCAGTTTTCTTCACTCCCTCTTTGCCCTCATCTATTTTTGATGAAATCATGGCCCTCCCCTACCACATCTATGTGTTGGCTACGGCAGGCACGGAGATTGAAGCCACCCGGCACCTTCAATACGGGACCGCCCTAGTCCTGATATCTCTGGTCCTGGGATTGAATCTCCTGGCGATTCTTTACAGGGCACGTTTGCAGAGGCGAAGATAGGGCTTTTTCTTCGAGAACCGGATCTATCCGGTATGGCACGTTCGTTTATTAACAGGAACGAAGCATGAACAGTGAACTGAAAATATCCGTAAGAAATCTGGACTTCTTTTATGGACAATCCCACGCCCTTCATCAGATCTCACTCGATTTTCATGAACATCAGGTGACGGCCCTCATCGGCCCTTCAGGTTGCGGAAAGAGCACTCTTCTCAGATGCCTCAACCGGATGAACGATCTCATTTCCTATGGGAGGGTCCATGGAGAAGTACTGCTTGACGGCAAGAACATCTATGATCCCGATATAGATGTCGTGACACTAAGGCGTCGAATCGGTATGGTATTCCAGAAACCCAATCCCTTCCCAAAGAGCATTTTCGAAAATGTTGCTTACGGACTCAGGGTCAACGGACTGAGGGATAAAACCCTCCTTGCCGATCAGGTGGAAAAAAGCCTGAAACAGGCGGCCCTGTGGGAAGAAGTCAACAATAGGCTCCATGAATCGGCCCTAGGTTTATCCGGTGGCCAGCAGCAGCGGCTTTGTATAGCGCGGGCCCTGGCCATTGAACCGGAGGTGCTCTTGATGGATGAGCCGGCTTCCGCACTGGACCCCATCGCCACCCAAAAAATCGAGGAACTCATCCATGCCCTGAAGGAGATCTATACCATTATTATCGTCACCCATAACATGCAACAGGCAGCGAGAGTATCGGACGTCACAGCCTTTTTTTATCTCGGAAAACTGGTTGAAGTCGACCAGACCAAGGTCATCTTTACCCGGCCGAGACTTCAGCAGACATCAGACTATATTACCGGTCGCTTTGGATAGGCCTTGTTGGGAAGGGAGGTGCAGCGATGAGAGTACATTTTCACAAAGAGCTTGACAGCCTCAAGAAACGGATACTGTCTCTTGGAGCCATGGTGGAGGACAGGGTTCGAATGGCCATAAAAGCGATTGAAACGGAAGATAGTTCCCTGGCCGAAAAGATCATTGAAGCAGACAGTGAAGTCGACGAAACAGAAGTTGAAATAGAGGAGGAGTGTCTCAAGACACTTGCCCTTCACCAGCCCGTTGCTGTGGACCTCCGGTTCATTACCGCCGTTATCAAAATCAACAACGACCTCGAACGGATAGGGGACGAGGCGGTTAATATCGCGCAAAGAGTGGTCGTCATGGCGAAACGAGACAATATCGACCCTGTTTTTGACTATTCCTATATGGCGGAAAAAGCTGAACACATGCTGAGAAAGAGCCTTGACGCCCTTGTCAATCTCGACCTGGATCTCGCCCTGAAAGTCTGCCTGATGGATGACGAGGTGGATGCTATGCGGGATGAAGTCTACGATATAGTCAAAAATTCCCTTTTTGATAATCGTGATTATTTTGGATACCTGATCAATCTCCTTCTCATATCAAGGCACCTCGAACGGATCGCAGACTATGCCACCAATATTGCCGAGGAGGTCATATACATGGTCGAAGGTGAGATTGTTCGTCACGGGAAGTTGACGCCCCACCTCAAAGATCATCATACATAATAGCCTTTCATAACGGCCCCCAAGACAGTATTACAAGGGCCGCGCGGGCGTCTCCGTCCACCCTCTTAAAGGCCTTTGAACCTCATCAGATACGGGAATTCATATTGGGATAAATAAACTCAGCGCCGCCTCTCTTTCCGTCTCTCCATATAAAAAATACATAGCTTTCAAGTTCACATCCACATGACCGAAGAGGAGCTCTCCTTCAAAAGAGGCAAACCTAACAAAAACCTTACACTTACCTAACAGATCCGAAATAGGGTTTGTGCAAATTTATGTCGGTTTTCTTGGGGCATCTTTCAAGGGAAGGCCTGGTAAAGATGCAAAAACCCAACATTTTAAAGGAAAGAGTTAACGAAAGGAGTAGAAAGAGACATGAAAAGACTCGCATTGGTTTTGTTTATTGCCGGGGCCCTGACAGCCTCCTTTTCACATGGTACGGCCATTGCCGGTGAAGCGGACATCTTGATCAACAAGCTTGTGGAAAAAGGCATTCTTTCCCGAGCTGAGGCAAATCAGCTATTGATCGACATGCAAAAAGAGAACGTCAGGCAGAAAGAGATGATTAAAGAGGTGGCTACGGAGGTTGCTAAAAAAGAGGGAAAAGGCAAAACCATTGATCTGCCCAAATGGGTCAAGAATACGAAGTTCAAAGGTGATATTCGACTGCGCTATCAAGGTCAGGAACGAGACAATTCAGGGAAACCCCATCGCAGCAGGGGCAGATTTCGCCTGAGAGCAGGGATCGAATCCAAACTGAGCGATCAATGGAAGGCCGGCTTCGGGATCGCCTCGGGAGGAGATGATCCCAGGTCCACGAACGAGACCATGGACGACACCTTCGAGTCTCCGGACCTTCGGATTGATTATGCATTTGCCCAGTACAAGCCTTTCAAATCCTTGTCAGTGATGGGTGGTAAATTCAAAAATCCTGTCTGGAATACCAAAGACCTCTTGTGGGATGGTGATATTCGACCGGAAGGCCTGGCAGCCCAGTTCAAGTATAAGGTCCTCCCCGATCTTGAACTATTCGTAACACCGGCCTTCTATATCCTTGAAGAATTCAGTTCAAACACGGGTGACCCGAATATGTGGCTGGTTCAGCCGGGAATCAATTGGACATTCTCTGATCATGTCTATCTGAAACTCGCCGGTACGGTCTATGGTTTAGATAATGTCAAGGGAAATGATTTCACCTCAGGCGGCGCTGGAGGAGCAGGAACCAATTCACAGGCGTCTGACGGCACCTACCTCTATGATTATGACGCCTTGGCCGGTGACATTGAAATTGGGTTTACCAAGATACCCGGACCCATTCCTTTTGTCGCCCTATTCGGGCAGTATGTCCGTTCAGGTGCGGATGATGTGCAGGATATGGATGGATATGATGACAATGTGGGATGGCTTGCAGGCATCAAATTCGGCTCCAAAAAGGTGAAAGGTTTTGGCCAGTGGCAGTTTAAGTACAATTATAGGGAGCTTGAAAGAGACGCCTGGCCGGACTTCTTTCCGGACAGCGATTTCTACAATGGGGAAACAAACGCCAAAGGGCATGAGGCGGAATTCAAGTTCGGGCTGGCAAAATTCGCAACTATTGGGCTGGACTATTACAAGACTGAACCGATCCGATATGATTCACCGGGTGATCCCAAACAGGAAGAGGATGTTCTCCAGGTGGATTTGGTTCTCAAATGGTAACATGACCGATATTTTAAGCGCCTACACCTAATCCCTGGGTGTAGGTGCCTCTATACTTAAACCGACCATGAGGACCCTTGGCAAAATCCGCAATCATTCCTTTTTTAAACCTGTTACCCTGACACATAAGAAAGGACACCGACAAAGCACTCAAAAAATCTGATCGATTTCTCCATTTTTTCTCCCCAACCACCAAGACAACTGCGCTTCATAAACAGAGTAGTGATGACGATTTTCATTTGCTTTTCTTTAGAATTGAGACATAATAAAAAAAATGAAATAAATCGAAAAGGCCCCTATTGGGGAGGGCCGATCTCCATACTCATTGAGGATTATGACGGACATGCTTTTCTAATAAATGCGGTCGTTTCTTCCCGACCGCATGATAGAACAGGTTTTTCATGATGCAATGACAGGTCCTTGGATTATCATTTACACCCACCTTGATCATGACATCATCCATACTGTGCCCAAGAGATAGGATGTTTTCAGTCAAAACAAAACAATGAGACACTGATGAAGAATTCGAATCGTGAGACAATAAAAACATGTCTCGACTGCGAGTACTATTCCATGGTCAGCAGTCGGGATATGGGGCGGACCAGTCTGGATCACTGCGACAAAAACAAGGAATACTTGCCTACGGCGGCCTTTTGTTTTAATGACACCTGTTGTCCAACAGCTTCAAACTTCAATGTCAGGGCATTCACGATCTTCCAGGACATTGCCGGTGACTGCATACATTACAAAAAGAAGGAGGTTATCAGATGTTAGGGATATTGTCATATGGGGGATACGTCCCTATATGGAGAATTGACAGGAGCACTATCGCCCTGAATTCAGGCATGGGTTCCATGGGAGGAGAGCGATCTGTTGCCGCTCGTGATGAAGACAGTCTGACCATGGCTGTCGAGGCGGGCTCAGACTGCCTGGCGGGTTTCGATCCCAAGGATATTGACGGGGTCTTCTTTGCCACGGCCTCATCCCCCTTCAGGCAGAAAACAGCCTCATCCATCATTGCCTCGGCCCTGGACATGAGAAAAGACGTCTACACTTTTGACTTCACTGCTTCGACCAGGGGCGGAACTTCGGCGGTCAGGGCCGCCCTCGATTCGGTCAAGGCCGGCAGCGCCCGGAAGATCTTGGTCATTGCCTCGGAGCACAGGGTGGCTCAACCGAGTTCGGTCTTTGAACAGCTCTTTGGCGATGGTGCCGCCGCCCTCCTGATAGGCGACGATGGAGTCATTGCCGAAATAGAGGGCTTTCGCACCGCTTCCGATCCTATACCCGGTCCGTGGCAGATGGAGGGGCAGGACTACATGAAGACCTTTGAGCCCAAGCTTGACAGGCTGTCCGGCGTACTGGAAGATATGCCGACGGTAACTTCCGGTTTGCTGGAAGAGTTGGGGCTGACATCGGGCGATATCTCCAAATTCGCCCTTGCCGGGCCCGATCCAAGGAGTTACATGGACTTGGCAAGGGTCATGAAATTTGATCCCAAGACACAACTCGAGGACCCGATGTTCTCCACCGTCGGAATCACGGGAACAGCGCATTGCCTCCTGATGCTTGTAGGAGCACTGGAAAAGGCCAAACCTGGCGACAGGATCGTGTGCGCCAGTCTGGGCGAGGGTAGTGACGCCTTTGAAGTCAAGGCAACAGATGCTATCTCCGAGGTCAGCGGCAAACACCGTGGCACAAACTACGCCGCCTCAAAGAGGATGATTCCTTCTTACGGCCGTTTTATGGACTGGCAGGGGACAAGGGACAGCGGCTGGCCCCCCAACGATTCAAGCTGCTCGGTCGTCACTTTTTGGCGCGAAGAAAAATGGGCCTTTCCCTTCTACGGCATGAAATGCAACAAATGCGGAACCATCCAGTACCCCATCGCAAGGACCTGTATAAACTGCCGGACCATAGACGACAGCCAGGAAGTGAAGATCGCCAAAAGGGGCACGGTTTTCACCTTTGCCCACGATTACCTATACGCACATGGTCTCATCCCGGCCGACGGCGTCAACCCCGGTACCAGGGTGATGTCGAACATGGAGGACGGATGCCGGATTTGGTTGGAGATGGTTGACTGCGAATTGGATGAGGTCAAGATAGACATGCCCATAGAGTTGACCTTCAGGGTACTCCATGACAAGGGTGGATACCGATTCTATGGCTGGAGAGCCAGACCTGTCAGAGGTTAAGTTTGGAGGTAAAATAATGAAAAAAAGTATTAGAGATAGAGTCGCCATCATCGGCACCGGCATCACTAAATTTGGTGAAAGGTGGGATAAAAGTCCTGAGTCTTTGATCACCGACGCTGTCTGTGAGGCCTGTGATGAAGCCAATGTTGACTTGCAGAAAGAAGTTGAGGCGGGCTGGGTCGGCGTCGCCTATGACACGACCGGTGCTTCGGCCAACGCCCTGACGGATCCCATTGCCCTTTACGGAAAACCTGTAACCCGGGTGGAAAACTACTGTTGCACCGGGATGGATGCCTTCAGAAACGCCTGCTATTCAATCGCGGCAGGAGTCTACGACATCGTCATAGCCGCGGGAGTAGAAAAGCTCCTCGACACAGGTGGTTCGGGACTGAAGATTGACCAGATGTATCCGCACACCACCCTGGTGGCCCAATCCGCGCCCGGCCTGTTTGCCCCTGGTGCCATGCGGGCCTTCAAAGAGTATGGATGGACCAAGGAAGACCTGGGTCGGGTTGCGGTCAAAAACCATCATAACGGCGTGAAGCACCCCAAGGCCCATTTCAGGAGGGAAATAACCCTGGAAACGGCGGTTAACGCACCCATGGTCTGTTCTCCCCTGGGCCTTTTCGACTGCTGCGCTATCTCCGATGGTTCAGCCGCACTCATCCTCACGACGCCCGAAATCGCCAAAGACAAAGTTGGAGAAGGGAATTACGCAACGGTCAAGGCCGTGGCCCAAGCAGTGTACACACGGTATCCCTTCAACGATCCAAACTACACCGGGATATCCATTCCCTCGACCGTCGACGCCGCAGCCTCGGCCTACGAGCAGGCCGGCATCACGAACCCCATGAAAGAACTTGATTTTGGAATAGTCCATGACTGCTTCACTATTGCTGAGCTCTTTCACTACCAGGACCTGGGATTGTGCGGCACCGGAGAGTCTGCAGATTTGATCAGGGAGGGTGTCACCTCCATAGATGGTGCCTTCCCCATCAATCCCGACGGCGGTCTCAAGTGCTTCGGCCATCCTATCGGGGCTACCGGGTGCAGGATGGTGGCCGAAATATCCAGGCAGGTCTTGGGGAGGGCGGAAGGCTACCAGGTAAAGGACGCCAAGGCCGGGCTGGCACACAACCTTGGCGGTCCGCTGTCGGTGGCCATGGTGACGATTGTCGGCACGCCCGAATGGGAACCTGGTGGTTAAAACAATACAAATTAATAAGATGACCGATTAAACGCCCGGTTTATGGACGTCTACGATACGGGGACCTGCCTTTTCAATCTTTGTCCAGGTTCCTTTACCTAAAGAAGCTGCGGCTTTTGGACCCTTGCCGGGCGAGGCGCTGTGGTTTGGTGTCTCACTTGCGTATTCATCACGAATATTAGTGGAACCATGACTCTTTGGACCGAGTTCTTGGAAAATCTTACAACAAGCATTGATTTTGTGCGGCCACAACAAGAAAAAGCATGCTAGGCAGCCATGGAGGCGCATCAAAATATATTAAAGAACTTGACATCGCAAAAAGAATAGTTATAATTTGTAGGTGAAATCGAGTTTTCCTACCTCTTTGAGGATTCGGTAGAGACCGGATATCTGAATTGACTCCATTACTAATCTGCTGAGAGACCTGTTATAATTCATAAGATATAAGAAATTTTGGGTTACTCTTGCTGAACAGAGAGTGGTTGTTCAAAACGCTTGGGGCTTTTGCCCAAACATCCATACTCTCTCGGCATAAAATGAACTTGGCATTGTTCTATTCTGTCGAGATCTTGGAAAACGCGGGAGGCATATTGAGAATTCATTGAGGATGGGCATAGGAACCCGACCACGGAAATTGGGTATAGGTTATGAAGGGTGTTTACAGACGAGTGACGACTTTTCATCCATCTCACCATATTTGCTAGATATCTCAGCATCTTTCCAGCAGAAGCAAATGGCTATTGGCCGACATCATATATTTCTATGAATTTTCCTTTTGATGAAATCTAAAATAAACGGAGAGGCAACATGAACCTTGTGGAACTTAAAAATACCAGAATCAGTGAATTAACTCGCATGGCAAAGGAGTTTCGGATCGAAGGGGCCACCGGCATGCCGAAACAAAGTCTGATATTTTCTCTGCTGCAGGCACACTCGGAGCAAAACGGGCTCATATACGGTGAAGGTGTCCTGGAGATCCTACCGGACGGCTTTGGATTCCTAAGAGCGCCTGACGCGAATTATCTGCCCGGTCCCGACGATATTTATATCTCCCCCTCGCAAATTCGTCGCTTCAACTTGAGGACGGGAGACACTATCTCCGGTCAAATTCGGCCGCCTAAAGACTCAGAGCGATATTTTGCCCTTCTCAAGGTTGAAAAGGT